>JBLIRF010000018.1:0-16620 GCA_049472175.1 Thermoplasmatota archaeon
ACAGGTGTTATATTGGGTGTTGCAGTGATGACCGGGGCAACGTTCACGGACGGTGCCACCACCGGAACTGATGGAGGCGGCGGGACAGGGGCAGGAGTTATCGGCGGAGGGGCAGGGGGAGGCGGGGGCAGCGGAGGCGGCAGAGACCGGATTATGGTGATGTAGAACTCCGGTATCTCGTCCGTGATGTTCTCTCCGAGCCAGCTGTTCGACCTGAGGCTGCTCGGACCACCGAACACCCTGGTCTTCCCCTCCCCATCCTCGGACCCAATACGGAACTTCACGGACCAGTTCTGCCCCAGGAATATATTTCCGATATCCCATCTGAGAACCCACTGGCCCCCAGTGAAGTTCGAGACGAATCCTTCCGTGATGTTCTCCGAACCCATTATGAAATCGAGATCTTCATGCAGGTACAGTTGGACCGTGGTATTGGCTCCCGCAGTATAATCGTAGAACTGATTGGATATCTTCAGGTATATCATCACGAGCTCTTCGGCCGTCTGTGCCTTGTAGAACTGGCCCCCGGTATACCCGGCCATCCAGGTCAGGAGTTCAACATCAACAAGCGGACCGAGACCTATCGTGAACATCGTGATATCCTTTGCCACGATCTCGTCCATCTGGGAGATGGTTACATTTGCCTGGGGAGGGTCGGGTACACCATCCGTGAAGAACACGATGATCTTCTGATTCTCCTCTTTTCCGAACCCGTCGAACTCATCGATCGCTTTCTCGATGCCAGCCTGATAATTCGTCTGACCCTGCGGGGTCAGCCTTGATAGCGCTTCCAGATCGGCATGGACCTGTGCATATGCTGATGAAAGGTGATGGTCGTTGACAGTCTGGGCATCATTGTCAAAGAATGCCACGACCGCCCTGTCGAAGGGGGCGATCATATTGTCCACATATTCATGTGCTGCCAGTATCCTGAGGACCTGCGGGTCGTATGTCTCCAGCGAGCCCGAATGGTCCATGAGGAAAACCACATCCTGGGGGGCCAGCGTTATCCCCTTGGTGCCCGTTCCTGTGACCGCGAAGGTCACGGTAGCATTGCGTGGCTCGTTGTCCGATCCCGATCTCCAGAAGGAATCTACGGAAGATGACACCCTTGAAGAAAGGTATCCACCACCCGTATATGCATCACTCCCTTCCGCCTGGAACGGGATCGATGTGAATGCACAGAGGAGTGCAAATACTGCCACCGCCACCGAAATGGGGCCCCTGAACCGCCGCAGGGCGGCCGATAAGATCAACTTCACTCCCATCCTCCCCTTCATCTTTCCTCTGCTTTTATTAAACTTCTTTTATGAATATCCCTAAGGGAAAATCACACCTTTGACCTTCACTGTTCCTCCTCGGCCTCCCATTCCTCGATCTCCCTTTCCTGCCCCTTCTTCTTTTTCATATCCAGAGGCTCCGATCTTTTGGTCTCGGGTATATCTTCGGGAGAAGTATCCAGCTCTCCCTCTTCCACTGGAGGCTTCTCTTTCTTGACCCTGCCCTCTCCCCTGGCCCACTTTGTAAGTATCCCGAAATACGCCAGTATTCCTATGGCGATCACAAGTAAAATGAACAGGATCAGCCAGATGAAGGGTAGTGCCGAGGTGATCCACTCACCGAAGGTGGTCCTGTCCTTCTTTTCCTTCACATTGATCATTCCTGACTTCGTGGCTTCGTTCCCGAGCTTGTCGGCGGTCATTATCTGGAATACATGGGCTCCCCCTTCGCTTCCGGAGGTTGGCCAGAACAGGATGAACGTGTCCGGGTTTGATTCGTTTGAGTCGGGTGCCATTTCCCTCCAGCCTTGCGAGTCTATGTTTATCATCACATGACTGACACCAGAGGGATCGATGACAGTTGCACGGAAAACGACCGAGTTGCCCTCCTTGACCTCTCCGATCCTTACCTCCTCGTCTCCCTCGATCCAATAGTAATCCAGGGAGATCTCCGGACCGCTGTTGTCCACCTTGATCCCGTAGGTGGACCCATCGTGGTTCCCTGCACGATCGTATGCTGTCACGGCAATGGTATGGTCTCCGTCCGATAAAGTTCGCGTATCCAGGATATATTCATAGTAGAGACCCCCTTCACTGCGGAAGATCTCGAAGGGAGAGGTACCATCTATGGAAAGCATGACCTCCCCGATACCAATGGCATCATATGCATAGAACCTGATGGTCTTCAATCCGGCCATGGGCTGTCCGGGTGTCAGCGAGGTCTGGGATATCACGGGAGCACTGTTGTCCACCACCACGTTGACATGGAATATGGTCTGATGACCTGACCTGTCCTCCGTTTTCACACTGATGGTATGATAACCGTCGTTGACAAGGGTCGAATTCCAGGGTGTGGTGACATCATACCAGGTCGTACCGTCAATGGCATACCTGACAGCACCGGGGAACTCATCCATCGTGGTCGCCCTGACGACGAATATACCGCTTATCAACTGATCCTTCACGGGAGATTCCACCATCAATTCCGGCAGTTTGTTATCCACCCTGAACTCAAGGCTCTTCGTTGTCACCAACCTTCCGGCCATGTCCAAAGCTGTTGCATTGATCGAATATGTACCGTCGGCCAGGGTCCTGGTATCGATGATATACTCATAGTAGCCTGACTGTGTATTGTAGGAAAGGGTCTTGACGATCTGGTCAATGTTCATTGTCACCCGGGTGATGCCTACCTCGTCGAAGGCAGACACCCTGAAGGTGTAGGTTCCCTCCACGAACTCGTTCTCTGCCGGACTTGCGAGCGATATCTCCGGTGGGTTGTTGTCCACATAGACATAGAGTGTCTCCAGTGTTACATGTCCGGCACGGTCCGTTGCCCTGATGGTCACCTTGTGAAGGCCGTCATTGACCAGATCCGTATTCCAGCCGATGGATACCGGCTGCCAGGAAGCACCGTCTATATTGTATTCGGTCCCTTTCTTGAACACGTCACCGTTCTCGACATCGAAGAAGAACAGATCGGAGACCACCTCTCCGTCCTGTGGAGAATTGATGTTGATCGTCGGAGGTCGATTGTCCACATTGAAGAATACGGGTCCATGGGTGAACGACTTGCCGGTGAGGTCGTATACAGTGGCTGTAACGTTCCTCACTCCATCCTCACCAGCGCCCCAGGTCACGGTATTTGACGTGTATTCATAATATCCGGTCAGAGGATTATATGGCACACGTGATTCCAGATCGTACACCTTGATCAGAACATGATCTATGCCGACCACATCGAAAGCGCTTACCCTTATGGTCACGATCCCTTCCACGAACTCTCCCTCGACCGGAGAGTTGATGGTGCATATCGGTCCCAGATTGTCTACCTTCACATTGAAAACAATGACCGTGCTCTTACCGGACCAGTCGTTCGCACTGATCTTAATGGTGTGATCACCGTCCTCGACCAATGTCGTATCGAATGGTATGGATATGTCCCTGAAGCCTTTGTTGTCCACCTCATACTCCACTGATTTGAGGAAAGTGTCGTTGACAGAGTAGTTCACAAGATGGGATCCGCTCAATATGATGCCGTTCTGGATGTTGTAGATCTCAAGCTTCGGGTAGTGATTGTCTATCTGGAAATACCTTGGTCCGACGATAGTTGATTTTCCAGACAGGTCGGTGACATAGACCATGATCGAATAATTGCCATCGGGGGTCAGGGAGGTGTCGGTCTGGTACTCGTAGTATCCCGTTCCGGAGTTGTAGTTCATGTCCAGAGTAGTGTTGAAGATCCCCACATTAACGGACTTGATCCCAACGATATCGGATGCAACGGCCTTGAAAAGGTAGATCCCCTGGATGAATTGGTATTCTACAGGAGAGTTGATCGCCCCATAGGGGGCGGTATTGTCTATGACAACGTTCACTGTGGACGAGGTCGCATGTCCAGCCTTGTCCATCGCTCTGATAACGATAGTGTGTGTTCCATCGCTCAGCACCGTTGTATTGAAGGTCATGTTAAGGGGCACCCAACCCGTATCATCAACGTTGTACTCTATCCGGTCCAGGAAAACATCGGTTGCATTGACCTGGATATCCTCGAGACCCTCAAGGTAGGACCATGCCGCGGGATGAATGACTGACAGGACCGGAGCATGATTGTCAACGAAGAATGTTCTTGGTCCGATAAGGATCGATTTTCCCGACAGGTCCATGACCACAGCATAGAGCTGATAGGTCCCGTCGGGGATCAACCTGGTGTCCATCCGGTACTCGTAGCTCCCTGTTCCCGAATTGTAGTTCATCTCAAGAGTATTGTTGAATACCAGTATATTGACGTACCTGATCCCCACCAGGTCGGAAGCGGTCGCTGTGAAGATGAACGTCCCCTCCACATACTGGTTCGTTCCCGGGAATCCTATGGTCCCGGTCGGTAGTGTGTTGTCGATCACTACGTTCACGAAGGAGGAGGTTGTATGCCCGGCCTTGTCGATCACCCGGAAGTTCACCTTGTGATTACCATCGCTGAACAAGGTTGTGTTCAACGGGACATCTATCGCTATCCATCCTGTTCCGTCCATGTCATATTCTATGCGGTCAAGGAAGACATCCGTGGCATTCACATCCATCGTCTCAATTCCCTCGAGGTAGTCCCCTGACGTGGGTGAGTTGACGCGCAGGACGGGGACGTTATTATCGATGTAGAATGTCCTTGGTCCGATATTTATGGTCTTTCCAGAAATGTCCTTGATGGTTATGTTGAATGAGTATGTCCCGTCAGGGATGACCCTGGTGTCCGTTCGGTACTCGTAATTGCCCGTTCCGGAATTGTAGCTCATGACCAGTGTCGCACCGAAGACGGTGATCGTTACCATCTCGATCCCCACAGTATCGGACGCAAGTGCGGTGAACAGACCTGCCCCCTCCAAGAACTGACCGACCACGGGGGCTGTTATGGAGCCTGTCGGATTGTTGTTATCGATCTTCACTGATATCGTTGTCGTGGTCATATGACCCGCCTTGTCAGTGGCTCTGAAGACGATCCTATGCGTGCCGTCACCGAATAAAGTGGTGTTGAGGGCGGTTCCGACTCCCACCCATCCCGCGCCGTCTATGTTGTATTCCACCTTGTCAAGGAACACGTCCGTGGCGGTGGTGTTCATCATTTCGAGACCTTCAAGGAAGGCCCCCTCGATGGGATGGGACACCATAAGATCCGGAGCGTTGTTGTCGATCTGGAATGTGACCATCACAGAAGTGTTTCGCTTTCCGCTCTTGTCATGGACTATTGCGTAACAGCTGTAAAGACCATCTGTCCGTATCGAGGTGTCTGTTGTGTACTCGAAATACCCCATGCCCGAGGAATAGGAGGTGGAGAAGTTCGTGCCGAACACGAATATCTCGACCTTCTCGATCCCCACGCTATCGGATGCGGAGATCTTGAACGTATAGGCACCGTCTATATACTCGCCCGACACAGGCGAGTTCACTGCACAGACCGGAAGATTGTTATCAATGATAAGGTCAAGTGCCTGGGTCGTTTGATGTCCCGCTTGGTCCCTTGCCTGTATCCGCACCGTGTGCTTACCGTCGAGCAGGGTCATGGTATTCCAGGTCTGGTTGATAAGTGCCCACTCTCCGCCGTCGACGGAATATCGTACGTCCCTGAGGAACGGGTCGTTCACGGTCACGTTGAAGAGTACAAGGCCAGAAACATAATTCCCGGTCTGAAGTCCGACAAGTGTTATCTCTGGAGCCTCATTATCGACCTTGAAATTTACCAGAGCGCTGTCTGTGACCTTCCCGGAAAGGTCCTTGGAAGTCGCTGTAATGTTGTATGTCCCATCGACTATCGTAAGTGTGTTGAAGGAATACTCGTAATAGCCGTTCTGCCGGTTCAGGGACGTTTGGTATTCCATTCCGAACACATCGATGACCACTGAATCTATCCCCACAACATCTATAGAGGATATCTTGAACGTGTATACGCTCTCGAGGAAGGCACCTTCGAACGGTGCGATCACATTGCAGGTCGGGTTCGTGTTATCCACAATGAAGTCCACGACCTTTTCTGTCATGTGAGAGGAATTATCAAAGGCCCTGACAGAGAGTGTGTGGTCGCCGTCGGTCAAGAGGCTGGTATTGAGAACGACGTTCCAGTTGGGCTCGCTTCCCGACAGGGGTTGCCAGCCTGTCGAGTCGACCATGTACTCGACCCTGTTGAAGAACGTATCGCTTGAAGTGATCTGGACATTGTAATGTCCGCCTATTATCTCATCATCCATGGGCTTCACGATATTCATTGATGGAGCATTGTTGTCTATATGGAAAACGATGGTGGAGCTCGACTGAGTGAGGTTCACGTTGTCGTATGCAGTTGCCATGACCTGGTAGGTCCCATCGGGTTTGTTCGAGGTGGTAAGAGTGTACTCATATGACGAGGTTATGGGATTGTAGGGAAGGGTTATGTTCTCCCCGAAGATCGATATATCGACCTTCTTTACCCCCACAAGGTCCGTGGCGACCACCCGGAATATATAGGCCCCTTCTATGTATTGACCGTTTATCGGGGAATTGATATTGCATGTGGGTCTAGTATTGTCCACGAATATTGTGATGGTCGTCAATCCGGTAAGACCGGCAGAATCTTTAGCTTCCACAGTGAGTGTATGCTGACCGTCCGTAATACGAGAGGTGTCGTAAGTCCCGGTCCAGGTGTTAACGCTTCGGGTCAGTGGTATCCAGGCATTCTCGTCAACCCTGAACCTGCATGAGACCACGATCGAGGTGGTGTTCACGGATATGGGCATCGAGGTTCCAGTAGCGTAGGACCGGTCAACAGGTGTGTTGATGATCGGGTTGGGTGCGGAATTGGATAAAGTGAAGTTGTAGGGTCCGGAAATCGTTATGCCGCCACCATGGTCCTCGGCAGTGATGTTGAACCAGCATAACCCGTCCGGGTAGTTGAAGGTGTTAACGACCCTCTCCCATGCGAGCGTCCCCGAGTTGTAGTACATATTGAGGGTACCGATGTTCTGCATCTTCCCTCCGAACGTTATCCTGACAGCTTTCGTTTCGGTCGGGGAGCCTGCTCTGACCTTGAAAGTGTACACTCCCGACACTATCTCGTCAACATTTGGTGATAATACCTCGATCCGGATCGGTTCCTTCACCCGGAGGGTGACGTTGGCATACCTGGTCAAGGAACCCCCTGTCCCGCTTATTGTTATGTTGTACAATCCGATCGGTGCTGACGGCAGGGTGTTGACCGTCAGGTATGCCAGGGGATTTGTGTTGTTTATATGGGTTGGAGAGAAGCTCAAGTTGAAATATGATGCGCTCCGATCGATACTTGCAGAGAGGTCGACATTGCTTGAGAAGCTGTTTATTGTCTCCATGGATATGGTATATCCTGCTGCGGTACCCGGAGATATTACCTTGATATCCGGTGTGGCGGACATGAAGAAATCCGGATAGGTCGATACTCTGAGTATTGCCTGGGTGCTCCTTGTATGGCCGTTGTAACCCGTATCTGTGCCGTAGACTGCCAGGTAATAGGTTCCCGCGGACATCGAACCTGTGGTTGTAACGTTCAGGTATGCAGTTTTATTCCCCACACCTCCCACATTTATGGATACCACGTTGAGGGTGGCGGATGCACCTGCGGGGGTGCTGATATTGACCCCTGCCGAATTCTGCCATCTGTAGGTCAGATCGATATCCTTCGTCACCCCCAGGGAACTCACGTCCACCATATACGTAGCGTTCATCCCGGGGCCAATAAGTTTTGATGAAGGACTCATCGTCATTCCAAAATCGGAGGTGATCACGAGTGTGTAATTGTCAACACTAGTGTAGCCCTGATTCTCGTCGATGACGCAGAGTCCGTAGTAACCTGACAGTTCTGGCTGGAAGTTGAAGTTCAAGGAACCTCCTGCGCTTGCAGTGTCGTACGCAAGTGCATCGTCCGAACTCCCTGAGCCCTTCAACAGATACATGGAAAGCTGCTCTCCGGCGGGAACCGAGTAAATGCTGAAATCATAGGTCCCACCGGAATCCAGGTAAACACTGTACATGTTGACAACAGGCAGGTCCCCCCTCAAAGTCCCCGAATAGGTACCGGTCCCGTGGTATTCGAACATCGAATACCTCCTTTCCCCGATCTCCAGGTATCCGTTCGCATCGGGATCCGAACCGTACAGATCTGCCGCAACAGTATGGTAATCCGATTCTATCCTGATGCCGTCGGTCCAATCCTGCCCGGTGAACTTGATGACCTTGGCATACTTGAAGGCCCCGGTGTATGTGCTGCCGTCAACGACAACGAAGTCTATCACATCACTGCCCTTCGTGGAGTACCCGATCCTCTGGGTCATTTCGTAATCATTGTAAAGGAACAGATCGAAGTCCTCACCCGCCGCTCTGTTATCGATCGCCACTGCCGTATAATGGTTGGTCTTGGTCGGGACCTTGAACTGGAGCTCATCGGGAATTTCAGCCCACCACCATCCCTGGGTATAGATCCTTGCGGGTTGATCGTTCTTCAATGTACCGCCCGGTTTGATATCTGCGTTCACACCTTCAGGAAGGTAATAGAATACCGATCCCACAAGAAGGACCGATATCAATAGCATCAATATCTTTCTGTTTGCAGAAAATGCCCCTTTTCTCATATTATTTATATGCCACATACTACCACCTCTATAGGAGAGAGTATTTTTCCCCGAACACTAAATGGAATACACTACACGTAACGGTGATAACATAGATAAGGATTACACAAAGAAAATGGGATAGCTCCTTAAAGTTTACACTAGAATGCAAGCAGCCCGCCTTGTATCTCATTTGCAGGAGGGCCCGGGACGGTCCGGGAACGGACCGCCCGGGAGGGTCCGACCACCTCAGATGTCCTCGACCTCGTCATCCCAGTTCTCAAGGTTTTCTTCCTGCTTCTTCCTCCTGAACGGGTTCCCTCTTCTTGGTTCCTTGGGGGCCTCCTCAACTGCCTGATCAAGGCCTTCTTTCTCTTTTCTCGGTCTTCCCTCGCCCTTTGCCCATCTCGTCAGGATACCGAGGTAGAAAAGGATGCCCAATGCGATTATCAATAGTATGAACAGTATGAACCAGAGCATCGGAAGCACATTCGTGAACCATTCGATGAATGTGGTCCTGTCCTTCTTTTCCTTGACATTTATTAGACCGGACCTGAAGGCTTCATTGCCAAGCTTGTCGGCTGTTCGGATCTGGAAAACATGAGCGCCTCCTTCGGTCCCGGAGGTGGGCCAGATCAGTATGAACGTGTTGGGGTTCGACTCGTTGGAATCAGGGGTCATTTCCCTCCATCCCAGGGAGTCAATGTTTATCATGACGACACTGACACCTGACGGATCTATCACCGTTGCACGGAATACCACCGAGTTGCCTTCCCTTACCTCACCTATCCGGACCTCCTCGTCACCCTCGAGCCAGAAGTAATCAAGAGATATCTCGGGACCGCTGTTGTCCACCTTGATCCCGTAGGTGGACCCGTCGTGGTTCCCTGCAATGTCGAAGGCGGTGACCATGATCGAATGATCCCCGTCGCCGAGTATCCTGGTGTCAAGCATGTACTCATAATAGAGTCCTCCCTCTCCTCTGAATATCTCGAATTGGGCAGCGCCATCGATGGAAAGCATGACCAGCCTAAGGCCGATCGAGTCATAGGCATAGAACCTCAGGGTTTGGATACCTGCAAGTATCTGGCCCGGGGTTATGGTGGCCTGCGATATCACTGGAGCAGTGTTGTCCACTAGGACATTGACATTGAAGACCGTGGAATGACCTGCCTGGTCCACTGTCTTGACGCCGATCGTGTGCGGGCCGTCCCTGACCGATGTCGAGTTCCATGGAGTGTTTATGTCGAACCAGGTTGTACCATCGATCGCATACCTGACGACACCGGGGAACTCATCGATCGACCTCGCCTTGACAACGAAGATGCCGCTGATGAGCTGGTCTTTGACCGGGGATTCCACTATCAGGTCCGGAAGGTTATTATCTATGCTGAACGGGAGGTTCCCGGTCGTGACGGACCTGCCCGCCACATCGGTTGCGGTCGTATTGATATTGTAATTGCCGTCATCAAGGGTCCTGGTATCAAGCATGTACTCGTAGTATCCGGTCTGGGTATTGTAGGACATCGTCTTGGTGAGAGTACCGACCCTCATTATTACCCGGGTTATCCCGACCTCATCGGAGGCGGCCACCCTGAAGGTGTAGGTTCCCTCCACGAACTCGTTCTCCGTCGGGCTTGCAAGAGATACGTCCGGTGCATTGTTGTCCACGTAGACCATGAGTGTCTCCATTGTTATATGCCCTGCCTGGTCCGTTGCCCTTATCGTAACCTCATGCTGGCCGTCAGGGACCAGGTTCGTGTTCCATCCTATGGAAACCGGTTGCCAAGATGCGCCGTCAATATTGTATTCGGTCCCTTTCTTGAACACATCTCCGTTCTCGACATCGAAGAAGAACAGATCTGACAGAACCTCCCCTTCCTGCGGGGAGTTGATGTTTATCACGGGAGGCCTGTTGTCAACATTGAAGAACACTGGTCCGTGCGTGTACGACTTGCCGGTGAGGTCGTACACCGTTGCAGTGACGTTCCTAATACCATCCTCACCGGCACCCCAAGTGACCGTATTGGAGGCGTATTCATAGTAACCGGTGTTTGCATTGTAGGGGACACGGGCCTCGAAGTTGTAAAGTTTGATACTGACATAGTCCACCTTCACCAGATCGAAGGCTGTCACCTTGATAGTAATAACCCCCTCGACGAACTCGCCCGCGGTGGGAGAGTTGATGGTGCACACTGGTGCGATGTTGTCGATGAGCAGTTCGAAGGTTAATGTTGATGCCTTGTCCGACCTGTCAACCGCTCTGATCTTGATGATGTGGTGGCCGTCGTTGTACTTCGAGGTGTTCAGGGAAGTGTTGATGTCCACCCAACCCGTGGAATCCACCTCGTACTCAACCCTGGATAGGAAAGTATCCGAAGCCGAGACATTGAAAAGTACGGATCCCTCAAGTATATCGCCGTCCACCAGCTCATTCACGGTGAGTGTCGGATAATGGTTGTCAAGGTTGAAGCTGAGAGGTCCGAGGAATATCTCCTTTCCCGAGAGGTCCCTGACCGTGGCATTCATGATGTACGTCCCGTCCGGGAGCAACCTCGTGTCGGTCCTGTACTCGTAGGAACCTGAACCCGAGTTGTAGTTCATATCGAGAACCTCCTCGAATATCTCGATCTTGACGATATCCACACCGACCACATCGGAGGCCACGACCCTGAAAAGAGCGATCCCCTCAAGGAACTGGTCCCTCACCGGGTCCAGGATGGCACCGTAGGGATCGGTATTGTCGATGATGACATCGGAAGAGGTCTGGGTCATATGTCCGGCCTTGTCGATGGCCTTGAAGTAGATCACATGGTCCCCGTCGCCGTACATGGTTGTATTCAGCGTTGTATTGATGGGGACCCATCCAGATCCATCGATGTCATATTCGACCCTGTCCAGGAACACGTCCGTTGCGTTAACCTTCATTTCCATATTCCCGAACATGAAATCCCCATCCAGCGGGTAATGGATCCTGAGAACGGGGGCGTTGTTGTCGACCCTGAAGGAGATGTTCATGGAAGAGGTGACCTTTCCGCTCAGATCGTAGGCATGAGCGGTCACGATATAGGTACCATCTGCAACCGTCAGTGTATTGACCTGGTGCTCGTAATGGCCCGTTTGCCTGTTGAAGGTTGTCTGGACCGTGTCCGAGAAGATATCGAGGTCCACCTTGTCTATTCCTACGGTATCCGAGGCCGACACCTTGAAAGTGTAGACCCCTGTAAGGAATTGATCGGTGAAAGGTGAGACCATATTGCATGTGGGTTTCGTGTTATCCACGATGAAATCGATGGACTGCTCCGTGACATGGGACATATTATCCTCCGACCTGACCGTAAGGAGATGATAACCATCGGTCAACTTGCTGGTATCAAGGATACTGTACCAATCCGGATCCATACCGTTCAAGCTCTGCCATCCCATCGAATCGATCCTGAACTTCACCGAGTTAAGGAAGAGGTCCGAGGAGGTGATCTTCATCGTGTAGTTGCCCCCTATGATCTCCTCGTCGATGGGGTTGATTATGTTCAGAGAGGGGTCGTTGTTATCGATCCTGAAGTTTATGATATTGCTCTGTGTGCTTTGATGAACATGGTCGTACGCGATGGCATACGCTTGATAGATCCCGTCCGGTTTCGTTGAGGTTGTTACGGTGTACTCGTACGATGAGGTGATGGGATTGTATGGAAGCGTCACATTTCCACCGAAGATGTGTATATCCACATGATTGACCCCTACCGTGTCCGTAGCGACAACACGGAAGGTGTACGAACCTTCGATATACTGACCATCGATCGGAGAATTGATATTGGCGGTCGGGTTGGTATTGTCGACGAATATGGTTATCGTTGATTCTCCGGATAGACCCGAGGTGTCCTTGGCCTCGATAGTAAGGGAGTGCTCTCCGTCCGTTATCTGCGAGGTGTCGTACGTCCCCGTCCAGGTATTCAAATTGCGGATCAAGGGGGTCCAGGCGTTCTGGTCCACCTTGAACCTGCAGGATATGACGTAGGATGTGGTGTTGACCGATATTGGCATCGCGGTCCCAGTAACGTAAGAGCGGTCGAGAGGTGTGTTTATTATCGGGTTCGGGGCCGAGTTTGAGAGAGTGTAATTATGTGGACCGGAAACTGTGGTTCCCGAGGAATAGTCCTCTGCGGTGACGTTGAACCAGCAGAACCCATCCTGGAAAGTGAAGGTGTTCACGGTCCTCTCCCAGAACTGGGTGGCTGAATTGTAGTACATGTTCAGGGTACCAGCACTTACCATCCGTCCTCCGAAGGTGACCCTCACGGACCTGGTGTCAACGGGGGTTCCGGCGGACACTTTGAAAGTGTACAGACCGGATATGAGCTCGTTCTCCAAAGGCGATATGACATCAATGGATATGGGTTCCTTTATCCGCAGGGTAACATTGGAGTACCTGACAAGTGTTCCGTCGGAACCTCTGATAGATAGATTGTACATACCTATTGGAGTGTTCATGCCCGTTGTCACCGTGAGGTTCGAACGCGGGCTGTTCCTGTTGATCTGTGATGGCGAGAAGGAGAAACCGAAGTTCGAGCTGCCCTTGTCGACCGAAGCGGTGAATGTCACATTGTTGGAGTAATTGTTTATCGTATCCATGATTATCGAGTATTTCGCATTGGAGCCCGGAGAAACAGCCCGGTTTTCGGGAGTGGTCGATAGGAAATAGTCCGGATTCGTGGAGACCCTAAGAAGGACCTGCGCACTTCTGGTGTTCCCGTTATAGCCGGTATCGTTACCGTAAATTGCCAGGTGGTATGTGCCCGCGCTCATGGAAGCGGTCGTCGTCACGTTCAGGTAAACGCTCTTCGTCCCAACACCCCCCGTGTTCACCTTGGAAGCGCTCAGGACAGCGGAAGCGCCAGCGGGGGTGGCGATAGGGGTGCCCACCGAATTCAACCAGCGGTAATGAAGATCTATGTCCTTTGTGATCCCGAGCGATCCGATATCTATCTCGTAGGATGCGTTCATACCCGGTGCGATCAATCTGGATGGTGGCTCCGCGCTCATGGTGAAATCGGAGCTTATCAGAAGCGTATAGTTATCGGCACTCGTATAGTCCTGGTCCTCGTCTATCACGCAGAGTCCGTAATAACCGGAAAGTTCCGGTCTGAATGTGAAATCCAGGGAGCCGCCTCCCGTGGTCGCAAGATCCGTTGCCAGAGCGTCGTCGGGGCCTCCAGATCCCTTGAAAAGATGCATGGAAAGGGTCTCGACCCCGGGTACGGAATACAGATCGAAATCGTAATATCCTCCCGCATCGAGATGTACGGTATACATATTAACGAGAGGCTCGTCCCCCCTCAACGTTCCCGAATAGGTGCCGGTCCCGTGGTATTCGAACATCGAATACCTCCTTTCCCCGATCTCCAAGTATCCGTCGGCATCGGGATCCGAACCGTACAGATCGGCCGCTACTGTGTGGTAGTCCGATTCTATCCTTATTCCTGATGACCAGTCCTGCCCCGTGAACTTGATGACCTTCGCATACTTGTAGGCTCCAGTATAGGTCTGGCCGTCTATCACCACGAAATCTATTATGTCGCTTCCCTTGGTGGAGGAAGCTATTCTCTGTGTCATTTCGTAATCATTATAGGCGAAAAGATCGAAATCCTCACCGGTCTGTCTGTTCATCACCGCGATCGCCGTATAATGATTGGTCTTGCTTGGGACCTTGAACTGGAGCTCGTCAGGGACGTCGTTCCACCACCACCCGGTCGTGTAGACACGGGCGGGGAGATCGTTGAGAAGAGTTCCACCGGGCTTTATCTCGGCATTGACCTCGTTGGGGACCATTATCACTGCGGTTGCCAGAAGAGCCATTAAAAGGAATACCGCGATCGCCCTGTTTCCATTTCCACGAGAAAATAAATTCGACATTCTATTTACCTCCTTCATACTATGGGATGCCCTTTTCTTCGATTATCATATGCATAGGATGCAAAAAGATATAAGGATTTATGGTACAAATATCTAGCAACGGGATATCCCCGGATAATTATATATTGATGTTTCAGACACGTATCTGGTGCTCTTCCCTGAACCGGACCATGTCCATTTCCTCTTCATCGAGGTCCTCGACCCCGTCACCCGTCAACTTGAAGAGAACGGTCTCTCCCGTTGGCATGGACCTGTGCTTGGTTACCGTCGCTTTCCTGTAACCTCCCTCCCCTACCCTTTCCAATCTGACTATGACCTTGCAGTTATGAGCCAGCGAGTGGCCGCCGATGGGACGAATGTCCCCCGGCCCCGTACTCTGATAGACCTGTGTGGTTATCAGTACGGGGATGTCCTGCTTTCTCGATATGGCCATCAGCTCGAGTATCACGTTCCCGATATCCCTGCGGTTCTCCTCGTCCCTGCTGGAACCGAGGTTCATCCGGTAAAAGACCGTCGCGGAATCCAGTACTACCAGACCGATATGCAGGTCCCTTCCCGCCAGTTTTACGGTGTTCTGAACAGCATCATGTAGCTGTGATGAGCTCATTGGCTGAAAGAAGAGTATCTCCCGGCCCAGGTCTCGATAATCCTCCTCCCCGCCGCATATCTGCATGAACCTCTCCATGGATACGCTCTCTGTATCGATGTATATGACCTTCTGTCCGGCCTTGACGACGTTCCTCGCAACCTGCAGACAGATATTGGTCTTTCCTGACCCGCCCTCACCGAAGAGCTGTGTGATCGCCGAGCTCTCGATGCCACCGCCAAGTATCCTGTCAAGGGATGAGCACCCGATGGGCACCCTTGTCATATTCCGCCCTCCTTCAGCACTTCTCTGATGACCTCGTGCGCCCTCCATGCCCTCTGCCAGTCGAGGTATACGAAACCGCGGGTCCTCGATAGGGCTTCCATGCTTGGCTCCCAGACCCTTGTCACAAGGATCCCCAGAGCATCGTTTCGATGCTCAAGGACACGAAGGAACAGCGGAAGCTCATCCTTATCCTCTATGATCTTCACGAACAGCGCGGGACCGGACATCCCGACGAAGAAAAGCTGGTTGACATCCGGCCTGGAGAAAATGTTATCCTTTCGGTACCTGAGGGGTGCAAGGTTCTTCGATAGCTCCCTGAGAAGGACCCTGGGGTCGTCCATGAACGGAGTAAGGTTGTCATCAGTTGGGTCATTCACTTTTCCGTTGATGACTCTAGCCTTCTCACCATCCCTCCCATCGTTCGTTTGCGGTTTGGAAAGCGAAGTGCTCCTTGCCATTCCCTTCTGGGCCGGATCGCTCGCAAGTGAGGGTCCCTCCCTCAGCCCCTGCATCGCTCCTTCGGCGAGCTTCTCGAAGTTGGACCTTGAAAGTTTGCGGTAGCCATCGTCGAATATCAGATATATGACCTCTCCCTCGGTCGGGAGCGATACCTTCAGAAGGTCCAGCCCGACCGAGATGTCCGTTCTGCTAACGGAACCATCCATTCTCAGGGCGATGCGATATATCTCGAGTATATCGTTCTCCTCGGTGAATACAAGAGGCTGCATCCGTTCGGAGAGCTTTGATCTGAGTTCCTCGAACAGACGGTCGTCATCGGCCTTCTTCACGTCCATCTTGGGTTTGATGATCGAACCCGGTGAGACCTCGAACCCCCGGTCAGAAATCATGAGTACCTTCTCCACACCCTCCACAGATCCCTGGTCCAGGAATTCCGACAGATATTCAAGGGACCGCAGAAGGTCGATCTTCTCCCCGGGAACCCTGAAAGCAAGTAACTGGTGCTCACCCTCAGACACGATGGTGTACGAATGGTCCTCCATCTTTGCCCTCAGCCTGAAGATGGTATCCTCGGAGGGAAAGTCATTATGTGAGATCGGTGCCATGGAATTCAAGCTTCCGGTTTTCCGGATTTGCCGGGTCGTAGAAATAGTTATCGAAGGTAGTTTTGAATTTTGGATAAACGTTAAAATGAAGTTGTCTCTACACGATAAGCATGGATACTTCCGATCCCGCGATCTCCTACGAGGCTTCCTTCAGGAATGCCGTCCAGGAAGCCTAC
>JBLIRF010000019.1:0-15949 GCA_049472175.1 Thermoplasmatota archaeon
AGGATTTCAACAATATGAAGGTTGACAAGATCTCCCTCGAAACCGGCTCGTATCCTGGCTGCATGGAAGTCCTCACAGATTCCGGGAACTCCCGAAATGACCTTTTCAATGCAGGCACAGGAGATGACGTGAAGGTCATCGATGCAAATGGCTCCGTTGTCGATCTATATATCTCCGGAAAGGGCCGGACCCTGACATATGATCACTCGACCAACGGGATCGCTGTCTTCTTTGCGGACATCGACACTGTCAGGACCCTTTCCAACACATCCGGTTACAACTCTCTATCCGTGGACCTGATCGACGCATCCTCCAGTAAAATGGACAAAGCGGTCAAGGACATAAAGGCATATCTGGAAGAGAACACGGAATTCGTGGCTTTCACCGACATGCCCGAGACCAGGTCGGACGGTACCTGGCCGGGTCAGGATAACTTTGCGGATATGGGCTCCTTCTTCTATGTCCTTACATTCATGACACTGTTCTGTTCCATCTTCCTGATCTCGAACACCATGCATACCATCATAAGCGAGCAGAAGAAGGAGATCGCCCAGATGAAAGCGGTCGGTGCGACCAGGATTCAGGTTGCGAGATCATACATGACAACGTCGTTCATCATGGGTGCGGCAGGGTCCATCATCGGAGCCTTCCTTGGACTTTGGGTTGCTTATGGAATGGTCTGGTTCCTTGGAACGAGCTTCTACGGCCTGGTTCCCGGTTTCTCGGTCTACTTCCCCGCGGTCCTCATGTCCCTTGCAGCAGGGATCGGGATCACCCTCGTTGCAACGGTTCCGTCATTGTGGGGGGCCCTCAAGTTGAACACCAGGGAGGGGCTTCAGGACGCCGGGATCAGCGCGAACTATGGTGGCTCCTTCATCGATAGGGCCCTACTCCGGTCGAAATGGCTCCCGAGGACCGCCCAGATGGGGCTCAGGAACGGGGCACGAAAGAAGGGCAGGTCCATTTCAACAAGGTTGCAGGTTGCCCTTGCAGTATCAATGTTCCTCGGGATCGTCGCAACAGGACACTCTTTGGCAGTTGCTGTCGCAGAGGAATACGACCATTTCCAGTTCGATATATTGACCGAGGGTCAGATGGATGGCGGGAAACCCCTTACGGAATCGGTCGCCTACAATATCCGCAACATCGAAGGTATCGCGGATGTCGAACCATTCGTAGTAAGTTTCGGAACCCTGGGACAGAGCGAGATATACCTCTTCGGTTACGAATACGACACCATAGCCTACGACTACGAAGGGACCATGTGGAAGGGACATTGGTACACCGAAGAACAGCAGGATGCCGGGGAAAGGGTCATCGTCGTCGGAAAGGCCATCGCGAGGGCCGAGGACATCTCCCTTGGGAACTATGTCACCATCAATACCGCAACAGGCCCTGTCGATTTCAAGGTCATCGGGATAAACTCCGGCCAAATGATGAACGGGATGATAGGATACGTCCCGATCCCAGTGGTCCAGGGGATCCTGATGATCGATGATGTCGTATCGGGTTTCTCGATCATCACCGTAAGTGACGACCATGCATTGATAGACGGAGTGGCCAACAACGTCGAGGATGACCTGATGGCAAGGGGATACGTCGTAAGCAACAGTGTCCTCTACGTCATGAAGGAGAACAACATCAGGGCGAACCAGCAGGTCATCAACCTGATGATCGCCGTGGGGACCATCATCGTCCTGATAACGATGATCGGTCTGATGTCGACCCTCACGATGAACATCATTGAAAGGACGAGGGAGATCGGTATGATGAGATGCCTTGGGTCAAGATCCTCTCATATACGGAGGATGTTCGGAACGGAAGGGTTCGCCCTCGCCCTGCTCGGGGGTCTCATAGGGATACCTCTCGGATACGGTGTTACCCAGTTCCTGAACTGGATAATGTTCCACATCCTGAACCTCGAGATGGATGTTCTGTTCCCCGTGACCTTCGTGGTGATAGCACTGGGAGTGACAGTTGTCCTGACGCTGCTGATAATACAGTTCCCGCTACACCGGGCAGCGAGGTTCAGACCGGGGGATGCTCTGAGATACCAGTGAGGGATCATGAGTAAAAGACAGGTTGCCTCGGTCAATGTCACCTGCCTAAGGGGGGAGGCCCTGCGTGGCATCCCCCCGCTATTTTTATCACATGTTCATTTAAAATTAACTTACATAGCTCCCTTCTCTGGAAGGAATTATGACCACCCCATACAAGACATTTTCCTTTACAGGTCATCGATATCGTCCTGGTGACCCTCGAGCCGGAGGAGGAAGCGCTTCGCATCGAGGCCAGCCCCGAAACCTCCAAGACCTGGTTTTCCCTTTCTGGAACCCGAGGCCACCACCCGATGACAAGGGATTATAATGAGATAGGGGTTTGCATTCATAGCGTTGCCGACAGCCCTAGCTCCTCCAGGGCAACCCGCCCGAGCGGCAAGTTCGCCGTATGTGACAACTTCCCCGAAAGGTACCTTCATGAGGGCTTCGTACACCCGTCTTCTGAAAGGTGAAAGACCCTCCATATCGAGCACTATGTTCATTTTCCCCGGGTTCCTTCCGTAAAAGTGATCGTTGATATTGGTCTTTAAAGCGGCAAACCACTCGTTTCCCTCGACATTGCAGAGACCGGAGAATTCCTCTTTCTTGCCCTCATCGACCAGCGAGAGAGATAGAAGACCTTTTCCCGAGTAGACCGCTTCCAGGACACCAAGAGGGGTCTTTATGAAATGAGAGGAGGTCATCCCCAATTCCTCTCCCTCCACCCTTCCTCCATTGAAGCTATCATCTTCCGGAGCAAGGATGTCGTGTCCGCTTCGCTTTCGATAAGGGTCCCGGTCACGACGATATCGGCTCCGTGAAGGATGGTGGTCCTCGCGGAACCGGGTGTTCTTATCCCTCCGCCGACGATGATCGGTATATCCACAGCTGACCGGACGGCCTCGATGAATTCCCCCGGGATGGGTTCTTCGATGCCCGAACCCCCTTCAAGATAGACGAAATCCATCCCGAACATCTGGGCAGCAAGGGCATATTCAATTGCACGGGCGGGATCATCCCTGGGGATCAGGTCAACATCCCCAACTTCGCCCACAACCGCTCCCGGGGAGACCA
Source organism: Thermoplasmatota archaeon (assembly GCA_049472175.1). Classification (GTDB taxonomy): domain Archaea; phylum Thermoplasmatota; class Penumbrarchaeia; order Penumbrarchaeales; family Penumbrarchaeaceae; genus JAFGLL01. The sequence goes on from JBLIRF010000019.1 coordinate 3,114, forward strand.
CTATGTATCCCACCGAGAGTGGCTCCAGCTCAAGCTTTTCGATCCCGATCGAGGCCCTTGCCGCTTCCCTTATCACGTAGTTCACATCGCGGGAGTTCATCAACGAGATGTAAAGGATAGCGTCGGCGTTACCGGAAATGACATCTGCTGATGCTGGAAAGATTATGACCGGGAGTTCGGTGACCGCAGAGACCGCTTTCAGGGTCTCCTCGAGCTTGGGATGGTCGACCCCCATCGTTCCTCCCACAAGGATAATATCAGTACCACCGGATCCCGCCTCCTCGGCCATGAGCGCTGCCCTCACGGGGTCCTGCTTATCAGGGTCTATCAGGGTGATGTGCAGAGGGCCTTCCTCCAACCGCCTGTGGATATATTCCAGAACCCGGTTCACGTCCCCGCCTAAAAGTTGTTCGAATATAATACTTTTCGATGTATGTACCAAATACGGATCGCAGAACAACTACCCCCCATGTGATGAAGAGGTTTAATAAGCACATGGACATATCCAACACCCCGCGATGACGAACGAGACATGGCTGAACCTTGATGAATGATGGGCGAGCTGAGCGGGATCATTTCTCCAACATTTCAACTATCCTTTCCCAGCTGGCCTCGTAACCCTGGGGTCCCTTGCTGGTGAGGGAGAGAGCTCCCATGGCGTTGCCGTAGATCAGAGCATCTTCCGGGGGGATCCCCCTTAGAAGCGCAGCATAGAAGCCGCCCCTGAAGGCGTCCCCGGCCCCCGTTGCATCCACTATCTCATCGACCTCAAGAGCGGGTCGATGTACGACGGAACCTCTGCTAATGAGAAGCGAGCCTTTGGAACCTGCCGTGATAATTGCCTCATCCACTAACTCCAACGCTCTCTCGGACCAGGGGTAAACGATATCGGCAATGCTCCTCTCCTCCCAGGGTATCTCCAGAATGTCCAGGAGATATTCCCATTCTCCGAGGTTCCCCATGAAACGTTGGCAGTTCAGCAGAACCTCTCTGACCTCCTGTCCTTTCCACCTGAAATATATCTCCTGGCCAGGATCGAAGGTGGTGGGAATTCCGCGCTCCTTCATTGCCCGAGCTGTCCTTACTGTGAAATCCGGATGCGAGGTGGCAATGTGGCAATGACCGATCCGAGACTTTTGAGGAAGATGCAGCTTCAGGTCCATCTGTACTCCCATGGCCCCTTCCATGAACGCATATGCCTGCTTCCCTCCCGGGGCGGACAGGACCAGGCAGAAGGGCGACGGGAGCTCATCGTCCACTATCAGGTGTCCGAGATCGATACCGGAATTCAACAACCTCTCTCTGTATCCTTCATCGAAATCCTTTCCCACCACCGATGAGATGATGACAGAAACACCCAGCTTTGCAGCGGCCAAAGATATGTTTCCCCCGCAGCCTCCGAACTCCCTCCTCATCGCCCTCACCGGGGTGGACTGACCCTCTTCCGGCAGGTAATCGACCGTAAGGATGGTGTCCATGTTGAGATTGCCGCATACTAGAAGGCGATCCATGACGGTAAAGGGACCGGACAGGATAAAAACATATCCAGGCGGATCGCACCATCCGGGACCTCCACGCATAAAACTTATTATAATGGGGGGCTTACACCACAGCGAGACACTTGAATAGAAAGTCCAGTACCGTAGAGGATGAGGTCACCGGAAAGTTATCCGGTGGCAAAGGGTCCAGAAAGGACCCTGATACGTCAATAAAGCCACCCCGTGACAGAGGGGGGGAAAAGGACGGGGAGCCAAGGAAAGAGGACCTCCGTACTCGGATCTGGAACGAGTCAAGGTCCTTCATCTTCGATTTCATAGGCGCAATGATCGTACTTCTGATAATCATAGGGGCACTTTACACATATACAGGAAACTGGCCGCCACTGGTTGTGGTCCAATCGGGGTCGATGGAGCATTCCGATGAGACCTCCTCGATAGGGGTTATCGATACCGGTGACCTCGTTTTCGTGAAGAAACTGGGAGACGGGAGGGACCCTGTTACCTACGTGGAAGGTGTTGTATCGGGTCATAGAACCTACGATTCCTACGGGGATGTGATCATCTTCCGACCCAACGGGAACGAGACCAGGACCGCAATAATCCACCGGGCGGTCGTTTGGATCGAGTTCAATTCATCAACATACAACACCGAGACAGGCCAGGGAGGCGGGTACGATATTCCTTCCCTTGGACTGAGGAACGTCATGGACAGGTTCACCATCGAGAACTACGAATGGCCTCAGAGATCGAACGGAGGCGCACGTGAGATCAACGTTGGGACCATACTCTACAAGTTCAGGATGTACAGCCTGGTCCCTCATAGCGGCTTCCTTACAAAGGGTGATGATAACGAGGACATCGACCAGACCTCCTCATTCGGGGGCTCCGAACCCTCGTGGATACAACCAGTGGAGCGGGATTGGATAATCGGAAAGTCCGTCGGTGAGCTTCCCTGGTTCGGTATAATCAAGCTGAAGCTCGAGGGGAACGGAGGAAACAGTATACATCCGAATTCCGAGAGGAACCTTTGGATCGCCCTGGTGGTCATCGTGGCCTCGCCTTTCATCCTGGATTTCGGGCTTCATTTCCTGATCAAGGCCGTCAGGAGCAAGGAGGAGGACGGGGAGGAGATCTCGAACAGCTCCAAGGAAACCCTGGAAAGGGCTGGTCCTGAAAAGATGGACCCAGCCGACCATGATGATAAGACCGGTCCCAAAAGAAACAGGGGAAGCAAGGAATTAAATAGACCTGCCCTTGCAAAGAAGACCCCGCCGGGTAGATGACCTTGAAATTCATAAGGCCGCCTATGGCAGGTCCGTGAATTTCCACACAGTTCCTTCTTCAATCCTCGCTGTTGTAGAATATCTGGGCATCCGAGGGGTGATATTCTCCCTCCCCTGTTATGGAATAGGAAATGACAACGCTCTTTCCCGGGTCAACCCGTGGAATGGTCCATTCTAGCAGGGTGATGCCTTCGGTGCTTGTGTCCAGTACAGGCTGGATCGAATAGTCAGCACCCTTGAAGTTCTCGGGAATGATGTCCTTGATCCTCAGGTCGATTATAGGATCGGCACCCCTGTTGCGATAATGAAGCCCGATATGGTACTCTCCGGGCTGGGACCCCTGTTCGATCGACTTTCCGATGGAGAACTTCCTGACAACCTGCAGGGTATCGATCGCGGGTACACCCAAAACATCCTCTCCCTTGATCACTGGCCCGGGAAGGCATGTCCTGGCATCGACCTCCGCTGGAGCCTCGATCCTTTCATCAGGCTCGGGCCTGTATATGGTGGTGATATATCTGATAACTATCCTCTCGCCATTCCTGAGGGGGCCTCCGAACTTCGATAGGTCATCCACCCTTACGTAGAAAACCTGGTCCTCGGTCGGGTCCGCCTGCTCGGGCTCCACCTGCACCCCCACATTGTCGGAAAGGGGCATCCCGGCCTTCTCGACCGTGATGGATTCTATCCGTGGAGGAAGGAAATATCTCGGAAGCGAGTCCCTGATGAAAACCTGGTCCATATCGGCATTCCCCGTGTTCTCTATGGTCAGGGTCACCTTCAGGTCCGTTGTCCTTCTTGCCTCCACATTCTTCTTGTCGAATACCTTCTTGAAGGAAAGGGACGCGGGATGAAAACTGCCGCCAGCCTTTATCAGATCGTACGTAACCTTCTTCGAGAGTCCCGGGACTATGTTGAGGGCAAGGTTCTTGATGAACTTCGGCTTCTCCTCCTGCGATATCATCCACGGATCGGTCTCCCACCGCTTGCCCGGGCCAAGATATATTCCAGGGTCCTTTAAATTCACCAGTACCCGGCCGCTCTTCGGATCCTTTACCTCGACCCTGAGAACCTCCACCTCGAACATGGAGGTGTTCTCCACGACGAAACGGCATATCCACTCCCCGGGCTCGTCCGTCTCGTCCGCCTCTATGACGTACATGTTCCTGCACATAGCTTCGAACGAATCGATGACTATGTTCGTGATTATGTCATCACCCAAGGCGGTCAGGCTAACATCCCCGGTCGGTATCCTGTCGTTGACGTTCGGATCGAGGTCCCCTTCGTACCTCAGGACCCTCATCTCCCCGGAACCCAACTCCGGTATCTTCCATACAAGCTCACCATCCTCAATGGCTACACCCTCCAGGCAGTCCTCTGGGAACATGATGTTCTTCAGCTCCCTGGGGATCGCCTTTCTGACAACCACATTCCGGTAGGGTATTATCGCAAGGTTCTTCAGACCGAGCTGAAGTGTGGCATGGGTCTCCGATCCCCTGCATATGACCCTTGATTCGGAAAGATCAGGGTGGGTGGAGATAACCTCTTCCATGGCGATGGAAGGCCCGGGAAGGTCGATGGAATAATCCTTCTCTATCCTGTTCCCGGGCTCGATCTCCTGGGATTCGATCCTGTCAAAGTCAAGGACCGCGATCCCAGTATCATCGTGCAGACCGACCCTTATGTCCCAGATACGGTCCTCCTCGGACAGGTTCTCGACCATCACCCTGCCCCGGGCAAGATGGTCAATGACCTCTCCGTCCACAGACAGTCTGACATCTTCCTTCTCCCTGAAGATTATGACAGCGCTGGAGTCGTCCGAGAAGCGGATATTCGACTCTTTGATCTCTTCCTTGAATATCTTCTCCTTGGTGATCCAGTCCTCGTACTTATCGTACATGAGCGCACCTGTCTTCGGGTCCATCTTTGCACCAACGGCTCCGAACCCGGAATCAGAAGGCAGGGTTCTCGAATCCTTGTCCAGATGATATCTGTAAGGTGATCTTCCCACCAGCTTTCTCTCCACGTCAACGATGGTCTCTTCTTCCATACCGGACCCTCCTTTTTCCCCCATGTTTTTATATTGATAGAACGGTGTCGCTTGAACGTACATCCACTTATTTATGGTTTCGTCCAATCCAATTTTCGACCACGCATCACGGTAGGTCATCGAGAGATTTTTTATATAGGGGGACGATAGGAGCGCGATGCTGAAGAAAAGTCTTTCATCCATGGCCGTCAGAAGGTTCGTGCTTGAGGCAAAAGCCGTCAGGGGCGCCTTCTTCCAGAAGGCCTACCAGATAGACTACGATACGCTGATCCTCCGCTTTGCCGTAAAGAGGTCATTGCTCGAGGAGGCTGAACCTTACGGGCGTTTCAGGGATATCCTCCTGGAAAGCTATCAGGAACCCGACACACCGCAGGAAGGGATATCTCTGGGCGAGGGGGGTGGGAGCTACATCAGGTTCGACCTCTATTTCAAGATGGGGGGTTACCTTTTCATATCGCCGAAGGTCAACCGGGAGATGCCAAGCACCCCCTCCCCTTTTGCCATGAAGCTCAGGAGGTCCCTTGCGAACAGGGTTCTGAGGGAGATCTCGCAGGTGGGCATGGACAGGCTCGTATGTCTGACATTCAATCCTTCTCAGGGAGAGGAAGACCCTTGGCGTCTGTATCTCGAACTTTTCGGGGATGGCAATGCGGTCCTGGTAAAGGGTGAGACGATCCAGGCTCCGTTCACTTCCAAAGCCTGGGCATCCAGGACGATAAAGCGAGGGGAAACGTACCAGCCTCCTCCTTCGGGCATAGATGCCTTCGAGCTAACCCTGGACGGATTGAACATGCTCTTGGAGAGCTCTCAGGAGGACCTGGTCAGGTTCCTCATCAAACGGTGCAGCCTGCCCCCCAACTATGCAGAGGAAGTTTGTCTAAGATCGGACCTGGATAAGAAGACCAGCCCGAAAGACCTTTCCCTTGAAGAAGTCCAGAGGCTTTTCCAGGAGTTGAGGGGACTCCTCGACGAGGTGCTTGACGAGAATGACATCTCTGTCCATTTCCTGGACGGAGAGCCGGTCCTGGTTGAGCCTGCCCTTCTCGGTTCCTTCTGGGGGGATATTGGACCGTCCATGGTGCGTTCCAAGTACTCGGAGGGGGCAACGGGAGGGAGAGGAGATCATTTTACCGAGATGGGGTCGATGAACCATGCTCTCGAGCTTCACATGTTCGAGGAAGAGGCCCCTGGCGAGGTCCGGAAAGAGGAGGAGAGGTCCCGGAAGGTCCAGAAGATCAAGACGATGATAGAATCCCAGGAGAAGGCCAGATCGGAGAAGGAGGTTGAAGCAGAGAATGCAAGGTTGATAGCGGATGCACTCTATCTCGACTACGTCCGGATAGATTCCCTTCTGAGGAATTTCGATGCCAGGGAATACCTCAAGGAAAAATCGAAGTTCCCTGACGTGGAGGGATTCGGTCCCGGGACCGATCCGAGGAATGGAAGGATCAGGATAAGTCTGAGCACGGAGGCTGGGGTTCGAACTGCGGAACTGGAGACATCGCTCGACCTCAATCAGAACGCCGAACTGCTCTACAACAGGTCAAAGACAGCAAGAAGGAAACTGGAGGGTATAGAGACCGCGCTCGAGTTGTCGAGGAAGAAGCTGGAGAAGGTGCACGAGGAGGCGGATAACGGGGATGAGGGCAAGAAGACCCTCCGGAAGTTCTGGTTCGAGACATACAGATGGTCCTTCACATCCAGCAGGCTCCTCATGATCGGGGGAAGGGATTCCAAGACCAACGAGAGGGTCGTGAAGAAGTTCATGAGGGATTCCGACATATACGCACACGCGGACATCTCGGGGGCATCCAGCGTCGTCCTCAGGATAGAAAAGGACCAGGAGGCCGACGAGAACTCGAAGGGGCAGGCGGTCCACTTCGCCGTCCTCAATTCCAAGGCGTGGCACGCCAAGGTCGGAGCAGCCAGTGGCTACTGGGTGCTTCCGGACCAGGTCAGCAGGACCCCGGGTTCCGGGGAGTTCCTCCCCAAGGGATCCTTCATCATAAGGGGAAAGAAGAACTTCTTTGATAAACTCCCGCTCGAGGGAGCCGCTGGAACAGTGTACATCGAGGGCGTCCCAAAGATCATGTTCGGACCCGTGGAAGCTGTCAGGGACATCTGCCAGGGGGATATATTCATCATAAGACCCGGAAGGGGCAAAAAATCCGATATAGCCAAAGTGCTGGCAAGGGAGCTCGGCGGAGAGCTCGACCAGGTAATGTCCGTTCTGCCTTCGGGCGACATGGACATCGCCCGGTCGAACAACCAATGAGTGTGCAAATCGCAGGTTTTATCTGAACATGCTCGTTTACGATACCATGGGAGATCAGGTCGGACATCGGCTGAAAGCGGGAGCGCTGGTGGTCGGCAGCGAGATACTGCTGGGAAGAACAAAGGATACGAACACTGTCTTCCTCGCGGAGAATCTCCTTCATAAGGGGATACATCTGAGGCGATGGGTGATCGTTCCCGACGACAAGGAGATGATCGCGTCTGAGCTTCGAAAGTACATGGATGATGATTATGATATGGTCGTTATAAGCGGAGGGATGGGACCAACACATGATGATATCACCGTGGAGGCTGTGGCAGATGCCATATCGGTCCCGCTTGTCTTCGATGAGGAATGCTACGGCAGGATGCTTCGGAAATGGAGGAGCAGGAATCCCGGCAGGACATTCCTGGAAAGCTCCAGAAAAAGCCTCGAGAAGATGGCTCTCGTCCCCGAGGACTTCGAACTCATCAACAACGGGGACGGGATGGTGGAGGGATTGTTCGGATATGCCCGCATGGGGCGGACAATGATATTCATACTTCCCGGGGTCCCTCGGGAATATAAAGGGATCATTGGTTCGGGGGAATTCCAGGACCACCTGCCTTCGGGTCATGAAAAGGATATACATATCAGAGAGGTCCGCTTCAACGGGAAAGAGAGCCAGATGGCACTTTTTCTGTCCGATCTCCAGAAAAGGTTCCCCGATACGGATATCGGGTCCTACCCGCAGGGACCGAACCTGGTGATATTCCGGGTGACCGGTCCATTCGACAGGGTCGTGCAGGCAGCCGACCTGATACAGGATGAGGTCGACCAGCAGCACAGAACACTTTCGGAGGACAGTTGAGCATGGACCTTGGACAGGTCATAGAGCACTGCAGGAAGAAAAAAGGGGAGACCGAGGATTTCCCTTTCGACATGGAAACCCTCGCCGTCAGGGTCGGGGGACGGATCTTCCTACTCACTGATATAAATTCCGACCCCCTCTGGATCAATCTGAAATGCGACCCCATGACGGCCCTGGACCTCCGTGACGAGTTCCCTTCCGTGACCCCCGGTTATCATATGAACAAGGTTCATTGGAACACTGTCAGACTTGACGGGTCGATCCCCGATGATCGTATCCTCTGGATGATCGACCATTCCTACGAGATGGTTCTCGGAAAGCTCGGGAAGGCGGACAGGGAGCGGATAACTGGCAGAGGACGGCTCAGTCCGCCCATTTGAACTTTGCCGTGAAATGCCTTAGGAGAGGGGGCTCCTCCGTGAGCTCGAAACCCTTGATCTCGTGACGTTTCTCCCAGACCTTCTTCACGGACTTCACCACATAATCCAGATGTCTGTGTGTATATACCCTTCTCGGTATGGTCAGCCTGACGAGTTCCAGTTTTGCCGGCCTGTTCTTGCCCGTGTCGGGGTCCCTTCCGTTAAGAAGGGTGCCGATCTCCACACCGCGTACCCCGGATTCAAGGTAGAGGTGTGCACTGAAGGCCATTCCCGGGAACTGTTCCTGCGGTATATGCGGGAGGAACTCCTTCATGTCTAGATAGATGGCATGGCCTCCGGGGGGCCACAGAACTGGCATGCCCTCGTCCCTCAACCTTTCTCCCAGATACCTCACATGACCTATCCTGTATGACAGATAGTCCTCATCGATCCCCTCGTAGAGTCCGACCGCCATCGCTTCCAGGTCTCTGCCGGCGAGCCCCCCGTATGTTACGAAACCTTCGAAGAGTATCCCGTAGCTCTTTATCCTGTCGTAAAGAGATTTGTGTTTGGTGGCGATGAAACCACCTATATTGACGATGGCATCCTTCTTGGCGGACATCGTCATTACATCGAAGCAGTCGGCCTGCATCAGGGCGATCTCCTTGATGGAATATTCTCCCATGCCCGGCTCCCTCTTCTTTATGAAATAACAGTTCTCGGCGAATCGGGCCCCATCGATGCACAGGAGAATGCCGTACTTCTTCGAGAGGTCGGCAACAGCCCTCATGTTCTCCAAAGAAACCGGCTGACCCCCGCCGGAATTGCACGTTGCTGTGATCACCGTGAACGGTATGCGTTCTTTCCCGTACTTATTGTAGACCTCTTCAAGCTTGCCAATATCAACGTTGCCCTTGAAGGGCAGGTCTATGTAAGGGTCCTCCGCCTCGTCTATGGTGCAGTCGATAGCACGGCCTTTCTTGTGCTCTATGTGCCCTTTTGTGGTGTCGAAATGGGTGTTGCCGGGAATTACGTCCCCTTCCTTTATCAGGGATGTATGGAGAACGTTCTCGGCCCCGCGGCCTTGATGGCACGGGAGGACGTATTCGTAACCGAGAATGTCCCTCACAGCCGCTTCAAGATCATAGAAGTTCCTCGACCCTGCGTAAGTCTCGTCACCCATCATCAATCCGGCCCACTGACGGTCCGACATGGCTCCAGTCCCGGAATCGGTCAAAAGGTCAATGAATATGTTCTCACCCTTGATGAGAAAAACGTTCAGTCCCGCCTCTTCAAGGTAGTCCTCCCTCTCTTCCCGTGAGGGGAGCCTGATAGGTTCGACCATCTTTATCTTGAACGGTTCGACATCGGAGAACATCTCATCGGGGGTCATAAACGAGGAATTCTTTTTTAGTTTATAAACCGTTTCACATCACAAAGACCTAAAAGGGCCCGACGATCATAATATGGCCTAAAAGCCGTGACCCAGAGGTAATTCCTATGAAAAAAGGGGAGACCTTCTTTGCCAGGGACCGTGAAGAATGGAGAAAATGGCTCTCCACCCACCACGATGAAAAGAAGGAGGTATGGCTCGTCCTTTACAAGAAGCACATTGAGGAGGAATGCGTTTCCTACGATGATGCAGTGGAGGAAGCCGTATGCTTCGGATGGATAGATGGAACCCTGAACCGCATCGACGACACGAGCCATATGATCAGGTTCACTCCGAGAAAGTCAAGCTCGATCTGGGCTGGATCCAATCTGGACCGTGCCCGAAGGATGATCGATCAGGGGAAGATGACGGAAGCGGGTTTCAAGGCCTACAACGCAAGAGATCACACATACATTCCTCCCTCCGTAAATTACGGCGGCAGGAAGGTCAAGGTACCGGATCATTTCGAAAAGGAGCTCAGATCCGATCCGTCGGTGTGGGAGAGGTTCCGATCATTTCCCCCATCTCACAAGAACCAGTACATCGGCTGGATAGAGATGGCAAAGAAGGAGGAGACCAAGCGGAGAAGGGCAAAGAAGGCCGTGGAGATCATCAGGAAGGAGATCACCGGAGAGGCCTAGATGTCGACCGAGGCTGTTGCATTCCTCCTCGTGAAGGATGGAAGGTTCCTGGCGGAGAGGAGAAAAAAGGACAGGGAAGCCTATCCCAGCATGCTTGCTGTTCCCGGAGGCCGGATGGAGAAGGGGGAGACCCAAGAGGATACACTTATCAGGGAAATGGCGGAGGAACTGAACGTCAGACCCCTCGAATATGGATATCTATTAAGCCTCGTGGACCCCGAAGTTTACGACGGGCTTATCGTTCATTACTATGTGGTGAGCGAGTGGGAGGGGGATCCAGAACCTCTAGAGGCCGCAGAGCTGGAATGGCTAGGTCTGGAAGAGGCAGGAAGGATCGAGGTCCCTATCGACCGGCAGGCAGTGGTCATGTACGCCGACCTGCGGGAATTGTTCTAATATCCGCAGCACGTTCTCTCTAACAATGGGGGGTCTTGTGGATACCGTATTTGCGATATTGCTGATTTCCCAGTTTATACTAGCAGGCGTGGTCTTTGTCCTGCTGATGTTCATCGCTGCCCCCTACGGCAAGCACAGCAGGAAAGGATGGGGGCCAGTGATCGGATCAAGGTCGGCTTGGATCATCATGGAGCTGCCCGCCGTCTTCGTGATCCTCGCCGTCTATACATTGTTCAACGACGGTATCTCACCGGTGCCGATGGTCATGCTCTTCCTTTGGGAAGCCCATTACATCTACAGGACCTTCCTGTATCCCTCGTTCTTCAGGGGATCGAAGAGGAACTTTCCGATCTTTTTGGTGTTCTTCGCGTTCCCGTTCAACATCATGAACGGCTTCATAAACGGGTATTTCATAGCCTCCAGATCTTGGGAACTGGGATGGCTCATCACAATTCCCTTCATCTCGGGAACCATCCTCTTCATAGGAGGCTTCCTGATGCACGTAAGGTCGGATGCCCGCATCAGAGCCCTCAGAAAACCCGGCGAGAAAGGATACAGCATCCCTCATGGAGGTGGCTTCAGATTCATTTCGAACCCGAACTATCTGGGAGAGATCGTGGAATGGTGCGGGTGGGCATTATTGACCTTTTCCCTACCAGGCGCGTCCTTCGCATTGTTCACGGTCGCCAATCTGGTCCCGAGAGCAATATCGAACCACAGATGGTACAGGCAGACGTTCGATGATTATCCTCAGGAGAGAAAGATGCTCCTCCCATTCATATATTGATCTTCACTTTCTCCCATCACTCCCACTTTAGAAGTATTAATACATCAGAGTGACCGATCACGATCGTGGTCAGAATGGATGATGAACGGATCGTCGGGTTGGTCATCGAGAAGCTGAAAATGCATGTCGATCAAGAGAGGCTTGAATGGTCAAAAGGTTACTATCCCTCCTCTTTCGAGATATTGGGTGTCAAGGTCCCGGACCAGAGGATGGTCCGAAAGGAACTATCCAGTATGCTCAAGGGAAGGTCCACGACCGATATTATCCGGATAGCCAAGAAGCTGGTGGATACCCGGACCTTCGAATGCCAGCAGGTGGCCTTCGAACTGCTGGATTCCAACAAGAAAGCCCTGCATTCACTGACCGGCAGGGACCTGGAAGACCTCCGAAAAGGTCTGGATAACTGGATATCTGTGGACACTTACTCCGCCCTGCTCACCGGTGTCGCCTGGAGGGAAGGGAGATTGTCGGATGATATTATCGAGGGATGGGCAAGATCGGACAACAGATGGGAGAGACGGACAGCAGTTGTCTGCACGATCGCCCTTAACCAAAAGGCTAGAGGAGGAACGGGGGATGTCGAGAGGACCCTGCGGGTGTGCGAGATGGTAGCTGCCGACAAGGATGACATGGTGGGGAAAGCGCTTTCATGGGCGCTAAGGGAGCTCACGAAGATAGACAGGAAACCGGTCATCGATTTCATGGAAAAGCACGACGATGTTCTTCCGAAAAGGGTAAAGAGAGAGGTCTCAACCAAGCTTCGGACCGGGAAGAAGAACGGCTGATGGATCTTTTCATTTGATCTCACCGGGCATTGGCCCATATTATATACCCAAATCACCCTTCAGTTCCGGGGAACATGGGTTTCATCGATATTCCTACAGAACAGACCACTGCTTTCACGGACCTTATCCTCTCGGGGCTGGCTGTTCTGACCGCTGCGTACATTGCCCGCAAGAGAGGAAATACCACAACATTCAGGAAGATCATCTGGTTCTGGGCATTCCAGTTCCTCGCGATTGCGGCCGTCGTTGGGGCAATAGCACACGGATTCGAGATGTCCGATGGCCTAAGGGACGGTCTCTGGAACATAATAAACTTCTCCCTCGGCATGACCATCGCCCTTTTCCTCGTGGGGACCGTACGAGATCTGAAAGGAGATGCCTTCTCCCTGAAGTTCCTCATCGTGATGGTGGCAGTTTCTCTCGTCTTCTTTGTGGTCACTGTTCTGGTCCCCGGTATATTCCTCGTATTCATCGTCTAC
>JBLIRF010000002.1:0-33893 GCA_049472175.1 Thermoplasmatota archaeon
TCCCTATCAGCAGCTCCGACCTCCTGAGGTCGAGGAGGTCCATGATCATCGGTTCATCCGTAGAAAAGAGAGGCTGCAGCCTCTCGATATCCTTGAGGTCCTTTATGACATTGACAAGGGGGACCGATGTGAAACTGACGTGCAAGCCGGCCTCTCCGCCTTCAAGGCCTTCCGAGATGAAAGAGAGCGAGACAAGGGTCTTCCCGGTCCCGGGTGGACCTGTGATATTTATGACCGAACCCCTTGTAATATCCGATCCCACAAGCTCATCAAGGGCCTCGATACCAAAACAGGTCAGCTCTCTCGTCATGGGAAACACTCATCCAATGGAGGGTATAGCTGCTTGCTTTGTATATTAAAAATTGTCTCAAAGGGAGATAAAAGAAAACCGAACCATCAGGAGAGTCCCTCTTCCTTCATCCTCTGGATGAACCTTCTTTCCCTCTCCATACCCATTCGAACATCTGACTCGATGTCGGTTTCCAGCATCTCCTTTATCCTCTGCTGCCGGTTCAACCATTGCTCCATGCAGGATCGGATAACCTCTGACGGATTGTAGTGGTTATCCTTGCAGAAACGGAAGAATTCCGTTGCGGTATCCTCGAAGTTCCTGGTGACCGCGATATGTATCTGGTCGCCTGATCTGTAGACCTTCATTGCTTGTCTTCTCAACGAAGTTCCTCCTTTTTCGTTTCTTTCACACGATTTCATTCAGCAGCGGTATATAAAATATTTTTGATAATATTCGGCCTAATGAAGAATCACGCAGAAAGTCAGGTGGAGATGAGACGTTGAATGTTGCGGGGGATATATTTATCACATTTTCCGACCATGGGCCATCATGGGTCTATCGGAGAAGAAAGCGGTGAAGAAGACCGCCAGAAGAACGGTGAAGGACCCACACTCCTGGAAGAGGCGGTGGGCTGTCGAGCATCAGGATGAAACGCAAGAAGTTGACAGGATATCGAGGTCGTACCTGGATTACCTCGACAGGGCCAAGACGGAAAGGGAAGCCGTACTTTTCTGGATAGAAAGGCTCAGAAGTTCCGGTTTCAGGGAGCTTTCCCGAATACCGAAGAGAGGACCCCGGCCCGGTGAGGGGTTTTTTCAAGTGAACAGGGACAAACAGCTGATGGCAGGCATCACCGGCAGCTCGGACCTCATCAGTGGTTTCAACATGGTTGTGACCCACCTCGATTCCCCCAGGATCGATCTCAAACCGATTCCTCTGGACGGGGACCCCGATACCGGGATAGGACTGATGAGGACCCATTATTACGGAGGGATCAAGAAATACCACTGGGCAAACATCCCACTGGCACTCCACGGCAGGGTCGTGAGGGGAGACGGCTCCACGGTCGACCTGCAGATCGGCGAGAAGGAGAGCGATCCGGTCTTTCTCATCCCCGACCTTCTCCCTCATCTTTCTAAAAAAGCCCAGGACAAGAGAAAGATATCGGATGCCCTGAAGGGCGAGGAGATGCTCGCCCTGATAGGTTCGGGCGCGTTACCCGAAGGTACTGATGACAGAAGCCCCGTGGTCGTTGAGATCCTCCGGTACCTCAACAATGAATACGGTCTCAGGGAGGAGGACCTTATATCTTCCGATCTGACCCTGGTTCCAGCCTGGAAGCCGAGGGAGATAGGCCTGGATAGAGGTATGATGGGAGCCTACGGGCATGACAACAGGGTGTCGAGTTTCTGCGCCATGCAGTCCCTCATCGACCTTATGGAGGGAAAAAAGGTCCCGAAACGATGGGCTCTGGTCATGAACTTCGATAAGGAGGAGATCGGTTCCGATGGCAACACGGGTGCGAGATCGCAGTACCTGGAACTTGCCCTTTATGATCTACTTGAATGGTCCGGAAGGTCGGGGACACGGAGGGAGCTGATGCAGGTATTTTCATCCTCTTTTGCACTCTCCGCCGATGTGAAGTCGGGAATGAACCCGACCTTCAAATCCGTCCAGGACCCCACGAACTCGGCCCGGTTGGGGGCCGGTGTCACAATAACGAAATACACAGGGAAAGGAGGAAAGGTGGGCGCCAATGACGCATCAGCAGAGATGGTCGGCACTATAAGGAAGCTCTTCAATTCGGAGAAGGTCATCTGGCAGATGCAGGAGACCGGCAGAGTGGATGAGGGGGGAGGAGGAACGGTGGCAAAGTTCATGGCCTCAAGGAACCTCGACGTCCTGGATATCGGGATTCCGCTGCTATCGATGCATTCTCCATTCGAGGTCGTGTCAAAGGTAGATGTTGGTATGGGGCACCATGCCTTCGGAGTGTTCCTGGAGAAGTTCGAGGGATGATCCGCTCATTCCTTTTCATCTTCGGTGGGAGGGGCGTTGTCATCTTCGTTGATAGGAATGCCCTCCTCCACCTCATCGGTGAAATCCGAGAGCGTCTCATTGAGCATGCTCAGCAGCTCTTCATCGGTCTCCTGAGTGGGTTCCTCATCAGGTTCAGGTCCTTTCTGGGTGAGTTCATCTCCGGTTCCTGACGAGGGAGCGGTTTCATTCTGGTCATCCAGGCCGGTTTCCGGGGAAATTCCGTACTGCTCCATGAGACCCCTGTAGATATCATCCCTTATCAGACCCTTGCGGTAGATCGTCTGAAAATATGTGACCGACCCCTCACCCGGTCCGTCCCGAAGCCTCCTGACCGGGATGGTGGGATTGAAGGGCTGGGGTTCGATCTGCGAAGGCACCGAGGGGCCCATTCCATCTGCTTCATCGGGAATGCCAGCTGAAATATCCGCTTCCATTAATGGCTCCTTCTCTTGAGGTTTCAGATAGATGCTCTTCTCCGCTTCGGTGAACATCCAATCGTCCTTCTGGAAATAGTCCTTGAGATTGTTCACAAGCTGGTCCAGGTTCCCGACGCGCTTGTTCATCAGTCTCTTGAGAAGGTCCGAGTCCGAGGGAAGCACCATGGAGATGTGATACTGGTTCCCGGATGACAGTATGTAGAGGTTGACCATCTCTCCCACCGAGACGGCTCCTTCCTTCTTCTCGGAGGCCATCATCTCGATGTTGGGGACCTCGAAGTATTCCCTTGTAGCAGCACCTGAGGAGAGGTCGCCAAACTCCAGGTTCCGGTCAAGATCTGTCCTTACCGCCCTTGCCTCGTCCTCTCCTATTGCGAACATCCTCTCCGGTATGTTGATGAAGATGATCCTCTCGTTGGTCAGGTAAATGGTACCTTTGGAGGGTTCCAGAAGGTAGTCCCCTCCGTAATACCTCCATGTGGACTTGAAGGTCGGGACGACGTTCTCCTCCACCACCAGTGTCTTTTCATTGGGGTGGAGGACAAGTTCCCCGTTATCATCATATATCTCGTTGTAACCGTCCTTATCTCCGTATTTCATGAATATCAAGACCCTATAATGCCCCTTACAGGCGGTGAATCCCTGAACTGTTACGATTATTAAAGGGCGGATTATTTAATCCTTTTCACCTGGACCGGTCGTATTGAAAATATGGAGCGCATCTCTGTCAAGCACCTCAACGGATGTTCCTTTCCGGGTCGAACCTACAGAGAACGGAACGCCACCGCGCCTCCTGATCGCCTCGCAGACCTCATCTGGTCTGTCCGTGAGAGCAATGATCGACCCCCCCCCTCCCGCACCTGTAAGCTTCGTTCCGTAGGAGAGGGGTCCTGCCGCATCCCTGAGCTTGTCAAGCTCTCTGGAGGTGACCCCAAGAATGGTGAGAAGGGAATGGTTCCTGTTCATCAGTTCACCGAGTTCCACAAGGTCCCTGGCCTGAAGTGCCTTCATGCCGTCCATTGTCAGAGACCCGATATCATCAATGGTCTCCCTGGCAAATCCCGACCTGTTGTAGTAGTTCCTCACCTTTTCGACCTGGAGCGGTGTTACAGAGGGTTGTTTTGTATAACCAACCACGAGTTTGAGATCGGGTGGCTCGACATGATGCACATTCCAGACGTTCTCCCCTGCTGGTATTGTCCAGAGAAGGTCATCACCAGCCCGGGATGAGACCATTATTGCATTTCCATGGGTCGAGCAGGAAGTATCGGTCGGTGAAGCTCGCCCCTGAACTTCGTACTCCACCTGAAATGCCTTCCGTGCTATGTTCTCCTCCGATAGGTCTCCCTGGAGGAAAAGCATAGCAGCCACTGCCGAGCATGAAAGTGCGGCACTCGAACCGAGTCCGGAAGCGGAAGGGATCCAGGATCTGGTTCTGAAAGCTATTGCCTTACCATCCCAGAGATTATCGTAGGCTTTTCTGACGTATCTATGTTTTCTCAATGACAGCCGACCTCCATCCACCGTGGGCTCTTCCGCGGGGAAAACGGTCAGGTTCATCCTGCGGTCTAGTGAGATCGCTATCGCCGGTTTTCCGTAAACAACGGCATGTTCCCCGAAGAGTATTGCTTTGGCCGGGGATGATGCCTCCAACATATTTGGAGGCAAGCGTTCCAACATAATATCATTTGGCCAAAATCAATCTATATCCGGTAAGTGATTTTCGACTGGACATCGGGGAGCGGCATATGACGACTCGACCCAGACCTCACGGCAAACCAGGGGCCCAAAAGGCCCGCCCCTTGATGTTCGACAGGTCACGGAAGACCCCTCATCGGTCAGAAAGACGTTCCGGAGGGGGCGGAGAAGAAAGGTTCAAGGCATTGTTCCTTGCAATTATAATGACCGTATCGATCATTCTGATCGCACCCGCCATGGGTGAGAACGAGGTGATCAACCAGTCTAGCAGGTCAGCCGATTACGGCATATTCGACAGCATTCAGAGGCTCGACAGACAGGAAGCAGAGAGAGCCGATGATCCTGATGTACTGGCGGAGATAGATAGCAGGTTCGGATCGATATTGCCTGTGGATCGGACATTCGAAGAGATGGGAACTGCCGGTTTCCAGGAGGAACAGCTTTCGATCCCGGGACCGATAACAAGAAGTCCCGTGGTGTTCGAGGCACTTTCCGGAAATCCGATAATAAACAATACCAACATCCTTGATTGGATACTCCCGCCACCACTATCCGAACAGGGAGCTTTGAACTACCTGGTGCTGGTGAAGCACGAAGAAAGGGAGACCTGGGGCCTCGGTTCGATGGTCCCCCGTATAGGCTTCATGGTGGATTCATCACTTGATAAATGGGTCTATATTGACGTTGACGGGGAGGCATCCACCGGGGATGAGAACGGTAATGATATCAGAACAAGGCTTACCTTCGCCAAGGATATACTTGCAAGGGACTGGGACGTCTCTCTGATACCTCCAAAGCTGACCTTCAACAATGCCGGCGTGAAGTTCGAGATCGAGGCCCTCGATGTGCATGATGGGATCTCGGAGCTCGGGGGATCAGTGTTCTTCATAAAGGGGATATCCTACGGAGGTATCATCGGCGATGCGAAGAACTATATCTGGTCCGTGGGGTTCGACCTTGAGAAGTTCGCGGATTCGATGAGGGTCATGGTACAGGCCAACAAATGGGTCAGCGACCCCGTGACCGTAGCGATAACAGCGATATTGTCAGGGGGGTCCGTGGATATAAGGGACCTCGGGATACTCGAAGTGCTGGGACCCTACTCTCTCTCTTACCTGTTCGGAACAGCACCTGGTGAGGTCTCCATCTCGATATCGGTCATGCGGGTCTTTGACCAGGTTCTGGAGGACCGGGCATATCTCAACCTCATGGTCTCACATGACAGGTTCCACGAGAGCATCATCGGGACAGGGAAGCTGACCCTCGATATCGAGGATTTCGGTTCCCCCATCGACCGGGTCCAATGGGAGGCGGGAAGCGGGAACACGGGAGACACGGTATGTCTGGGAATCAGGTATGCCGAATTCGGAGATGACCTGATAGATGCAGACCTGCAGCTGCCAGTCCTTCCCTGCCAGCTTACGCTGGACATCACTTATGCGGAGAACACCGAAACGGACAGGACCGTCGTTGAGGTCAACACCCCCGATGGCATCGATGAGCTCCGTTTCAGAGAAGCCATCTACAGGAACTGGGGAAGCACGGGCTCCTTTGATGACCTTGAAGCCACGGAAGTGGTTCTGAGGAACATTCCCAGCAGACTCCGTGTGGAGACAACGGCATCCGTACCGGACCCGGGGGACGGCGGTTCAGGGACGCTGAACATCTTCGACAGTTTCATGAGCGGGATCGCGGGAAGGTTCTACAGGATCGGCATGTTGCTGAGGGAGATCCCCCGCGCTGTTGCAGAGATGCCAGGTCGACAGGGGTCCACGACCCTCGAATGCTTCGGTGGCATGATCGGCTCCATGGATTACCGCTTCACCTCGGGTCCGTTCCTAAACAATACCGGGAACTACGTTGCATTCTTCGACCATGGAGTGCCGACACCGGCGATCTCGGCTCATCTGGAGAGCATATCACACTACAGCGGTACTTTCAGGAATGGAAGCGACATCACCCTCGGACTTGACGAGGTGAACAGGGTCCGGATAGGAGCATTGTCCCAGCAGAGGTCAGCCTTCGTCGATATAATCGACATACCATCCCGGATCCATCTCGTTTCATCGGATGATCTGATCTCCTACGAGGGGACCGATAACGGAACTCCTGCAGGTATCGGTGGGATCGAGTACAGATACAGGGACCCGGAACTCTTTTTCGATGTGAACATCTATGACATTCCATCATTACTCTTGATGAAAAGGTCCCTGGATCAGATCGAGGTCATGTCGGGGGATGGGGCGATCGGTACAGTTGAGATGTTCACGGCCAACAGCACTGATGTCAAACCTATCGACCTTCCCGAAAGGAACTACGTATCCGTTCGCAAGGAAAATGAACTCTCCGCTGTCGGTCTCAGGCTGAACAGGTTCAGGTCGTTCACTTACAACAACGGATCGGCAGGTTTCATTGAACTCGAGACCCTGAGGGAATCCAACTTCTATGCCATCATCGAGGATAGGGATTCCGATCTGGAGATAACCATGGCATTC
Source organism: Thermoplasmatota archaeon (assembly GCA_049472175.1). GTDB lineage: Archaea > Thermoplasmatota > Penumbrarchaeia > Penumbrarchaeales > Penumbrarchaeaceae > JAFGLL01. Next base: position 6,963 of record JBLIRF010000002.1, read on the forward strand.
GTTCCTCTGCCTGCACGTACACATATAGATACCCCATCGATCATGGATACCCCGGAGATCTCCATACCCAACCTTATCGGTATCGGGTCCATTTCCGATTATTCCGGTATCCTGCTTTCACTTTCCGAGATAGGCAAGGCACCACTCCTCCTGGCATCGGGGATATCGAGGAGCCTCACGCTTGCCATCGGTAAATATTCGACAGGTTTCTCGATGTCCTGGGACCTGTCCGAGAAAGGTGAGACCCTGGACCTGATACTGGAAGTCAGGAAGAAGGGTGATTTCGAGATTCCTCAGGCCAAGTGGACACACGGGATATGGATCGAACAGATGGGGACGGGGGAGAACGGATCGGTGGACGGCAAAATATATCTTGATGGAATGCCGGCAACCGGTTCCGTCGACCTGTCATTCTCCGATGAGACCATCACGGCGGGCATGGACTTCAAGGGCTACAGCCCGGGATTCGACTGGTTTTTAATTAGGACCAACGGGGTCCAGGACAGGGACATCTCTGTATACATCACAGGATTGATCGAGGGCATGGACCTGTCGTTGAACATGACCATATTCACGGACCTCTCCGTTGGAGGGTCCATGAGGATCGATATGGATGTCGAGGTCACCGATCTTGACGGCCAGCAAATGGACCTCGGTCCCACAATGGCCACTCTTCGAAAGTCATCCCCGATCCTTTCCATCAGGCAGATGTACCTGCCGATGGTACCTTCAAGACTGTACCTTAGCGCTTGCATAGGGGATGGTATAACAGCCGATTATCAGGCATCCCGCTCCATAGAGCATCTCTATTTCAAGATAACGAAGTACATGGATCAGCGATGGTCCCAGGTCTATGCAATTTTCCATGACCTTCCCCTCAACTTCAATGTCGACCTTCGGCCGAACAGGGATTTCACTATACAGAAGCCGTTCCCTCTGCAGGGTCTGCCGGTCCTGACCCTCACGACCTCCGACAGCAGCATGGACATGTTCATCGAATATGACGGTGCGGGTTTCGGTCAGCGTGGCAGATACAAGATCTACGTGGATGACATCGGCAACACCCGGACATACTATTCCGGGGAAGACTATGTCATAGACAGCGACGGTGTGGGTTTTCTGTCGATAGAGCTTGACAGACTCCCCGTGATGGAGAATTTTGTACTGTCATCCCTGTCGATCCTGGGCAGCGACCTGGAACACCTGACCATTTCCGCAAGGATGGGATACGGGACCTATCCCGTGATCTTCATCGATGATGCCAAGGGAGGGGGCTTCCAGATCAAGGTCTCGGGCGAGGCCACTTTGAAAGAAGACACTTACACCCCGAGCATCTATTTCATAACATTAAGGACAAAGAAGATCGCAGGATCGAACCTGATAACCGGCCTGTCAGTGAACAAGGACACGATGGTCCTGGACATCGAAAGAAGCGATGGGTGCACTACCATTCCCGCCCCTCTGCTGACATTCTGGGCATGGGTTCTTGGAGGTGGGGGGTGATGGAATGCTGAAGGAGGGCTGGAAGAAAAAAATGCCATGGATGGCCCCGCTCGTGGTCCTGATCTTCCTGTTGATCTCATTCGGGATGTACCAGTGGGTCATCCCGAGGACCGACCTCGAGGTCAGAACGGTATACCATGAAGCCCTTGGCGGTGGCGGGACCGGAGGAACAGTGAATGTGAATATCCTCCTCTCGAACCTCGGCAACAGGAACGTGAGGTCCCTGGAATGCTCCGTGTCTGTCAGTTTGAAGGACGGTGGAAGCGTCGGTAGACATGATTCGGGTCCGAGCAACCTTGCAGCAGGTGAGAACATCGAGATCAGGATAACATCGATCGGAAGCCATTACGAGACCTACCTCATCGACCTGGATGTCCGCTTCGAATGCTCCGGAAACACTCATTTGAGGTCACTGAGCTACGAGACCAGGGAGGATACGATGACACTGGTCTTCGTGGAGAACCTCGGTTGAGGGTGTTATCCGAAATACCTCAGGTCCTCGGGTCTCTCCTTGTCGTCCGTTTCCTCCAGGTTCTCCTTGATCCTCGATGTGATCTCGTCTATCTGTGTTGCTTTCTTCTCCAGGCTCGAATAATCTATACCGAATCCCAGATATTTCGAGAGGACCTGAAGAACGGACCTGGCGGACCTTGGATCAACGAAATATCCAGATGTCTCTCCCATCAAGCAGATACCCGGGATCCCCTCGAGTGAACCCAGTCCGAGAAGAAGGCCCGAAGCTCCGATTATTCCAGAACTCGGCTCACCGCTTAAAAAAACCACACCGACCTTTTCGAGGGACGGCTTCAGGTCCAACGAGGTCACGGCACCAAGGACGCCCGGCTCTTCGACCAGTTTGATCACCCCGTATCCACCGAGGGTGAATATGAGGGTCACTCCCATCTCCTTGGCCAGTTTCACCGTCTCATGGGACAGCTCATACTGACCCTCCGGGGTTAACCCCTGGTAATCCCCTGTTAGCAGGATCATGTCCCGGTCCCCGGATGCACCCTTTTTATAATAGAGGTCATGCTTGACGAGCTGGACCGTGCCATCAGCGCCGACAAGTACCTGGGGCGGCAGGTACTTGGAGAAGATCTCGGCGAACTTTGTGAACTTCAGCTCCTCGGCAAGATGTTCGGCGGCAAGCTTTCCGACGTTTCCGACCCCTGGAAGTCCTTCGATGAGGACCACGTTCTTGAGGACCGGTCTCTCGATGAACCTGATAATGACATTGTCCAACTTCAATCCTCCTTCTCATCGGTGTGGTACATTCTTCTGTACCTTCCGTAGCGGTCCTGGGGGGAGTATCTCGGTGGAAAGGTGTTTACAGTGGGGGCATCGCATTCCCTGCATTTCTCCTTCAGGGTGTATCTCATGCATTCGTTGCATCTGAGTATCCTGCTTCTCACAATGAACACGACCGCTGTTTCTCATTCCTTGTTCCTGACGAACTTGCCGGACCCGTTCCTCGAGTTCAGATATTCAACCGCCGCCTGGGCGGCGGACCTGAGAATATCCTCAGCCACCTTGTAGTTGGGGGCAACAAGGATCAATCTGTATCTTGGTGAACCGACATAGAGGATATTAAGCTTGACATCATCGATACCCTTCACGACAGATTCTGCCCTCTCCAGCGCGGATTTGATATCCTTCATCCCTTCAGGGGTGGTGGATGTAAGCTCCAGAATGCCGTGTATCTCCACATAAGGAGGGGTGATATTCTCCCGGGCCATCTTGATGAAGTGTGGGACCCATTCCCCCTCGAAACCCGATTCCTCCAGGGCAACTTCCTTCATTGCGGCTGTCTCGAAGGCGCGGTAGAGCGAACCGTATTCAGCGACAAGGTCGTAACCGAACTCTTCCATTCCCTTCTCCATTCCAATTGCCATGTTCTCGCAAAGGAGTTGCAGAAGTTTCTGGGCCTTCTGCTCGCTCTTCCACTGCTGGATCTTCTCTCTTTTCTGATGCTCGTTGACCGCCTTGAGGGATAGGTCAACGGTCCGGTTCTTCCTTCTCTCATCTATGCCAAGGACCTTGCATACGACCTTTTGCCCTTCCCTTACATGGTCCCGTATGTATTTGACCCAGCCTGATGCGACCTCGGCAATGTGAATGAATCCCTCTTTTCCGGGATACTCATCAAGCTCAACGACCACACCGAAGTTCTTGACCTGTTTAACGGTGGCGACCACCAGTTCTCCTTCATCCGGCATGTCGTTGGCCTGTGCCATCTGTTCTATCCTCCTTGTTCAAGGTCCGTATCCGCCCTGCCAAGGACCTCACCCTTGATCTCGGCCTTTCCACCCTTGGGGACGGCCATTGTGGAACCGCACACCGTGCAGCTGATCCGGGTATTTGTCCGGTCGAATACTGTCTGGATATTTCCGCAGTCTCCGCATTTCACCTTGAGGAATTTGCTCCTGGGTCCTGTCATGGCGATCTCCCCCATCATTCTGTGAGCTCGAACCTCTTGGCCCTGATCGACGGACTCTGCCAGGACCTCTTGCAGCTCTTGCATGTGTACTTCAGATTGACCCTCTTGGTAGGTTTTTCCCGTCCCTCTGGTTTCGGTCTGGGGAATCCTCCGTAGCCGGATGTGACCTTCCTGAAGCGCCTCTGACCCCAAGCAAGCTCACTGGCCTTCCTTTTCTTGACCTTGTCGACCTCTTGAGTGGTGTGGGTCTTGCAAGAGGCGCAATACCGTCTAACAGTCCTTGGCATCTTCATTTCAACTCACCTGGATTGCACATAGGTTGGCGGTGCAGGAAGGCGGTATCCTAGAACCACTATTAATAATTAATTGGGTATCGAAAAACCTCTGGAATGGTATCCAGAAGGTCGATCAACTTGTTCGAGGATCTATATGCCTTTCTGTATAACGATCTCTATCCAGGATACGTTGATGCCGCCTTCTTTTTCATCATCTTCCACATTCTCTGTCCCTATACTGATATCGCCAAGGCCATAGCCTTTGAGGAACCTGTTCCTGGCGATCTCCGCAACATCCACCGCCTTCGAGATGGCTCTTCCCCGGGCTTTGACCGTGACATGCTCTGCCCCTGAATTGAACTGTGTTACCACTGCAAGAACGTAGTTCATAGAGGGCTTTCTGCCGATATAGACCGTGTTGTTCTCTGTCATTGCTGGTGCCCCCAGTTTTTGTTCGGCCTTATGACATGAGGGTCTGAAATATTTAACAGTTTTCGATTGGTGCTATCTAATGTCCAATGGAAAAATCAAATATTGGTCATCATCATTCCCGGATGCGGTATATAGACCGAACCAGGAGGTAGACCAAAATGCTGGACCCGTGGTCATATTCGGAGACCGATGACTATTCCCACCTGATGGAGGAATTCGGAATAGAACCTTTCGATCCCGCCATGGTATCGGACCCTGACAAGCAACCTAGACTTTTCAAGGAGAGGATCGTCTTCGGTCACAGGGGTTTCGATTATGTCTCGAGGAGGATAAAGCGGAGGGAGCCATTTGTGATCATGTCGGGTCTTATGCCTTCGGGAAGGATGCACCTCGGCCACAAGATGGTCATAGACCAGATCGGCTACCTGCAGGAATTTGGAGCCAGGGTCTTCGTGGGCGTTGCTGATCTGGAATCCTACGCCACGAGGAACATGCCCTTGAAGAAGGCCAGGGAACTCGCAATAGAATCCTATGTTCGCAACTACCTTGCCCTGGGCATCGGGAAGGAAGGGTTCGAGGTCTACTTTCAGTCCAAGAGGGAGGAGGTGAAGGACCTTGCCCTGCTCCTGGGGAAGAAGGTTAATCTATCGACAATGAGAGCGATCTACGGATTCACAGACCAGACCAATATGGGGCATGTGAACGCACCCCTTCTGCAGGCCGGTGACATCCTTCATCCGCAGGTCAAGCTCGGACCCGTCCCCGTTGTCGTGCCCGTGGGCATCGACCAGGACCCGCATATGAGACTATGCAGGGACCTCGCATACTCCTTCAGGACCTACAACGCCATGGAGACCTCCGATGGCAGGATAGGGGTTTTCGTGAAGGTCGATGATGATGTCGAGGGACATCTGAGGAGGGCAAAGGCATCCCTGGAAAAGGAGGGTTTCCTGGACTTCAAGATGATCCCTGCATACAAAGCTCTCTATCTGACAGGAGCTTCGAGGTCGGACCTTATCCAAATGGATGAGGCACTGGCAGGTGTTGAGGCGGAGGAAGGAGAATACGGGTTCCTGCCTCCCGCATCGACCTATCACCGCTTCATCAAAGGTCTCACTGGAGAGAAGATGAGCTCATCCAAACCCGAGACCGCGATATTCCTCGATGATGAGCCCGAGGAAGCATCCAGAAAGCTGATGAAGGCCATAACCGGAGGGCGGGAGACGGCCGAGGAGCAGAGGAAGGAAGGGGGACGCCCGGAGATATGCTCGGTATTCGATACGATGCTCTTCCATACCGTTGAGGAAGAGGATGAGATACAGAGGATAAGGGAGGAGTGTCTTTCCGGTGATAGGCTTTGCGGACAATGCAAGAGGGAAGCGGTCGAGCATATGAGTGGTTTTCTGAGGGAACTCAAGGAAAAAAGGGACGAGACCGAGCATCTTTTAAATGTCTTTGTAAGCGAAAAATAGGGTAAATATCAAATATGACCGGCCAACATAATACTCCCGGGAAGTCTGACAAATGGTTCGAGGCAAGAACGGCCAAAGGAATTACAAGCCCGGTGACCCGATACATATAGTGGTGACGCAGGAGTTCGTGGACGATGCCAACCGTTTCTTTTCCTACTGCAGGGACCGGGGCTACAATCCTTCACAGATAATAAGGCAGGCCATGATGGATTGGCTGGAGAAGGAGGAGAACACGAACCAACAGCCTTCCGAACCCTTATACCCCACCTCTGAATTCGATGAGAAGATCATAGAACTTGTCAGGGAGAGGAAGAAGGTCAAGACCAGGATGAATCTGAGATCGATCAAGGAGATCCTTGAAGAGGGAAGAATGGCCTAGGCCGAGAACCTGTACCTCAGGATCGCGGCCATGCCGCCGAATGCCTGGAGCAGCATATTGCCTTCCGATGAATCCGTTGATATCAACTCGAGCTGCGAGGAGTACATCTCGCAGATCCTTTCGAACTCCTCGACGATATCCTCTTCTTTCACAAGATTGCAGCTGGAGCCGTCCTCCGGGCAGCTGTATACCGGTTCAGCGTCCTTTCCCTGGTGGACCTCGAAGTTCTTCCCGCATCCAGGGCATTCGAAGGTCCGGTTGTATGTCTTCATACCTTCGGATACAAGAAGCAGGTCCACTGCTCCGGCCTTGAGTGCGCCCCTTACCTGCTTTTCCCCGTATGCCGCCAGTCCACCATCCTCCTTGCGTATCTCGGAGAACAGCCGCTCCATGAGCTCCTTCTCGTGGGAAACCTCGAGATGCTGAAGAGCGGACCTGGCCTTCTCGATCAGCTCCGAAAGACCCGATTCATCCGTATAGCCCGTGTCGAAGGTGTCGATCACCTTCTTCGAAAGTTCATGATGGATGAATTCGTTCTTAACGAAGAAATCCTTGGTGGACCCTGGTCCACCGACAAGTATGCCTTTGAGGTCCTCCTCCCCCAGAAATGCCTCGTTGCAGAGCTCCCCCACCTTCTTGAAATATTCATGTGCGGCAATCTCTATCAACCTCTCGAACCTGACGCTTGACTGGCCACCTTTCCCGTGCTTCGATGGGACCAGGGACTGTATGTTCTTTACGGTCGTGATCCTCTTTCCCTTGAGAAAACCGATCGTGGCCTCCTTGCGGTCTATCACGACCAGACCGAATATTTCGTCCTCGGTCATCATGTCCTTGAGATGGTCGAGATAGAAGTAGCTGTCACATCTGTACATGAAGGTTGGAAGGGGGGCAGGGGGTTCGACCACGTGGGTGACCATCCTGGTCTGATCTGCCCCTATGGGGACATGACCTACGAAGAAGCCTATTCCGTTCTCCGGCGGGAAACGGATATTCCTCAATCTTGAAAGTATCGATTCTATGGCCGCCATGACGTTCTTGCGTGTGGATTTGGATTTGATGTTCGAGGATTGGGACAGCTCGTTCCGCAGATAATTGGCGACATCGGGGATCTGTTTTGTGGGCGGGATGAGGAGGGTTATCAGCTCGGTGGCCCTTCCCCTGTAGCTCTCGAGCTCCTCGATGGTCCTCTTGAAATCATATCTCTGTCTGGGGGTCAGCTTTGCCATCTGTTTCACCGGTGTTCCCGCTGGAGTGAAGTGCCCAACAGAGGATAGTGGTTTATAAGCTTTGCTCGGGGGCCGGACCCATGATATCCCAGGTCCGGAGCCAACGGGTCCAGCCACACCTTATCCACTTCGCGAAATAGTATTATACCATAATGTTATATGAACCAGCGCAATCCCCCCGACCAGGTCCGACCCTGGTCGGAGCGATCTCGGACCGGGTGAACAGCATGAGGCTCACAACGTCTTTTACTTTGGCTGTCGCGTTGGCAATGGTAATGATATTTCCGATCTTTCCTATCGGTGCGGAGGCCGACGACCTCTCCTGGAGCGAGCCCCCGTCAAGATACGGCTACACGCCTGTCCTGAAGCAGGTTTCGACGCTCTCATCGGAGGCCATCTGCGTGGATACGGGTGATGTCGATAACAGGTTCAACGACGATGTCGCTATAGGTACGAACGGAGCCGTCCATGTGTACACGAACAACGGAGGTTCACCTGCGAATTTCGGGATGACCCTGTACAGGAGCATTACTCTCACCGGGTTCTACATCACCAAGGTGAAGGTGGTGGATTACGACAATGACAACGACAGGGACATCATTGCCCTCGGACAGGACCAGTATGCCATGGCCAACGAGGTCGGTGGTCTGGCCGCGACGATCGGCACCATGAGGATATTCTATCTGAAGAACACCGGGACGGGCTTCACTCTGGAGACCTATTACGAGTTCACCGACGCATTCTACAGCCAGATCGACATCAGCGGTATCGGTCCATGGTTCTGGACGGACGGCAAGTATGATTTCGATTCGGCGGATGTTGATGGTGACAGCGACATCGATACCATGGTCATATACAACCGGGACACTGACGGCAACTCGGGAAACAACGGCGAGACGATCCAGGTCTCCCTGCTGACTTACAGCGCCACAGGCCTTGCCAGGAGCAATATCCATACACGGGCGACCCCCTCCTCATGGAACATAGCATGCTTCATAAGGTTCGCGGATTTCAATATGGACAGCTACCCCGATATCGTTTACACTTACGGCGGGGTCTACAACAACGCATGGTTCATGATAGAGACGAACGCCAGGTTCCATACCGGATCGGGAGCCAGCTGGGCGGCCGAGATCGATCTTGATCCTAGCAGCAGCATGGTGGGAGACGGCCACTTTCCCACGATCCCTTACGCACTCGAGGTGGGCAATTTCCATGGAGATCTCCCCTTGGATGTGGCGATATCCATCAACGATAACAGGAACGTGAATCCTGGATATTGCGACGGCCAGCTCTTCATTGTCAAGAAGAGGAATCCCAGTCTGGACGAGTTCGGTTTCTACTCCCCCTCCGCAGCCTACTCGGAGAATTACAATTACCAGTTCAGGGGCATGGCCGTTGGAAACCTGGACAATACGGGAGCCGATGATGTCGCGACCTTCTCGAAACAGGACGACTGGACGGACGAGAATTATTACAACGCTCCCGGAGAATACGGCCTTTCCGTCCTTGCCGGGAGGTCAGCGGACCCGAAAAGGTTCACGGTGATGAAGGTCTTCGAAACGGAGGTGGGTACTCTTCCCTCGACCCATATCATCAAGGATGTTGCCGCTGGAGAGCTTGACGGGAACTCGACCTACGAGGAACTGGTCTACGTCGGCAACAACCTGATAGTCGCACTCACAACGTTCCCTCCCAACAATCTTCCCCAGAAACAATCGGTCAGCATGAGCCCTTCACCGGTCAGGAACAACAATGAGACCTGCACGGTCAACATCACTGTCCAGGATTTGGACAATGCAGGAGACCTAATAGATATTGAATGCGACTTCACCGTGGCGGGCCTGAACAAAGTCAGCCTGGGATTGCCCACGGGATATCACGAGACCGACAGGACCATCGCCTACTATGAGTTCACCATCAAAGTCCCTTCGTGGATCCCACAGAACGATTACGTGATTCCCATATCGATGTACGACCGGTGCCCTGACAGCAGGGTGCCCAAATCCAGTGATACGTTCATCTTCCGGGTGAAACAGTTCAACAGGGAGCCCCTCATCGCCCTGGATAACACTTCGATCACGATACAGGAGGACCAGGTTACATACATAGAGAACATCTACGGATGGTTCCTGGACGAGGATGTGCAGGAGGGTTATGATGACGAGCCTCTGAACATCACCATGAAGACCGCCGGAGGGCAGTGGCTGTCCTCAGTTTCCTACTTCGAGACCTACAAGGCCGAGCTCGTGAACTCAACAGGGCTCTATCCCCAGGGCTGGGTGCTTAAGATAACCCCCTTCAAGAACTTCAACCATTATCTTGAGCCCTCTGCCGCTAATGCCATCATTCTAAAGGCGACCGATAGCGGAGGACTGGAATCCGATGAGCTCGTGCTCAGGCTGTACGTGGCACCCGTGAACGACCTGCCGACCATCCCGCCGCAGGGCAGGCCTGACAATAACTTCGTTTATATGCTCGAACAGGATGATGACGGATTCACAAGGTTGATCGCCAAGGACCTTGCTGACGACCCGGAGGACCTGAGGATGCATCTCACGTTCTCTTTGGTCTACGATGAGCCGGAAGATGAATCCTGGCTCTTTATCCAGGAGGACAGGATATACTGGAGACCGACCAACGATCAGGTCGGGTCCCATCGGGCAATTCTCCAGGTCAATGACACGGAGAGCACCGTCGAACAGGTCCTGTGGTTCAACGTCAGCAATGTGATCGATAAACCGCGGTTCCTTTATGTCGAGAATTCGACGAAGAGGGTGGACCTCACTGGAGGCATCCAGGGAAGATATGTTTTCACCGTTTCCGAACACGAGGAGTTCAATCTGACCATCAAGGCCGAGGATGTGGATATACCCATAGGAGAACAGACCCAGATATTCTTCAAGTGCAACCTTACCATGGGAGAGGGCACATATCTGGATATCGATCCTGATGACCCCGCCAAGGCTTACCTGCATTTCATGGCTGAGAAGAGGTACGGATATCCACCGACATACGAACCGGAATACCCCCCCATCGATACGGAGATAATACTCGAGGACGAGGAAAGCCCGGACATAATGACGGTACTTCCCATCCGGATCAGGGTGATCAATGTCAACGATCCCCCGATCTATGTCGGGATCGTGACCCCCACCGAGGGTCAGGTCTTTCCAATATTGTACAAGATACTCTTCTCTGCCGAGACTGCTCTCGACCCGGATACCGACCTGAACGATACTCTGACCTATCAATGGGACTTCGATTTTTCCAACAACTTCCAGGTTGAATTTGAGGGTATGTCCGTTGAGTGGGATTTCCCGGCCGCTGGCACCTATATGGTCACCCTCCGGGTCACCGACAATGCCGGCAACATGAAACAGATGCAACTGAATATAACGGTGAACGGTGTACGTAACGATGATGACTACGACGGGGATGGTCTTCCCAACATCTGGGAGAGAGAGCACTCTTTCGATGAATACGATCCCTCGGATGCTTCGGTGGATTCCGACGGGGACGGTCTCAGCAACCTCCAGGAATACATGAACGAGACCGATCCAAGGGACCCTGACACTGATAATGACGAGGTCAAGGACGGGGATGATTGGGATCCCACTGACCCCAATGTCCAGGTCGAACCGAAGGATGATGGGTCATGGGTCAAGAAGAACGGCCTTCTCTTCATCATACTGTTGATCCTGCTGGTCCTGATAATACTTATCCTGATATTGGGATTGGTATTCCTGATGGTGAGACGAAACAGGAAGAAGGCAGAGGAGGAGGAGAAGCGCAGGAAAATGGCTGAAGAGATGCAGAAGAACATCTACGAAGGCCAGGACCTGTATGCCAACCTGCCTTCGGTCGAGCAGCCAGGGGTGGTTGCACCGGGTCCCTCGTTACCCGAACTCCCGCCACAAGGAGGGGAGGGCGACCTGGATGACATCTTCGGAGGTGCCGGGAGCCTGCCCACCGAAGCCGAAATGGTGCAGCCGGCCGGGGAACAGCCCCAGTCCCTTCCACCTAAGCAGGCCACTTCTGAAGACCTGACAGATCTTCTGGGTTGAGTAGTAACCTTTAATAAAGACCTCAGGCACTTTCCGGGCCTGAATGATGGAGGTACCACGTTGAGGAAGGTCGTTATATCCCTTGGGGGCTCCATCCTTGTCAAGGGCGAAGATGATGAGACCTACATAAGGGAGTTGGTGGAAAGCCTTGCGTCCATTTCAGATGACGTGAGGTTCATCATTGTTACAGGTGGAGGCAAACTGGCAAGGTCTCATATTTCGATAGGCAGATCGATGGGGGCGGATGAGTCCACACTTGACAGCATGGGCATACTGGCAACCAGGATGAATGCATGGCTGGTCATCGGTGCCTTCAAAGGAGTGGATGTATATCCAAGACCGTTCACTTCTCTGGAGGAAGCCCTCATAGGGGCTTCTGTCCACAGGTTCACGATCGGCGGCGGGACGCATCCGGGACATACCACGGATGCGGTGAGCGCCATGATCGCGGAGATGTGGAGAGCCGACCTTTTCGTGAACCTCACTGCAGTGGACGGTGCTTATACCACCGACCCGAAGAAGGACAGGAATGCAGAAAGGATACCCGAGATGACCTCGAAGGAACTCGTCGAACTCGTATCCGATACTGCAAGGGGGGCGGGCTCCCATTCGGTCATGGACCCCCTTGCAGCTTCGGTCATACACAGGGCGGGAATAGGAACGATGATACTTGACGGCAGGGACGTTCCCAACCTCCTTAGGTGCATCTCGGGAGGGCGGACACATGGGACAGTGGTCGTCCCGGGAGAATGATAAGATGCCTGGAAAACCACCGAAAAGATCAGGAAAGAAAAAGAAACCCGTTCCCGTTCAGAGGGCAGCATCCGGCGAGGAGGGAGTTGCACCGTCCATCACCCCGCCTCACAAGCATTGCTTCAATTGCGGGGTCTCGATCCCCGTGGAAAGGGATATCTGCTCGGACAGATGCCAGGCGGAGTGGGACCGGATGCTTAAGCGGAAGAAGCTCATGACCTACCTCCCGTTCATCGGGATAGCCCTCCTTCTCTTGTTCTACGTTCTCATAATCGCGAACTGACAGGTAAGAGTGGACCGATGGAAGAGCAAGTGGTAAATATATGTGTGGGAGGGACATTCTCACCCCTTCATTCAGGCCATCTCGAATTGCTGAGAGAGGCTTTCAGGAGGGGAAGAAGAGTCTGGGTTGGATTGACCTCGGACGAGATGGCAAAAAGGGGCAGGAGGAGACTTGTGGAGTCCTTCGTTTGCAGAAAGGAAGTCCTGGAGAATGTACTTTTAGGGTTATCCCGAGAGTGTTCTGTACCTTATACGATCATGGAGATCAACGACAGGTACGGGTTCGCGACCATGCCGGAGATCGATTCTATCGTCGTATCGGAGGAAACGGAGTGCACGGTCGACGAGATAGACGAGATGAGGTCCAGAAAGGGCATCCCCCGGTTGAAGAGGTTCGTCATTGGAATGGTGACCGACAGTAACGGTGTTGGAATTTCCTCAACAAGGGTGGCATCGGGAGAGATAGATCTCGAGGGAAATCCCCTTAACGGACCATCAGGAAAAGGGATGAAAGGGGGTTTGAAGGGCGATGTTTGAGATCCTCTCTTCGACCCCGTCCCTCATGATCTTCATCGCAATAGCGGTATCCTTCGTTCTTGCGATCGTTCTTCCCTGGAGGAAGAAGGCTTCCGCCACCACGGTCATTTCGGTCTCGGTCATAGTGGTTTTCGTGATAGATTTTCTGATGACCTCCGATTTCATATATGACATACCCTTTCTCTCGGGGGTCTCTCCTCCCGACAGATATACGATCCTGAAGGACCTTGGTTTCTATCCGAGGTCGATAGTGGAGAGCTACACGGTATATCAGTTCATAACGGCCACCTACATGCATTCCGATTTCTTCCACCTGATGTTCAATTTCCTGGGGCTTGTAATTCTCGGTACTCAGCTGGAGCAGAGGATAGGTTATGACCGGTTCCTGATGATATACTTCGGGTCCGGAATGATCGCTGGCGCTGTCGTTCTATTCATTTCTCCTTTCGGATACCTTGGACATACCATGGATACCGTATCGATCGGGGCTTCCGGATGTATTTTCGGCACACTCGGCGCCCTGTGGTATCTCTATCCCAGGGACGAGATATTCTTCCCTCTGATAATAATCCGAAAATGGCCGATCTCCCTGATAGTACTGATATACGGAGGGATAAGCGCTCTCTTCATCCTCCTGGCTACCGATGACCAGGTCAGTCATATCGCCCACTTTGCAGGCCTTGTCGGTTCCTTTCCCATTGCATTTCTGGTAAGATCAAGAAAGGAAGGAGAAAAGGAAAAGGGTCTCGATGTGCTTACGAGGGACCAACTGGTGGAGCTTGCCCGTACCAAGCATCAGAAGAAGTTGCTCGACCGGGCTCTCGATTCGGATGAGAAGGACGTAAGGGACGCATGGCTCGAGGAGTTCTTTTCAAGCGTGAAGTGTCCCAAATGCAGGGGAACGGGGATGAACTACAATGGAAAGGATGCCACCTGCTCAAGGTGCGGAAAGAGGATACGACCTTGAAGCACCCGCCTCCTAACAACAGCAAAGAAATTAACCTTATATTCCTATACTCTTGCCGATATTGGTTCCCGTGGAGGTTTGTGAATGGTACCAAAGGTGATCTGGTTGGGACATGCATCTTTTAAGATCGTATCGGATTCAAAGGTCATATACATAGATCCGTGGAAATTGAAAGACGATCAGAAAGCGGACCTCATACTGATAACCCATTCGCACATGGACCATTTGAGCGAGTCCGATATTGGATCCCTCAGGAAGAAGGACACGGTCATAATAGGACCTCCCGATGTCGCAGCGAAGGTTCCCGGAACCATTGAGGTGGCACCAGGAGATGTTAAGGATGTTGGTTGGGCAAGGGTGGAAGCGCATCCAGCATACAATCCGAAGAAGAAGTTCCACCCTGCCTCGAACAGATGGGTCGGTTTCGTTGCCGATATCAAAGGGTACAGGATATACCACTCCGGTGATACGGATGTCATACCGGAGATGAAGAGGATCAGGAACATCGATGTTGCACTGCTTCCGGTGGGAGGCACATATACTATGACGGCCGAGGAAGCGGCCGAGGCCGTCAAGGTGATCGGACCGAAGAAGGCCATCCCGATGCACTGGGGTGACATCGTTGGAGGACTTGAGGACGCGGAGAGGTTCAAGAGGATAGCTGGTTGCGAGGTCGATATACTCAATCCTGAGGGCTGATCGATCCAAGCCAATCAAGGAGCTGGGGGGGTATCTTCCATTCACCTTTCTGCAAGAGCGGTCTCGCAAAGGTAAGCTGCCAACCCGATCTTGATATTATATCCTTCAAAGAGAAGACCTGTATGTGGGGGCTGCCCTCCAGGATGTTCAGACGTCCCATATTGCTCAGAAGACCGTGATTGGCCTTCGATCCCTCTGCAAGGTTCGGATACAGGCCGATCCCAACTGCATCCTGCCTGTCCAGGATGGCAAGGATAAGGTTCGGGGGTATCTCCCAATCCTTCGATCCCCACAGTTCAAGTGGATCGACCGAAGGTCTGAACCTGATGTGGAAGAAGGTGAGGACTTCCAATCCGATCAATAGGGGGTTGAGTATTACGAGGGGCTTGATCACCCCCGATCCGAAGAGAGAATCCCTTATCCTCTGGAACCGGTACCGGCTCAGTCCGCTCTGCTCGACATGGAATTGGTCGGACCCTTCAGGGTATGTCACCAGCTGGACGAGGACGGACCATTCAGTATCGTCAAGGTCGACAGCGGGTCTGCAGCCACCAAGTTCGAAAAAATCACCCCACGACCGGGCCGCCGCCTGCTGCGGGGCGGTGTCCCCCTCGAGTGTCGGGATCAAGCGGTCAAGTGCCAAACTGCTGACCATCAGGTCCGACAGGTCGAACATCCTCTCGACCTTAAGGTCCCTGAAGGAGAAAGGAACCAGTTCCATCTCGCTCCTCTCCATATTCAGGGTATTGAAGACCCTCTTCTCGGCCCAGACCAGCCCGTTCTTCATGGATGTGAAATCCTCGACCGCGTGGAACCCGAGCCCCATACCGGGCTCCGATATGAAGAACACGAGATGTGTTGGTGCCTTTTCCAGGACATTGCACCCAAGTTTGTTCTGGACATCCTCCGGGAGGTAGGGCTCCATTCCGGAGCCGAAGCTTGCAATGAGTATCTCGAACCCGAGAAGACCGAAATTGGGAATGTATTCCTTCTTGAACACCATTTCCCTCATCAGTTTGTTCTTGATCTTGTTGAAGGTGTAGAGGTTCATATCGATCGAATTTGCCCGCTCCCGGTCCCCGTGCTCTGGATTCTTCATTATCGAGAGGAGCACAGCCTTCTCGTTCCTGTTTATCTGCGAGCGGGTCAACTCGTACAGATGGGTCTATGGAGGATTTAAACCTGTCGATATTAGAGGAATTGAAGCCGATATTTTCCACTTTTATAAGAAATTCATTAAAAATATTAAAAATTTTGTAAATATCTCTGATATTTACACCATAAAGGATAAATATCGTCGTTGTCTCCGGTTTTCTGGAGAACATGATGATGGCAAGAACAGGCAAGCGGATCAGGGAAACCGGTATCGACGCTCCAGGGAAGGGCGGGATCGGCGATTCGATCATGAGATACCACTCCGATCTTGTGACCGGGCACCCGTTGTTGTCTGTGCTCCTAATTCTCCTCATAACGGCCGCCTCGATCGGGGCGATGGCCCTATTTGGAGTGGACAACACTACAGACGAGGATACGTTCAGCCCCGATCTCGAGATATCGAAGATGAACTACGAGATGAGCGACAGGTTCGTGGACTCGTACTCCTTCATGACACTTGTTCGCGGTCCCACGGATGAAGATACCGTGGTCACGCCGGGGGCTTTCGCTGATATGTTGAGTATGGAGCAGCATGTTCTGGCAGACCCCCAGGTCCGGGAGTGGCTGTACGATCAGGAGGAGGCAGAGGCCAATGTGTATTCTCCCGCGAGCATGGTCGGGAACTTCCTGATGACAGCAGTCAAGATGCAGATGGGCTTGAACGACACATCTTCCACGCTCCAGGAGCAGATGGACATGTTCTCCAACATGGACCAGGATGAGTTCGAAGCCAGGCTCCGGTTCCTGTACGACCCTGCCCTGAACAACGGTTCTGTTCCGACCTACTTCACCTCCTCACTTAGGTTCATGTTCACGAAGGGCTTCGATCCGGCGAACGGGAAGTTCGATTCCCTGGGCTGCATGGTAATAATAAATTTCAAACCCGATATGGCCGACCTTCAGAACTCCACACTGGAGAAACACATCTCCGAAATCATTGTGGAAGGACCGGGAGGTGAGGGCTACCAGTACATACGTCCGGGACCCTTTGCCATGAAGGTCATTGCCCAGGAGATCATGGATTCGTCCCTGGCCTCCATGGCAATTATACTTCCCATTGCATTCCTTCTTGTGGCCGTGATCCTTGCTATCACCTACCGGGACATCTTCGATATCATCATAAGCCTGACCGCTCTGGGTATGGCCGTCATATGGATGTACGGTTTCGGGTCCGTGATGGGATTGAACTTCAATGCAATGACCACGGCAGTGCCGGTACTGCTCGTGGGCCTTGGTATCGACTACGGCATCCACGTTACCATGAGGTACCGGGAGGAGGTGGGCAAAGGAAGAAAGATAGACGGGGCTCTCAGGTCGACCATCATCTCCGTGGGTACCGCATTGGGTCTTGCCACGGTTACCACTGCGATCTCGTTCCTTTCCAACCTCTTCTCGCCAATGGAGGTCTTCAGGACCTTTGGCGTGCTGGCCGTGGCGGGAATAATATCCTCCTTCATCACCATGACCGTCTTCGTCCCAGGGGCCAAGCAGCTCAAGGACTCATGGTCCCAGAAGAAGGGATGGAAGCTGTGGATGGGGCAGAGGAGAAAGGACCTGGACAGTGACCCTTCGGCCTTGAAGAAGGTGGTACGGAGGATGGAGCGAGGTATAACCCTTGTAGGAGCTTCCGGTGCCATAGCGGCAAAGAAGGCGCCCTCGATCATCATCATCGGAGCGCTGATGATCACACTCTTTGGAGCCTACGGATGGACTCAGGTGGGAACGCAGTTCGACTTCCGCGATTTCCTGCCCGAGGACCTCCAGATCAGCAGGGATATCAAATTCATGCTCTCGGAATTCGAGCTCACTGAAAGCAGCGCGGCGATCTATTTCAAGGGAGACATAGCACAGCCGGAGGTCTTCTGCACTCTGGAGGAAGTGAACATGGAGCTCGCTGACACACCGCATGTTGCCATGGAGGGTTCCAGACCCAAGACCGAGAGCGTTTTGACCATGTTCCACGACCTGGCACATTATACTGGAGCGGAAGGAGTGTCTGACTATATCTTCGACCCGGTCTTCATGGTTCAATATGATCTGTATTTCAATTCAACCACCAAGATGCCTCTTCCAGGAACATCGGCCGCTGACATCGAGGGTATGATGGATTACATAATGGAGAAGGATCCATCCCTGGGATCGTCATTCCTCTGGAAGGACCCGAAAACGGGCAGGTTCGCAGCGTCACTGATGCGGGTGGACGTATCCATTGACATGTTCGACGAGGAAGGGCTGGACCGACTCCTGGCGGACATGACGGAGGACATGGGACCCCTGAAGGAATCCCCTTACATCATGTACTCAATAGTCACCGGGGGGCCGGTGGTGACCAACGAGATACTGCAGGCCATCAATGGCACACAGATGAGGTCGATCATCATAACGATGGTCGCCTCCGCTGCTGTCATGTTCCTGGTGTTCATTTTCGAGACCAGGACATTGAAACTGGACCCAGCCAGATGGTTTGTCTTCGGTGGTACCCTCGGCCTTCTGACCATGGTGCCAGTAATGCTCTGCATGGTGTGGATCATGGGTTCGATGTACCTGATGGATATGAACCTTGACGTCATGTCGATATCCATCACCGCCCTTACCATCGGGCTGGGCATAACGTACGGGATCCACTACACCCATAGGTTCCTGGAGGACCTGCAGAAGCACAAGAACGTCCATAATGCCCTCCGTGAGACCTCGGAGCACAGCGGATTGGCCCTTCTCGGTGCGGCTTCCACGACGATCGCAGCCTTCGGTATGCTTTACTTCTCGCTCCTACCCCCTCTCAAGAGCTTCGGCTTGCTGGTGGCGCTTACAATATTCTACAGCCTGTTCTCCGCGGTGATGATACTCCCCAGCATGCTTGCGGTATGGGGGAAGTTGCTGGGAAATAGAGGGTGCCTGGCAGAAGACCGTTGACGGAAGCGGGCAGGGACGGATGACCGGGATGTTGATCTTGCGGACCTGGATGATCCATCGGGGTACAGGTTAAATAATCACTTGGTCATGCCGACCCTCATGCTCGTTCTGGGCATAGAATCCACCGCACATACGTTCGGGGCCGGTGTCGTCAGGGACGGCTCCATCCTGTCCAATGTCAGGGATATGTACCTTCCGGAAGAAGGTGGTATCCACCCTAGAGAGGCAGCCGACCACCATGTCAGGATAGGAAGCGGTATCATCAAAAAAGCACTCGAAGAGGCAGCTGTGAACGAAAGCGCCCTCGATCTGGTATCATTCTCGAAAGGTCCCGGTCTCGGACCCTGTTTAAGGGTCGGGGCAACCATCGCCAGGGTCCTGTCGCTCAAGAACTCGATCCCCATCATGGGGGTCAATCACTGCGTTGCCCATCTGGAGATAGGTTCTCTCCTCGGAGCCGAGGACCCAGTGCTGCTCTATGTTTCCGGGGGCAACACGCAGATCATAGCTTTCGTCAAGGGCAGGTACCGGGTCCTTGGTGAGACTCTCGACATCGGTATCGGGAACATGCTGGACAAACTTGGCAGGGAAATGGGAATGGCCTTTCCGGCTGGACCCCGGATCGAGAGGCTGGCCAGAGGTGAGACCGATCCTGCTCTATCCGGGAAGGGGGTTCGGGAAACAAAGCTCCTGGACCTTCCGTACTCGGTTAAGGGGATGGATATCTCCTTTTCCGGTATCATGACGGCTGCGCTTGCCCTCAGAAGGAAGGGAGTTTCTGTGAATTCAATATGCCATTCTGTCCAGGAGACCTGTTTTTCCATGCTCTGCGAGGTAACGGAAAGGGCAATGGCCCATATCGGATGCGACGAGGTGCTGCTGGGAGGTGGTGTTGCCTGCAATTCAAGGTTGAGAAAGATGGTGGAAATCATGGCGGGGGAGAGAGGCGGGAAAAGCTATTCCCCGCCCCCGTCACTGGCTGTTGACAATGGTGCCATGATCGCCTATCTCGGGGAGCGGATGCATGAAGGAGGCATCTCGCACTCCATGGAAGATACGGTGATCGATCAGAGGTTCAGGACCGACATGGTCGATGTCACATGGAAGGCAAGCAGAGAGATCGGAATTATAGAGACCCCCGGAACGGCCTCCCTCGAAGTGGGGCAGGCTGCGGCTCCTGGAACGGTACTGGGAAGAGGGGCGGAGGCGTTGATAACTGCCGAGGATTTCGGTGGCATCCCCGTGGTCAGGAAGTTCAGGTTCCCCAAAGGATACAGGCTTCCTGGGATGGAGGAGAAAATCACGCCCTATCGTATAAGGAACGAGGCAAGGATGCTCAACGCCATTCGGTCGTTCGGGATCAGGACACCCTACGTTATTGATGTGGACATGCACCGAAACTCCCTTGTTATGGAAATGCTCAAGGGTCCTAGGTTGGCTCGACTTCTCAACGTCATGGACCCCGAAGACCAGAGTTGGGCACTCAGGGAGATGGGTATTATTGTGGGGAGGATGCATCGGAACAATATAGTTCACGGAGACCTCACGACCTCGAACTTCATACTCATGGAAGATGGCGAAAGGCCCATACTCGGACTGATCGACTGCTCCCTGTCTGAGAGATCGGCCGAGGTCGAGAAGAAAGGTGTGGATCTGAGGCTCTTTTTCGAGGTTTTCTCATCCACGCATGAAGGACTGATGGACAGGGAAGAGGATTTCTGGAAGGGATACTGCCTGGAGAACCCCGATGCGGATAAGGTCCGACTTAAGCTTCTGGACATAAATATCAGAGGAAGGTACATGAGTGACAGGTGAGGATGATGAAGGATCCGAGGACCATCTATCTGCTGACGCGAAATAACGGGAAGCTCAAGGAGATCGGAAGATGGCTTCAGCCTCTTGGGGTTGAGGTGAAGCTTCTGGAAAGGACCTTTCTGGAGGCTCAGGCGGATTATCTTGAAGAGGTCATTCTGACCGGTATGGAGTTGATGGACAGGGAGGGGGGTATCCAGGACCCCTTTATCAAGGATGATTCTGGTCTCTTCATCGAGGCCCTCAACGGTTTCCCCGGAGTATATTCGGAGTACGTTCAAAGAACGATCGGGAATAAGGGCATACTCTCACTGATGAAGGATCTTACCAACAGGCGGGCATATTTCAGGACGGTCATAGGATTCTACCAGCCCGGAGAGGGTGTGAGCCTGTTGAGAGGTGAGTGCCCGGGGGCAATATCCTTCGAGGAAAGGGGAAAGCAGGGTTTCGGTTATGACCCGATATTCATCCCTCAGGGAGATGAGAGGACATTTGCCGAGATGTCGGTTGATGAAAAGAACGGCCTGAGCCACAGGATCAAGGCCGTAAAGGGTCTTGTGGATATGCTTTTAAGGGAATGAAGGAAAAGAAATACAGAGTATTGGTCAGGGTCATTCTACTGAATGGCAGCCTCTTGAAGGAGCTGGACCACATCATCTTTCATGCCTGCCTGCTCGGCTTGTTCTTCGAGCTCCATGATCCTCTGTTTGTGTGCACGGAGCTGGGAAAGTACCTCGCCGAAGCATAAGACCTCGGATTTGGTTACCTGCCGGACGGGTACTCTTTCCAGTGCAAGGTCATCCAGGGGGATGTCATATTTCAAATTGCAGAACATCACAACGGCTTCCTCATCCCCCGTATGGAAACCAAGTGTCTTGTGAGATGATATCTGATACACCCTGTATATGATAATACTCCGAGTGGTCATTGTCTATCATCCCTCGTAGAATATATAACCTCATTATCGGGGACATCCCGAGGGCATCCCTCGCATCCTCAGGGGTTTGAAGGGGAGTTAATGTACATATCTTACGGCTTTGATAGAAGAAAATACCATGAAAAAATGATATTGTGTTGAATATGATTAAATATGTTTCCTGATATAGTCCGCTTGTAGATGAAAACCCTTATACTTTGCGTGGACCGGGACGACGACCTGGGAGAGAAAGGCAAGGTCACAAGCCCCGTAATAGGAAGAAAGAACAACCTGAAGGCCCTCATAGCTCTGGGCATCGAGGACCCTGAAGATTCCGATGCGAACGTCATGCTCATGGGTCTGAAGCTCTATAAAAAGTACAGAGAAATGGGAAGGGAAGTGGAGATAGCGACCATCTGCGGTGACAAGATGGTCGGGATACAGTCCGATGCGAACCTGATCAGGCAGTTCTACGGTGTCATCGAACAGTTCACCCCCGATACTGTGGTGCTTGTTTCCGACGGGGCGGAGGACGAGATAATCCTCCCTTTGATCTCGCAGAGGGTTCAGATAGAGCATATCGCCCGCGTCGTCGTGAAACAGCAGCAGAACCTGGAGTCCACCTATTACATAATCATGTCAGCGTTCAAGAACCCCAAGATCGGAAAGAAGATAATCGTACCTATCGCCCTTATGCTGATCATGTGGGGCATCCTAATGATCCTGGGCAAGTGGGAGATCTCCATAGGTTTGATGATAACCGCCCTGGCGACCTTTCTCATGATCAAGGCCCTCAATATCGAGGACCAGGTCTCGAAAGTGTCCGATGACATGCGGGATGCCCTGCGTACCCGCAGGTATCTACTTTTCATGGGTGTGTTCCTGACGCTCGGTCTTGTCCTCACGGGTTTTGTCCTGAGCTTTCTGAGCGCCAGAAAGGAGGAGGAGGTCCCCAGGTTCATCTTCGAGTTCCTTGATTCCGCATGGATATGGATCATTCTGGCGGCACTGTCCTATACCATGGGAAGCGCCCTCGACACATACGTCAGGACGAACAGGTTCATAAGGTCGACCTGGGTCATGCTGCTATCCCTTGCAGCGATCTATTTCATAGCAAGTACTGCATTCAATTTCGTCGGTTACATAGGGTTCGGCCGTGGTTTTGACGTCACCGAGAACCTTATCTTCATGTTCATCGGGGTTTTTCTCCTCCTCGTTGGGGGCATAGCATATACTTACAACCGGTCCAAGACCGGTGGGAGAGGGAGGACCAGCTGGCTCCGCTAGGAGGGGGCGTATGGAGGTCATCTACTGGATCCCTTACTACGAACAGATCGCAAGTGACCTGGGTCTCGATCGGGACGGGGACATTATGGCCTCGAACATCCTTTCCGAACTTCTGACCATGAACGGCAGACTTCATCCCAAGAGCGAGATCGTTCTGGAACTGGAACGATTGATCGAAAGCAGGGATGTATACGTTCTGGGAGCGGGACCGGACCTGGAAATTGAATTGGACCGCCTGATCGGGGAGAAGACAGTAGGGGGAAAATGGACAGGTCTCTCCACAGGGAAGGATGTATTGATATCTGCTGACGGTGCGACCTCGGCCCTCCTTGCAAGATCGATCGTACCCCATATTATCGTAACCGACCTCGATGGAGGGGTCGAAGACCAGATACAATGCCTCTCTCGGGGGTCCCTTATGGTCGTACATGCTCATGGTGACAACATCAATATATTGAAGAAGGTGGTCCCGAGGTTGTTCGGCAGCGTGCTTGGGACAACCCAGGTGCGTCCAGCAGTGGAAGGACCGCTCGAGAACTATGGAGGGTTCACCGACGGTGACAGGGCTGCCTTCCTTGCCCAGCATTTCAGGGCACGGTCCATTACTCTCCTGGGTTTCAATTTCAATGAAGTTGCACCGAAGATAGGTGACGGAGGCCTGAGATCGGAGTCCCTTGATCCGGAGGAGAACGAGTTCAAGTGGAAGAAACTGGCGTGGGCGAACATTCTGCTGGGGCTCATCACCAATCCCGCTGTTAGGATATACAGCGGAGGTGATTTGATGAGGTTCTAACCTGGAGCGGGTTGGCAAATCGACCGTTGCTGATGAAACCTTATTTCAATTCTTTATGACCAATATACAAGTTTTTCAGATGATCGTCTATGGATCAGTTCAGGGTCTCTTCGATCTCCAATTTCGGCCGGGAGACGCACTTGCCAATATCCCTGGGTCCAGCAGTGCCGCCCCAACAAGATTTAAATATGGAGATAGGTTAGCCCCCACACCCGGTGATGCTGATGGCAAAGAGCTTGGACCCCGAGGTCAGGGCAATAGTCGAGAAGCGCAGACTTCTCAGAAAGATCTGCATGAGATGTTATGCCAGGAACGCAGTAAAGGCCCAGCAGTGTCGCAAGTGCGGATACAAAGGTCTTCGGATGAAGGCCAAGGAATCCAGAGGCGGATAGGCCCTCGTTCCCGGTCCGAGGGCAAGTTTTTCATTGTTGCTGAATGTTACCCTGTAGAATGAAGGAACTCTACCTCTCATCAAGGGTCGACATCCTTCGAAAGGTCAATATGGACACTGGCAGAAGGGTCGCATTCGTGAGTGTACCACGGGAATTCAGGGATTGGATGGAGAAGACCCTGCCGATGGACGCCTGTGTTGTGGATGAACCGGGAGAAATTCCCGGGGGGAGCAGCTTCGAAATACTGGTCTACTGGGAAGAGGGAGAGGTCAGGGTGGAGAGGATAGAATATCTTGCCCGCTTCCTATCGGACGAAGGGGACCTCTGGGTGATAGCACCGCATGGTCCGGGATGGGAGAGACTCTTGAGGGTCTACAGGGTGAAGGAGGATCTCATCCTGAAACTGACACCAACAAGGGACCTTATCCCTGTGATCCTTGCATCCAGGGATCAGTAATCGAAAAGGGTTCTCTGAGCAGCAACTGCTGTAATTTTCCTGCATGTGTCCCACGATGCCCTTGCAAATGGTGGGAAGCATGCGTTCTTCCTGCAATGTTCAATAAGGAATTCCCGTGTTGTGTCATCGCTCGGATAACCGCTGCCGATGTCCACCCCCGCCTCCTGTGATATCTTCCTGATCGTCCTGTCCCTGACAACCTTTGCGAGGATAGAAGCGGCCCCGACGACCGGGTGTTCCCTGTCGGCCTTGTGCCTTGCTATTATGGCCGCCCCTTCCGCGCCGATGAACCTCCGGATCTCAGCGGACACTCTGCTCCCGAAGCGCTCCTCGTTCACGTCTGCAGCATCCAGGATAATTCGATCGACCCCCGATCCGTCTCCCTTCAGGCTCATTTCGACATCTCCCGGGATCGATGGGTGCCTGAAGGAGCGGCCGGTAAGGATGGAGATAATGACCGACGAGAAACACAGCACCTCCAGGTCGTTCAGGTTCATTTCCGACCTTGAGATATCGATGGTCGAAGCAGGCACCGACATTATACAGTGATAGTACGCCGTTTCGAGCTTGCTGTACAAAGCTTCCCTGCGGTCAGGGGACAGCTCTTTGGAGTCCCTGACCCCGAGCTCCCTTAGTACTTCCTGGTCGTTGCATACAAGCCCACCTATCACAAGCGGACCGAGGACAGGCCCCCTCCCTGCCTCATCGACCCCTAGGAACATGAGGGGGGAAGTGTTCTGTTAGGTGATATTATTTCTCGAAGCAACTCCATCCCCAAAGTAATAATAATCATTATACAATCCAAATCCGATGCGCTGGAACGAGAAGCTACTGAGCTCCCTCGTGAGAAGGACCGTTCTCTGTGTCGGGCTGGATACCGACATGGAGAAGTTCCCCGCATCGATGAGGGAAGGCGAGCTTCCGCAGTTCGAGAGGAACAGGGAGCTGATAGATGCAACGGCGGATGTGGCAGCGGCCTACAAGTTGAACCAGGCATTCTACGAGGTACAGGGGGAGGAAGGGGTAAAAGCCCTGGAAAGGACCGTATCCTACATCAACAGGGAGCATCCAGAAGCTCTCGTTATCCTGGATGCGAAGAAAGGGGATATCGGCAATACGTCGAGAGCTTATGCCAGAGCGGCGTTCGAGAAGCTCGGGGCTGACTCCATAACCGTGAACGGTTATATGGGCAAGGATGCCGTGATACCTTTCTCGGAACATAAGGATAAACTGGTATTCGTCCTCTGCAGGACCTCGAATGCTGCAGCAGGTCAGGTCCAGAACACACCGTCACCCGAGGAGCCCCTGTTCCTTAGGATGGCAAGGATGATATCGGAATGGAACGAGACCGGGAACCTGGGCCTGGTCGTCGGTGCAACCTATCCGGAAGAGCTCAAGATGGTCCGTGACCTGGTGGGTTTCGACATGCCCATCCTGGTCCCGGGTGTGGGAGCTCAAGGGGGTGACCTCATGAAGGTCCTCCAATACGGCACTGACCTCGAAGGAAGGGGTGTGCTCATCAATGTTTCCAGAGGTATCATGTTCTCGTTCCTGAAGGATGATGCCGATTATGTCTTCTCTGCCAGCAGGGCGGCGGAGGAGTATGCTGCAGAGATCCGCAGAACAATGAAGGACCTCGGGAGATGGTAGTATGAGAGAGGATGATGAAGGACCGGGCAAGGGGATAAACCTCGTCGTGAGGGCGAGTCCGATCTCGGGTTCCGGAATAGCGAGGGTACATATCTCGATACTTGAGCTCGCGGAATTCACCGAAGGCAAGGTCGCCCTATTTGTCTGCGGAAACCGCAAGAGAGTGCTCCGCCTTGTCGGCGACAGCATGATGATAAGGGGCAAGGTATCTCTCAGGAAGAAGGACATGGAATGGCTCGGTGTGAGGGAGGGCAGCAAGGTCACGCTGTTCCCCGTGGTCAATATCGGAGATCGTATCAAAGAAAGGCTCAAGATGTTCCGATCCCGGGATGATGAGGTATGAAGGACCTGATCGAGAAGAGCCCCAGCAAGCTTGACGGACCTTCCATCATGGAGGCCGTAAAGGAGAGGATGGTGGAGTACAGGTTCAATATTGACGAGTACAATCTGTCCACGAGAAGGATAGAGGGAAGGAGGAACAATCTGGACAAGGTGATACTCGGACTCAACAGGAAGCTGGCAGT
>JBLIRF010000020.1:0-15598 GCA_049472175.1 Thermoplasmatota archaeon
CGGTCCTTGGACAAACAGGTCTGGCCTCATCAGAGAGTTCGTGGTCCCGAGGATCGATGATCTGGCACTTGAGCTGACCTTCAAAGCTGGAGCCGTGGATGATGCTGGGAACTGGAGGGTGCTCGAGAAGACCCTTGAGGTCCTGGATGGTACTCCACCGCTTGTCCAAGTACATCCAGGGACAGCGTGGACCTCGAGAGAACTTACTATCGGAATGTCAGCGGAAGATAATCGCGGGGTCTCGGTCCAGCGCGTTGATTTTTCCATCAACGATGAAAGCGCCATTTTCCCGGCCCGGGGTACCGGCGGCAATTATTCGATAGAAGTCCCTCCTTTTGCCGTCAGTCTGAAGATCATAGGTTCTGCGGAGGATACGAGCGGACTCGTGTCCTTTGCCAACCTGACCGTCGATGTGCTGGACGGAACGCCGCCTGTGATATCCGGTCATAAAGTGAAGGTGGAGGAAGGAAGCGGGATCCTACTATCCATGAGCGCTTCCGATAACCGGGAGGTTACCTCGGCCTGGGCCATTCTTAAGGACGACCGGGATGTCCTCTTCAATCTTACCATGAACGAGCTGGACCCCGGTTCGTTCGAGGCAAGGCTCGAGGCAGGCAGGATAGAGGGGAGGTTCGAGGTATGGTTCTTTGTCAAGGACGGTTCCGGGGAGATCACCATGTCCGAGGGGGGCATCCATAGAACTTCGACGCGGGAAGAAGGCGTGGCCCTTTACATCTTGCTCTTTCTCATCGTCCTGTTATTGATCATTATTATTGGGGGCATGGCAGCGTTGTACGTCCGGCATATAATGCAGAGAGAACATGAAGCATTCCAGGCAGGAGCGGTGGAGGACCTGCATGATACCGCGGAAGGACCGGACGATTTCGAAGAATGAAGAGCATCTGATCGAGATGAGGAGGAAGCAACGAGGAAGCTTTTATCAATCCGGTGTTGAGGCAGTAGGGGCATCCGCCTGTTCAACTTCCGGAGCCCTTCTCCTCTGGTTCGCCTTTATGAAACCCTTCTCTATCCTTGCAAAGACCTGAAGGTTCCCCTTCATGTAAAGGTATCCTGCAACCGAGACTGCAAGCGCTCCCAGCGTGTCCACTATGAGGTCCGTCATCGTATCGTTCAGACCGGACCTCTGCATGTTCCAGCCGAAGAGCTGGTCAATACCGAACTCGAATATCTCCCAGAGGACCCCCAGCGTTACCGCGAAACAGAGGGAGAAAAGGGCAACAAAAGCCCTGCTCAGCTTGATCTTGGTCCAGCTGCTCCGGTTCAGGATGAAGACAAGAGAGAATCCTATCAGTGCTATGAGGACTCCCGAGAGGGTGTGCATGAAGAGGTCCCACCATTTGATCCTGTCGTAGAACGATAGAACGCTGCCGAGGATTATCGACAGGAAGATGAACACCATCACCACTATCTCGAACTCGGAAGGATATATGACGTTGAACCTTTTCTCGACAATGGAAGGGATGAACGTTATGACGAGCGTTATGACGGAGAGCACACAGTTGAGGATATCTGCATAGTAGATGGACAGTATCAGAGCAATGATGAGAAGTGCTCGATATATTATGTAGAACCAGAACCTGATCCTTCCCTCCTTCCTCTTCATGTCTCTTTCAAATCGGAGAGATGGTATTTATAATTTTTAAAAAAAGTATCCCATCTTTACCTTAACTTCTCAAAAAGTATCTCATCCCTTGGAAC
The DNA here is from genome assembly GCA_049472175.1 of Thermoplasmatota archaeon. Lineage (GTDB taxonomy): Archaea > Thermoplasmatota > Penumbrarchaeia > Penumbrarchaeales > Penumbrarchaeaceae > JAFGLL01. The sequence continues at coordinate 1,720 of JBLIRF010000020.1, forward strand.
GCTTCCGTCGAAGAACTTGCCGTGCAGCACTCCCACTTCGGTGAACCCGGCTTTTTTTAAGAGCTTAATGCTGTAACCGTTCTCGGGGATCACCGTCGCCTCCAGTCTCTTCAGCTCAAGTTTACCGAAGGCATAGTTTTCGAGAAGCCCTATGAGCTCCTTTCCCAATCCCCTTCCCCTCCTTGTCTTGTCGCCAATGAGATAGGATATCTCGCCGCTCCCCGTGGACCTGTTCACATTGTATATGGAGATGAAACCAACGGGTTTTCCGCTCTCCACGTCGCTGCAGATAATATCGTACTCCAGCTTCTCTCTCAGGAAGAATGCATCGAAGAGACCCTCCCTCGAATATCTCGTGAACGGGTCGTCCATCATCTTGGCGGTCTCCGCATCGTTGAACCAATCCAGCAGGACCTCGATGTCCGAGGGAGCCACCTCCCTTGCGTTCATCCTTTCGGAACTTATCAGGACCGGCCTTTTGGGTCGGAGCGTCTCCTTCATACCAGACCTTTTCATGGCCAGTCTGAGTATGCGCATTATCATTTCGGGAAAGTCCATTCCAGCCTTCCCGGCACTCCTGCAGAAACCGCTGTCCGCATTTATTCCGGGATTCGGATTGACCTCGAGAATGTAGGGGGTCCCGTTCCTCAGTCTGATATCGACCCTTGCATAGTCCCTGCACCCGAGTACACGAAAGGCGGTCTTCGAAGCGTCGGCAACGGCCTTGAACTCCTCCTTCGAGAGTTCCGCGGGACAGACACCGTAGGACCCCTTGAAAGCTCCCGTTCCTGGAACCCATTTGGAATCGAAATCCACTATCCTGTGGAGGTCCGGAGGATAATCGAACATTATCTCCGAAACTGGAAGGACCTCGAGGCAGGGCCAGTTGCCCATGATGGCAACGTTGAGCTCCCTTCCCTCTATGTACTCCTCCACCAGAGCAGGCTGTTCGTAGGTGTCCGTTATCCTCTCGATCATCCTGTTAAGTTCAAGTTTGTTCTTGACCACCGATGCCTGGGTTATACCCTCGCTTGCGTCCTCCCTCACGGGTTTGACGATCAGAGGCCAGGTGAAACCCTCCTCGAGCTTCTGGGAAGTGGAATGGAGTACCTGGTACCTCGGTGTGGGTATCCCTTTGGAGATGAGGACCTGTTTCGCCTTTGCTTTATGCTGGCAGAGGGCCAGCGTCATGCTGTCGGAACCGGTGAACGGAACAGAGGCCATCTCTAACTGGGCGGCGACCCAGGCTTCACCTCTCGAATCGCCCTCGTATCCCTCGCAGATGTTGAAAATGATGTCGAACCTGCCCACCTTGACCTTCTTTCCAACATCAAGGGTGGCCCTGATAGGAACCACATCATACCGGGAACCGAGCACCCTTTCGATCAAGCCAGCTATCTCGACGCCCTCGTTTACCGAGACCGACTCCATTTCCCTGCCGGACGGCATCCCGGCTGACCTGTTGTAAAGAATGCCTATCCGCATATTCTCACCCGGCCATGGCCAGATTGTACCGCTTCAATGCAGCTTTGAATATGGTCATTATGATGTCCTCGTATGTCATGTTCGCACGATATGCGGACCTGGTAAACCTCGAATTGCTGTTGGGGTCCGGCATCAGACCCGGCAGTGCGTTCACATCGAGAACATGAGGCACTTCATTCTGATCGAGCCTTATGTCTATACGGCACATGTCCACTATTCCCAATGTCTGGAACGTCTTTCTTGCCACCTTCTCGATATTCGCCTTGAGCCTGGGTTTCAGATCGGTGGGGAACATTATCGCATCCATTTTTTTTACCGGATCGTCATAGACCCATTTCGCTTCGAAAGAGTCGAAATGATGTATGTCCTTGGGCAGGTGGGAGAAGTCCACCTCGATCAGAGGCAGTATCTGAGGTTTCCCGTTCCCCACCAGGGATACTGTGAACTCTCTGCCACCCAAATATTCCTCCACAAGTGCGTTCTGGTCATATTCCTTCAGGACCTTTCCGACCTGCTTTCGAAGGCTTTCGATATCGAACACGAGCGAGTCATTCGTGATACCCACGCTCGATCCTTCCGCATCAGGTTTGACTATCAGGGGGAACTTCAGGGTCGGGTCCAATTTCTGGTTGACGTTGCGGAAGAGCTGGAACCTCGGTGTCGGTATGTCGTAGTAGTTTAGGATCTCCTTCTTCCTGCTCTTGTTCAGGGTGATCGCCTGTGTGAGGACACCCGAACCGGAATAGGGGATGTTCAGCATCTCGAGCACGGAGGGTATGTGAGACTCCCTGGATTCTCCATGGATACCTTCAGCGATATTGAATACGAAATCCACTTCCGAACTCTTGAGCTTCTCGAAGAAGTCCACGTCGGCCTCGAGCAGTTTCACCTCGTACCCGTTGTTCTCGAAGGACCTCCTGATGGCATCAATGGTATCCAGGTCGTCGTACTCAGCGTACTTGTCGAACCTCTCTCCCTTCTTGGGCGTCTTCTTAAGATTGTACGCGATCCCGATGGTGTTCACCCTTTTATTGGAGAGCTTCTTGGTTGCGGTCCTGTTCAGTCCGGGATACGAATGGATCTGATCAAGGTAATTGGTTACGATTATCTGGTCCTTTGTGATCTCCTTCACATACTGGGGGGATATCGGAACCTTGCCTCCGGGCCCGTCGATTACGAAATGCGGAAGGGCAAGTCCTGAGGTGAAACCCTGGAGCTGTTTCATGATCTCGATACCGCACTCCACCTCGGTCCTGAAATGCTCCACCCCCTTGACGAGATCGCACTGATAGATGTAATAGGGCCTGACCCGGATCTTCAGGAGTTCCCTCATGAGTGACTTCATGATCTCGGGATCGTCGTTGACACCTTTGAGAAGAACCGTCTGGCATCCGAGAGGTATGCCTGCCTCCGAGAGTGTGGTGCAGGCTTCCTTGACCTCCTTTGTGATCTCCGAGGGATGGTTGAAGTGAATGTTCATGAAGACGGGATGATACTTTGAGATCATCGATGCAAGTCTCTTCGTCACCCTTGCCGGGTTAACACAGGGCATTCTTGTTCCTATCCTTATTATCTCCACATGAGGGATCGATCTGAGCCGGGATAGGATGGTCTCGAGCTCCTTTTCTGTCCTCATGAGGGGGTCCCCGCCGGAAACTATCACATCACGGACCTCCGGATGGTCCTCAATGTACCCGATGGCCTTCATTATGTCCTCGATCGGTATCTGCTGTATCCTGCCGACCTTTCTCTTTCTCGTGCAGAACCTGCAGTACATCGCACACTTCGAGCTGGCAAGGAGAAGGACCCGGTCAGGATATTTGTGGACAAGATAAGGGACCGGAGTATGCTCCTCTTCCTTGAGCGGGTCCTCAACGTTCAGCGTATCCCGGAGCTCTTCTATGTCGGGAACGCACTGCTTCCATATCGGGTCGTCCTTTTCCCTTATCAGTGAAAGATAATACCTTGTAGCCTTCATCGGATAACGTCTCTTCACCCTGTTGATCTCGTTCATGTTGGCTCCTATCTCTACGAGGAACTCCTCGATCTTCTGGGAACCGATATCAAGATTGTCGTTCTTCTCATCCATTATCATACCTTCTCTCACTTGGAGGTCTGGTTCTGATGGAACTTGACCCCTATCATCAACTGCTCCCTGGCAGCTATGATATCCTGTGGCAGAACGGTGTTCCTGTTCGCATTCCTTGCGGTATTGAGGGCAAGCTCGGAGATCCTCATGGCATAATCCTCCACGCAGGACCTGAGCTCGTGTTTCGCCTGCAATCCGACCCGTATGTCCGGATCTGTCCCTTTAATTATCTTGGTCATCGCAGATAGCGATATGGCTGGCAAGGTCAAGCCTCCTTGTTCCTGTATAAAAACCAGTTGCGGACCCTTGAACTCGTTTCATTTTTCATTGGTCCTTTTTAAACAGGGATGAGCATAGACAGGAAATATTTAAAACCATCAGATATGAAGGGGGCAGGTTATATACTCAATATGTTGCTTTTTTCATCCCTTAATAAAATTATTTCATCAAGGGTATGCCCTCAAAAGCCCATATCGGCCGAATCATGCAATGCATTTAACTCTGTTCATTGTTGCAGGATACGTCAGGATAACCTGATCCCGATCGGACAATGGTCCGAACCCGTAACATCCGGAAGGATGAACGCGTCCACCAACCGTGGCCGGAATTCACTATTGATATAAAAGTAATCGATCCTCCACCCCACATTCCGCTCCCTTGCTCTGGTCACATAGTCCCACCAGGTATATTGCTCGGCCTCCTGGTGGAACTCCCTAAATGTATCTATGTATCCGGATGAAAGCAACCTGTCGATCCATTTTCTCTCCATGGGAAGGAAACCGGATACCTCGGAGTTCTCTTTCGGCCTGGCAAGGTCGATCTCCCTGTGGGCGGTGTTCACATCTCCGCAGACCACCACGTGCCTGCCGGAGTCCACGGTCCGCTTGGCCACCTCCAGGAACTCCTCGTAGAACTCCATCTTGTAACGCAGGCGCTCGGGGGAGGCCTTCCCGTTCGGGAAGTATATGTTGAACAGAACGAAGTCCTTGAAATGGGCCACGATGGTCCGCCCCTCCAGATCGAACCTCTCTATTCCCAGACCTTCCTCCACTTCCAGAGGTTCCGTCTTTGTGAAGGTGGATACTCCGGAATATCCCTTCTTCTCCGCGGATGAGAAGAACTTGTGATATTCCCCGAATTCCATTACCTCACTCGGGACCTGCTCCTCATTGGCCTTCGTCTCCTGCATGCAGAAAATGTCCGGGTCCCTATTGCCCAGCCATTCGAGCAGCCCTTTCCGATGCACCGCCCTGAGCCCGTTGACATTCCAGGAGATGAGCTCCATGTGCTCATTCTCCTTTATTGGTGGCCCTAATTTCCACCTCCGGGGACAGATCAATTATGGAATGACCCTTGACCAGTTCATCGGGAAGTCCTTCCTCCTCACCAATTAGTTCGGGGAAGATCTGGATGAGCTTCTTGGTGTGGTATGGCCCGGCTCTGATGAGCTTCGGAGGGTTCGCTGCCAGGTCAATGACCGTATGGCCTACCCTGTAAAGGGAGGGGCCACCGTCCACTGCAAGGGAGAGGTTCTCTCCGATCTGCCTCAATGCGCTGTTGAGGGTGGAAGGGGGAGGCATGCCGGAGATATTTGCCGATGTGCCGCATATCTCGATCTGCTCCATGATACGTTTCATGAAAGGGTTCTCCCCATCCGCCAGAGAAACCGTCTGCAGACCGGATGTCACGTAATCCGGAACCCTTTCGGGTTTCTTGGGCAGTATTATGGAAATGGGTCCTTTCAGTTCCGTGAAAAGTATCCTTTTGACCCTCTCCGGGACCTCGGCATACTCTTCGAACCTCTCACGCGGCACTATCATCGTGAGCGGCATATCATCGCTGCGTTTCTTGAGTTCGTACACCTTCTTGACGGCATCCGGCCTCTTGATGCTTGCGAAGAGACCATATGTCGTATCGAAAGGTCCGCAGAGAACCTCCCCTTTTTCCAGGCGGTCTATAACAACATCCACATATTTCTCGTAGGCTGGATAGATCTTCGTCCTGCCCACCTCCCTTATCTCGGTTATTTCTTCAAGGGGTTTTGACATTCCAGATATCCCCCCTTTTTCGAGGATCAGCTCGAAAAGGCCTCCCTTCTGAACCATTCTGAGCATGAAATCCGGAAGGCCCGGGATCTCAGACTCGTATTTTTTGGTGATGTTCTTGAACATTCCCATCGTGATCTCTACCTTGTCCCCGTCCTCGCAAACCTCGGGTATATCCCCGTCCTCGAACGCGGGGATACCCAGGTTGAACAGGTTCCTTTTCATGATCGGGGCGATGGAACTTGCCACGACAGCCCGGATGCCCAGTTCCCTGAGAGCCAAGGCTGCATGCTCACGTGATGAGCCCTTTCCAAAATTCTTCCCCGCCACGATCACATCGCCTCTTCTGACACGCCTTGCAAGGTCCTCCCTCATATTCTCCAGGCAGTGCTTTGAATATTCCTGAGGCTCAAGGGACAGGTATCGGGTGGGGGCGAGCGTGTCGGTGTCGACATCATCGGGGAGCTTCCAGACCCTCCCGGCAGCAAATACCGTCACCGTTTCACCTCCTCCGGGTGTGAGATGACACCTGTTATGGCGCTTGCCGCAGCAACGGCCACCCCGGAGAGATATATCTTGCTCGTGGGCTCCCCCATCCTGCCAAAGTAATTCCTGTTGGAGGTGGCCACGGTCACCTCTCCGGCAGGTAGTACTCCCAGGAATCCTCCGGCGCACGGGCCGCAGGTCGGCATTGAAATGATACCACCTGCATCGATGATGGACTTCAGGTATCCTGCCCGATCGGCAGCAGAATAGACATGTCTTGAGCCGGGTATCACAAGCAGTCTCACGTCGGGATGGACCTTCCTGCCCTTCAGCGTCTGCGCGAGGACACGCATGTCCTCAAGCCTTCCGTTGGTACAGGATCCGATGAATATCTGGTCCACTACCCTGCCGCTGACATCCTCGACGTTCTCCACGTTCGATGGAGCCCCCGGGACCGAGATCTGGGGACCCATATCTTCAATATCTATCTCTTCCACACCGTATTCCCAATCCGGTGAAAGAGGGCCCTTGTCCGGGAAATCCAGTGTCATTATAGCCGATGTGCATGCGGTCTCTGCGGCCATGTTGGTGATCGTGAACCTGCCGTCCTCACCGATCCATCTCAATATCTGGCCGTCTATCTCCAGGACCTTTCCATTTCCTCCTCCGCACCCGAGCCATCCCACCATTCTCAATGCCAGGTCCTTTCCCTCGCACCAGACGTCCGGGGTCCCCTCAAAGACTATTCCCATCGGTGTCGGGACCTCGAGCCACAGCTCATTCGAGGCCATTGCGACCGCAAGATCAGTACTGCCCATGGCACAGCAGAGTGCTCCCAAAGCCCCTCCCGTTGTGATATGACTGTCAGCACCCACAACCAGCTGTCCTGGCAGTATCTTGCCTTCCTCGAAAAGATGCACGTGGCAGATCCCCTCACCCCAGTCTATCAAATTGACGATGCCATACCTATCCCGGAACTCCTTCAGGGACCTGCAGGTCTCGGCGCTCTTTTCATCTTTGGGAGGTGTGAAATGATCTAGGTAGAGGGCGGTGTGTCCGGCACCCTTCAAGAATGGCAGTCCCGCCTCGTTTATCCTTTTCACTGCTGGGGGAGCAGTTACGTCATGACCCATTATCAGGTCAGGAGAAAAGACGGAGAAGGACCCGGGGGTCACATCGCCCTCTACCAAATGAGCTTTAAGGATATTCAGTCCCAGAGAGGCACCCTTGTATTCAGACAACGGAATCCCCCTTGGACCTCAGATCGAAACCATACTCCGTGGCGAAGTCGATGAGCTCCTTCTCGGTCTCGAGGGGACCCGATACCGTGGTTCTCTCCTTCACCAGTTCCGTCAGTTTCATCAGGTCTTCTTCAGCAATGCTGAGGCCGTTCTTCTCCAGAAGATACCGCACCGCTGCTTTTCCAGTATGCTTCCCTATTACGATACTTCCGCCTGCAAGGCCCAAATGCTTGGGATCGACCAGCTCGTAGGTGAGCGGATTGTTCAGCATTCCGTGAACGTGTATCCCGGATTCGTGCCTGAATGAGTTCTCACCGATCAGAGGTTGCGACTGTCCGGTCCTGATACCCATCTCCTTGATCACAACATCGCAAAGGTTTCCCAGTTCACGCGTATCGATGTTCGTCGTGACCCCGAAATGCCTCTTGTGGAACATCAACGTGACAACCACCTGTTCGAACGAGGTGTTCCCTGACCTTTCACCAACACCGGTGACGGTCAGGTCGACCTGGTCAGCCCCGGCTCTTATCGCTGCCAGCGTATTGGATGTCGCCAATCCGAGGTCGTTATGACAGTGTATACCCACTGGGACGCGGTCCTTCACGGCCTTCCTCATCTCCTTGACCATCAGTGCAATGTGCTCGGGCAGAGCGCATCCGACGGTGTCTGCAAGATTGATGACATCGGCACCGGCCCTCACTGCCTCCCTCATGAGCTTACCCAGGAAATCCACATGCGACCTAGTTGCATCCTCGGAGCTGAACTGGATCGTGTCGAACTTGCCAGAAGCGTACCTGATGGCGGTAATGGCTTTTTCCATGACCTTTCCAGGGGTCATGTTCAGTTTGTATTTCATATGGATGGGGGAGGTCGCGATCCACAGGTGAAGCCTGGACCGGGACGCCTTTGAAAGGACATCCGCGCAGAGGTCAATCTCCTCCGGGATGGGCCGGCAGAGAACTGCGATCTCCGAACTCTCTATCTCCCTTGATATCAGGTGTATGGATTCCTTTTCGGAAGGACCGTTCACCGGGAAGCCTGCCTCTATCACATCGGTCCCTACTTTTTCCAAGGCTTTTGCTATCTTGAGCTTCTGCTCTGGAGTGAGGTGCATCCCTGGGGCTTGCTCCCCATCGCGCAGGGTGGTATCAAAAATGCATACCCTTCTCAATAGTAGTAACTCCCCCTTCAAGGTGATGACTGCCGGATTTTCAACTCAATTCTCTAGGATATATTATGAATCTACAGGTATCCGAAAGTAAAAGTATCCATACAGCGAAGGGCTTATTTATCATACCGCTTTAGCTCACTAATATCCCCATTCATGATCTGGAGGTAACAGATGCTCAAGGAGTATCCCCTTGAAGATGCTCTCCTTAACGGATTCGAATTCCCTGTTGCAATGGTCGTCGAGGTAACAAAACAGGGTATAGTCCTTTCGAAGATGAGGTATCTGAAAGCTGTAGGCGATGTCATTAATCAAACCATCAGATGTGCGGCCATTGCGATGTATGCCCACATGGGCCGGTTCGTGGACCCCCATCTGAAGGAAGAGAGCATTGGACCTGTCGGAATCGATCTGATATACAATTTTCAGGTGGATAAGGGCCTTTTCAACGAGACCATCGATGCCATAAAAAGGGGGAGGGCAAGGATAAACCATAACAATCCCCAGACGCGGGATATTGCCAGGATACTCATGGAAAAGATCCATAACAAGGAGAGATTGGTGTTCAAGAGACTCACCTCACAGGAACAGGGGCTGGTCCTCGAACCATATGTCTATCATCTCTTCCAAAAGGTTGGCGAAGGAAAGAGGAACGTTCTTCAGAACGTTGAACTCATTGACAGGGAAGGCCTTCTAAAAGTGAACGACGGCATGGATATAATCCGGTACAAACCCGCACCAGCCCCCACAATGGAACTTGACATACTGATGTTCACGGACCTGAAATACCTGACATCCATCCTGAAAGGTCTCGAGGAATATGGCTTCCATCATGAAGCAGCCGGCCGCTGAGATGGTCAGGAGTTCCTTCCGGAAACAGGGAATATCCTGGTGTTCTTGCCCTCCTTCCGGACCTCAATGAGTCCCTTATCCTTCATCGATTTGATATTGTAATTCACCGTGGAATTCGACAGGGAGAGGGTCTGGGAGATGTCCTTCTGTGAGAGCCCCGGTCTCTCCTTTATTGTGTCAATGATCCTCTGCTGGATCCCGGTCAGGCTCACCTGGCCGGGGTCGATCTGGTATCCTGCGGGATAGAATCTGCGGTAAAGGCCGTCCCTCTGAGAGCGGACAAGGTTCTCCTTTTCAAGAGTGTAGAGGTGATGAGCGAGTGTCCCGTTGGTGAGCTCCAGGTGGGTCAGGATGGAGCGGAAATGCTCCCCTGGATGGTTCTGAACATAGACGTATATCCTCTTCCGGAGCCTGTTGTTCAGGAGGTGCTCTGGTTTCAACTTGCTGTAAAGTGGCGCCAGTGCGATGAAGAAAGGATAGCGAACGAGATCCTGATATCCGAAGAAAATGAGGATCGCTCCAAGGATCCCGATCCCTAGACCGCCTGCGGCAGCTGTTTCTGCAGTGATATAATTCTCGTCCTCCCTGGTCGGTGGCAGGTCATCCTCGATCCTGTCCACATAGACATCCACCTTCTTTTCGTTGTCTGTGAGGTCCATATCCTCTATGCCCGCAGGTGTCCTGATGATCGCTCTGAGGGATTTGGTATAGATCTTGGCGCTCCAGCAGAAGGACATCGTTTCGACTTCCCCGGGACCCAGATAGGTTGACCTGTTGGCGATGAGCTTGTTCGAATACTTCCAGGCTATCTCGTATATCAGGACCTCGACATTATTAGTGGGAATGTTCCCGATGTTGGCCACGGTCACATTCACGAAGATCTCCTCTCCCTCCTTGATTATATCACTGGAGAGAAGTATTTCCCTGACCTCCAGGTTGGGGAGGTCGCGGAAATCCACCCTTCTCGAAGTCTCCGCGACAGGTGCCCACTGACCGGTACCATCATCAACAGGAGCATGTATGGAGACCAATAGATCGAAAGGCTCTCCAGAAGATTCTACCATGGTATGAATCCTGAGGGTCAACAATACCGATCCGCCAGGGTCCAACGACAGGTCCACACCTGGTTCCACTTCCAACGAGTAGCCGGCAGGGACACCGGAGACCATCGCCAGACACTGTGTTGTGAGGTCTCCGTTGTTCGACACGACCGTCTTGAGGATAATCTCTTCGCCCATATCGAACGGACCACCGGCCAGTTCAGATAAGGTTATTTCCGATCTTGGCTCGATGTAGATCAAATTCTCTCCCGGGATCACATCCGAATTGGAAGATATTGCATCCACCTTCAGATCGATATGTCCGAACGCTCCTCCGGGAGCTATGGCCCGAATCCTGAATTCCTGTTTCTCACCTGTCTTGACCAGGATATTTCCGGTAGGGGCGATCAGGAACTCCCAGTCCTTTTCCAGGATACCGTCCCTGTAGACTGCCGGAACCGGTTCGATGACCGCATCGACCACACCGGAGTGAAAGACCTGGAAATCCACATCGACGTAGTCCTCACCCTTGACCAAGGTCTCCAATGGAGATATCGTTACCGTGGCACCCTTCACCACCTCGAATTCCATCACAACATGATCGGACATCTTCCCCTCCGAGAATTCGAGGGCGTCGATCGAGGAGGAAAGGATGGTAATGTCAAGTATCTCTCCGGGTGTGGAAGCGGCCGGGACGCCTATCATGACCCTTGTGCGATATTCGGATCCTGTCTCCCCATGATGGAGTTCGAAGTTGAGGACCTCATATCCTTCCCGGAACTGGACATCCCAATCTGAGGGATGCTCCCTTATCCTCATCTCATATCTCCCATCCATGTTGCCTAGGTTGGAAAGGGTTACATCAACGAAGGTCTTCTCCCCCGGGTAAACCTTGAAGCTCCTGGCCTTCATGTTGTACGGGCTCAGGACAAGTTCGTGATCGATGGTGACATCCATCATCACGATGAGTATTATTGAATCCCTGTCTCCCGTGATGTTGCCCGTTCCCTCTACAAGGATCGGATAGCTTTCATTCGGATCGATGATCGAATCTGGGATGGTTGCTATCACCTTGGCAGATGATGACGAGTTTGGGAGTACGTCAACAGATCCCGTGGCGGAGATGAGCCAATCAGGACCTTCAGCGATATTTAGCACGATCCTCTGCTCCTTGGAATAGGTGTTCCTGATCCAGATGGTGAAGTAAACATCGGACCCTGGGGACCCGTATTTGACTGGACTGCCCGTTGGGGAGATCTCATCTTCCGGGTCGGGCATGATATCTATCGTACCCGCAGCTCTCGAAGGGGAAGGCTCTCCCCCTGTATCTATTGATAAAAGGACCGCGAGGGTAAGGAAGGCAATTACAAGTGCAGCGGCCCGGACCGAAATTTTGCTCATTGCGGTCAAATCCACGAACAGCCTATTTAAAGCATGTAGTACATAAGTTGTAATGAGGAACGGGCCAGGTATACTTACCTCTGAGCTGTAACGAGGATGAGATGATATCCGAACTGGGTCTTCACAGGTTCCGAGACCTGGCCTACCCTGAGAGAGAAAGCGGCATCCTCGAATGGTTTGACCATCTGGCCTTTGCTGAAGAATCCAAGGTCCCCTCCTTTCCTTCCGGAGGGGCATTGAGAGTGCTTTCTTGCCAGGTCCTCGAACCTGGCTCCTGCCTTCAATCTGTTGAACAGCTTGTCCGCTTCCGCCTTCGAATTCACGAGAATATGACTGGCCTTAACTTGAGAAACCATAAGATCACTAAGATGGACAATGATGGACACTTATTTCAATTCTACGACTGCACAGCAAAAGGATATATATCATCACATCGAGGATATTAGGGGGGAGATAATTGTCAATGACCGAAGTAAAACCGATCGACATATGATGCGGAAATTTATGCTTTTTTTCAATTTGAAAGCATTGTCCAGAACGTCAACACCTCCTTCTTGAGCAGCCCATATTAACGGTTTCGTAACATTTATATATTAAAACGCATCTCAACGAAAAGAAAATTTTATAAGCAATGACCCGAAAGCGTTTCGGGTCCAAAACGAGGAGGAAATCAGATGGACCAAGATGATAATTCCCCCGATAGGCGCAAGAGGCGCGAGAACCGAGACAGGGTTCAGATAGAGGAGACCACTAAATGCCCCGAGTGCGGGAGCGAGCATATAATCCGTGATTACGAGAGGGGTGAGCTCGTTTGCGGAGATTGCGGTGTCGTCATCAACGATCTGCAGATAGACATGGGTCCTGAATGGAGGGCCTTCGACTCGGTCCAGACCGAGCAGAGGGCAAGGACCGGGGCACCAATGACATTGACGATCCACGATAAGGGTCTCTCAACCGAGATCGGATGGAAGAACAAGGATTCATATGGAAAATCCATTCCCACGAGGAACAGGGCACAGATGTACAGGCTCAGGAAATGGCAGAGGAGGATCCGGGTCTCCAACGCCACCGAGAGGAACCTGGCCTTCGCACTTTCGGAGCTGGACCGGATGGCAGCGGGGATAGGTCTACCAAGGAACGTAAGGGAGACCGCAGCCAGGATATACAGGAACGCGGTCAACAAGAACCTGATCAGGGGTCGGTCCATCGAGGGCGTCGTTGCATCCTCGATATACGCGGCATGCAGACAGTGCAACGTCCCGAGGACGCTGGATGAGATCGCGTCCGCATCAAGGGTCGGCAGGAAGGAGATCGGGAGGACATACCGCTTCATGACCAGGGAGCTCGACATGAGGCTCATGCCCACTTCTCCCCAGGACTACATATCAAGGTTCTGCTCGGAGCTCAAGCTCTCCGGGGAGACCCAGACCAAGACCATGGAGATCCTTAAAAAAGCAGACGAGATGGAAATAACATCCGGAAGGGGACCCACCGGAATGGCAGCCGCTGCGATATATATCGCCTCCATCATGACCAACGAGAGGAGGACCCAGAGGGAGGTCGCGGATGTCGCCGGTGTGACCGAGGTCACCATCAGGAACCGCTACAAGGAGCTCACAGAGAAGCTCGGCATCGAAGTGCAGCTCTGAGAACGAGTGAAGTAAAACGGAAGGCGTTTGAGAGGGTTTGTTGGAGCGCGAGCGCTCCTTGTCCGAGGTCTACTCCATCGGAGGGGGCGTCGAGCCAGCCTTCTTCCTGCGCATCATCATGATGACGATAGCCGCGACGACTATGACCAGCAGCACGATGCCGCCGACCAGGAGGGCGCTTATGCCCCCGCCATCGTCGCTGACGGTGAATGTCACGCTGGCCTCCACCATGTTGCCCGCTTTGTCGTAGGCCCGCACATCGACCGTGTGCTCGCCCGCCGCGAGGTTGCTGAACGTCCGCTCGGATGCCGCGACAGTCACGTACGACCCGTCGTCCAACCTGACCTCGACCCAGTCCACGCCGCAGCCGGCGTCAGTGCAGGTCCATTCGACTGTGACCGACTTCTCGCTTGTCTCCCAATC
>JBLIRF010000021.1:0-15405 GCA_049472175.1 Thermoplasmatota archaeon
ATCTAGAGGAATAGAACTTCCCCGCTTTCAAGAGCGCCTCCATCGGAACTAGGCCCACTATCTCCGATCCCGTCACTTCCGCTCCCAGGGACAGCGCTTCCTCACGGCAGGCCTCGTAGACCTCGTGAAGATCGACCTCGTTGAAATCCAGGAGGTTCATCGAGACCTGAGCGATATCTTCGTTGTACATCATCCCACCGGCCTGGACGCCCTTGAATCTTCCAGGTATCCTTTCGGGTTTGCCGTCAGGTCCAATGACCTTCTCCCCTTTCTCGTCCTTTTTCAATACGCCGCTCTCCCTGATCCTGCCCGAGATCTCGGACGCTACGGTCTTATCGGAGGTATTGAGATTGATATTATAGGCTATGAGGATCTGACGGGCTCCGGTGGCGGTCGCACCGCTTCTTGGTACGAAGACCGGATCACCTATATCCGGCCTGAAACCAGGGTCTTTGAACTTTTCCTCGAGGGCTTCGTATTCCCCTTTCCTAATGCTCGGAAGGCTTATCCTTTCAGGGAGCCTTGCCGAATTCGCATACAGGAAGACCGGTATCCCGAGCTGGTCCCACATCAGGGTACCGAACCTCTGGGCAAGATCATTGCAGTCTTCCATTGTAACGTTCTTTATGGGAATGAAAGGGCATACATCCAGGGCTCCCATCCTTGCATGTTCACCTTTATGTTCTCTCATGTCGATAAGGGCAGTTCCGATCCTGGCTGCCTGGAAGGCCGCTTCAAGGATAGCGTCGGGCTCTCCGACGAAGGTGAAGACCGTCCTGTTGAAATCAGCACCGGGGTCCACGTTCAGCAGTTTCACTCCCTTAACGCTCTTGATACCCCCGGAGATCGCTTCAAGAACGGCCAGGTCCCGGCCTTCGCTGAAATTGGGAACACATTCCACTATCCTTTCCATCTTATCACCAATGGGCATCCGGACCTCGCCGGCCATACCTGAGTGGTCCTAACGGGAATATGGTAAATAAATCCTTCACAGAGGATGCATCCGTTTCATGAACGTCGGGCAAACTAATTTAACAAGAAGGTAAAATTACCCCTATGCCAGCCGAGAGGGTAATCACACCCTTTCAGAGCCACAGGGCTGCGATCCCTGCAACCCTGGCGATAATGATATCGCTCGCCGGTATCATCTCGATTGCAATACCCTGCATGACCTCCGAAACACCTGAAGGTTTCTTCTCCATGGATGATATGATGGGTATATACCCTTCGATCATACTGAAAGACGGAGATGAATATCACGTACTCAACGATCTTAACATACAGGCCTCGAAGCCTCTTTACCTCGGTCCAGGTATTAGGATACTGTTCGAGGAAGAGGTGTTCTTTAACCTGACAGCACCCCCTCTCATCAAAGGAACCGAACAGGAACCTGTATATCTCGGTCCACTTCATCAGGGAAAGAACTGGGGGGGCATTAATCTCATGGAAGCAGACCCCTCGACACCTTCCATCATTATGAACGCGACCATCGAGGGGGCGGAGATAGCCATACGCTCACACTCCTCCGATCTGGAACTCTTCGACACATCGATACACAACTCCACACGGAACGGATTGGATATCAAGGGCCCGATGGGAACTGGAAGGACCCTTGTTGTCGAGAGGACAACTATAGTGAATTCAACATATTACGGTATACATCTTCTCAAGGTCGAATCAACATACTTGAGCGGCCTAGAGATCCTCGAATGCGGCACTGGTATCAGGTCCTACAGGTCGGATGCCCGGATGGAGGAGAGTGATATCCTTGACTCCCGTCAGATAGGTATCAATTCGGTTGATTCAAGTATCGAGATGGATCACGTGTCACTCGTTTCCGAGGGATCAGGGACATCACATCAGCTGCTTGTGATCAATTCATCCATTTCCATTTCAAATGGGGAGTTGAGTGGGGCGAACGTCGGCATAACCGCACTCACCGGATCCGTTCTTTCGCTTGAAGGAACGAGGATCGAGAAGAGCTATTCTGATGGGATACAGGCCCAGAATTCTGACCTTGATATACGCGGCTCCGACATAGTCACCTCAGGAGAGAGTGCTCTTCATCTGCAACTTGCGACATTCGATGCCCATGGGACGACCTTCAATAACAATGGACGCGGGACCGATAACCTTGCATTCTCATCGATATACTCCGATCGGTCATCAGGCAAGTTCGAGGATTGCACGTTCACCGGGTCCGGTTATGCCCACATAGATGCAGTTTCGTCCAGTATTGTTGTGGGCAATTCGACACTCGGTTCCATTACGAACGAGAAACTGGTCTTGGACGGGGGATCCACGATAGAGATGGTGGATACACTCCCGCCTTCGGACATCTCTTTCCTGGATTCTGCTTCCGCAGTGTATTATGTGATCACTCTAGACGTTACCACGGTCGAGCATCCGGCAATGACCCCAATGGCTGGAGTCCAGGTGGACATCAGGGACGTTGACGGCACCTGGCTGATCTCTTCCTATTCCGGTCCGGACGGTGTGTCAAGGGACCTCCCGGTTTCTGTTTACGTGAGGGATCAGACAGGCGTCTATTCTCACCTTCCGATCACGATAATGTCACAGAAGGACGGGTATGAGGTAACCTCCACGGACATCGCGCAGCCTGCTGACGAAGTAATGATGATAATGTATCCTCCGAATGACAGCCCCCGAATAACACTGACCGGTCCGGTGAACGGGACGAAAGCCTCTGGCTCCGTCTCTGTCGAGGGTGTGATAGAAGACGATCTGGAGGTCTACGGGATCAAATTGAGGTTCGATGAAGGATTCTACCGGACGATCACCGTCTTCGATCACCTGCAGGAAGGGCATTTCAGGACCGAAGTCTCAACAGGTAATCTTTCCGGGGGCCTTCACACCCTGTGGGTACATGCATTCGATGGAACACACATATCAACACCCGAGAAGAGGACCATCATGGTACTCGACCCCCGCTCTAATGATACTGACGAGGACGGCATACCCGACAAAGATGAGGATAAGAACGGTAACGGCATGGTCGATATCGGTGAGACTGACCCGAACGATCCGGACACTGACGGGGACGGTCTTATGGACGGGATCGAGATCGATACGAGCGATGGCAACTCGACCGACCCGCTGGACCCTGACACAGATGGTGATTTCCTCAAAGATGGCTTCGAGGACCAGAATGCAAACGGACGTGTGGATCCTTTTGAGACTGATCCGAACAATCCGGATACGGATGGTGATAGCGTGAACGACAAGGACGATCACTATCCCCTGGACGATAAAAGGTGGAGTGACGATGAGCCTTCGGATGGACCCATTGCGGTGATCATCATTGGCACCATCATGATCATCATCCTGGTGATCGCAATATATCTCCTGATCATAAAGACAAGAGGCCGGTCCCAGGATGTTGATAACCATAGGCAACCGCCCGGCCCTCGACCTCGAGCGCCATCCATCAGGAATCATGACCATGAAAAAAGTCCGCTTTCCCGGAGAAGATGAGACCTTGAGATCCCTCAAGGACCGCTGCAGATCGATGGAGATCGGGGACTGTCAGGTCATGCTGGTAGGGACCATCAAGGGTCTGCTTTCGGAAGGAGAGATCGTCCGTAATATATACGAAAGATTTTGCCCCGAGGCGCTTTGCCTGCATATCAGCATGGAAGAGATAGAAGGCCTGAAAGCCGTCGTTCAAGGCAAGGTGAAGGAAACGTCCCTCTCCAAGACCGAGAAGATATACGCCAGGGAAATGTCGAAGTTCGGGGAGGTCCAGATACCTCCGCCATCACTTGTGGAAGCATGCAGGATATCGATGGAAAGTGGAATACCGCTCAAACCACTTGATATGGATGAGGATTCCTATTCGAACCTTTACACGGGACTGATCGGAGGGACCACCATGGTCCGGCAGTCTCTTCGTCTCAAGAGAATAAACCGGCGCAAATTCAAGGCAACGACACCGGAGGACATGGTCATCGAATGGGACAGGATCATAAACCGGTTCAGAGGGTTCAAACTGTTGGAAGATCAAAGGGAAAAGAACATGGCATCCCGGATCCGATCCATATCCTCCAGGTATTCCCGTATCCTCGCAGTACTTGAGTATGAGAGGATGGAGGGCATAATATCACACCTTGCTGGGTGAATGTAAAACCCCTCGATCAATTGTTCGTTCCATGGGGGACAAAATAAAGTATATCTTCATGCCTTTCCCGGGAATAACCTCGAATTCGTGTCGGGCGGTCGGAGTATGAGCGCTGCGCAAGAGAATGACCACCAATTCTTCCAGAGCCCTTGGAAGAACTTATTCCTGTGGAAGTTCATGGAAGTGGAAAAGGAAGCGCTGATAGTCACTCCCGTCATGGATATGGACATACTCAGAAAGATCCAGTCGATCCTGATAGCAAGGTCGCAAAAGAAACTTACCATCCGCCTGCTGCTCAGGTTCTCAGAGACGGATTTCATCACAAGAGGGGTGGATCCGGAGGTCCTGAGGATCCTCGCACTTTTACTGGACGAGCCCAATTCCCCGATGAAGATAGGTTTTCTGCCGAACCTATCACTTACCTCGATGGTCCTTGACCGAAAAAAGGCAATTATCGCAACCGGGGACCTCTCTTCGGACCGATTGATCAATGATATCACCTGCGGGGTGAGCATCGCCGGAGATGAGCCTGTAAGGAACCTGAACAACGATCTGATGAAGTTATGGGAAGTCGCGACCAAGGTAAGTTCGAGGGATATAATCGAGTACATGGGCAAGATCAAGGAGAGAGAACAGCTCAGGAAGAACTGGCAGACGACCGGGAACGGCCCGATGGAACCAGATATGTCCGAACATATTGCTCTGGGGGCCGCAGTGGAGCCTCTGGGCAAGGATAGACCGGAACCCCATCTGGATGAGACCAAGAAGATACTGAAGGAGCTTCTGCTCAGGGCAAGGGAGGCCGTCGAGGAGGGCAACATCGAAACCGCTCTTTTCTACATCGAGGAAGGATTGAACATTGAAAGCGATCAACCACAACTTCTCCTTGAAAAGGGCAAGATTCTCTTCGGCAATGCCCAATACGAAAAAGCACTCGGATGCTTCGATAGAGTACTTGACAGCAACGAGGAGAACAGGGATGCATGGGCCCACAGGGGGATGTGCCATCATGAATTGAACGATCTTCAGGAAGCCCTCTACTCGTACGACCAGGCGACCGATATAGACCCCCAATACTACCCTGTATGGATAAAGAAGGGGATCATAATGGGAAAGACGAAGGGAAGGGAGGAGGACGGCCTGAAATGTCTCGAATACGCCCTTTCACAGGACCCCTACAACGAGGAAGCCTGGTTCAACAAAGCTCAGATACTCGAACAGAGGCTCGGTAGAATGGAGGAATCGATACTTGCTTACAGGTCGCTCCTCCGGATAAATCCAAATCATGTTGTTGGCTCCTTCAGGTTGGGGCTTATCTCATACAAGAAGCTCAAGGATGTGAAGAAGGCCAAGAAATATTTTGGCAAGGTCGTGGAGGCGGACCCGACGCACATTCATGCCTGGATGTTCAAAAGCGAGATAGCCGAGAGGATCGATGGGGATATTGGATCTTCCATTCAATATTTGGAGAATGCCCGCAAGTCCAATCCACAAGCTTATGAGATCCTCTCCCGCATGATCGATATCCTTCTTAGGAACAATAGAGAATTCAAGAAGACGGTCGAGCTAGGGGAGGAGCTTCTCCGTTTTAGACCTACGGACCCCCTGGCTCTCTATGTCTGTGGGCTAGGTGCCCTTAAGCTGGAGAGCGATCCCGAGAAAGCACTGGGTCTCATGAAGGATTCCATAAAGGCCGATCCGAACAACCTGAGGACTATAATATCGATATCAAGCATTCTTGCTGAAAACCTTGACAGGGCGGATGAGGCCGTAGACCTTGTAAAGAAGGCAATTGAAAGCAGGAACGATAACCCTGGTCTATGGATGGAGTTGGGGAAGATATACTTCGATTCCCTTTACGATCCGGGGGAAGCAATGAAATGCTATGATATGGTAACGAAACTCGATGAAGCCTCCTCCAGTGGATGGTACAACAAGGGTATGGTGCTTTCGAGGGGTTTTGAAAAGCACCAGGAAGGATTGAAATGCCTGGACCAGTCGACCCGCCTTGATGATTCGAACTATATGGCCTGGCATGAGAAGGGCAGAATACTTATCGAGGAATACAATCTTGTCGACGACGGGTTGAAATGCCTTCGGAAGGCACTCTCGATCGAACCCGAAGACCCGGAGTTGCTCATCTCAGTGGCCAACGCTTGCAGGATGGCTGGTGATTATGATTCAGCCATCTCCCATCTCAATAAAGTGATATCGATCGATCCGACGAGCATAAATGCACACCTGGGTCTTGCGGAGACCTATATGGCAATGAAGTCTTTGGATAGGGCCCACAGCACATTGACCTCGGCGCTTCAGGTGGACCCCAAGAACGAGAGGGTATGGCTTATCAAAGGAGAGATATTCAGCCAGCAGAACGAGCCATCCAAGGCACTCGAATGCTATAAAAGGGTGCTGCGTTTCAATCCCGATAACCGGGATGCGATGAGTAGGAAGGTGTCGGTCGAGGCACTGCTGTAGCGGGATGGCGAGGTGTTCCGTTTCGCGAGACACTTACCCATTTGGCTGCAACCGCATTTGGTCCGTATGTACAGGTTCCGAATGGGTTCTGGGTCGTCCAGAAGTAATACAATCGAAAGATGTTAAATAACCATTCGAATATCAGCTTTCATGGACAAAATGGAGGAGGAAAACTGTTTCGGGATCGACCAGTTGGACAATATAACGCTTGGCAGGATGGTCCCCGGGTCCTTCGGTCTTTTTTACGGTCCAACGGGATGCGGCAAGAGTTCAATGCTCTATCATTTCCTCTTCCAGGGTGCGAGTATGGACAACGACGTCTGTCTGATATCAAACGAACCGCCTGGAAGGCTGTCCGGACATATGTCAACTTTCAAAAGGCATCAACCGAACTGGTTAAAGGACGGCTATATTGCCATACTCAACGTACACGATCTGATGGGATTGATAGGATCGGACCTTGAGGATTCCGGTCCCGATGATGTGGACCTCTTTCTGGACCTTCTACTGCAGGTGGTTCAACATCTGGATGCAAAGAGATTGGTGATAGATCCCGTGAACCCGATACTCTATCTTCTCGAGGAGTGGAACAAGGTCCATTTCATGCAGAGACTGAAGGGGAAGCTCATAGAGAAAGGGGTCACGACTCTCATGGCACTTGATACGAGCATATCTCTTGAAGAGAGGTCCATGTCGGTCCTTGAACCTTATCTGTTCGATATCATTGTGGGTTTCAGGAAGGACAGGGAAACACCCATCACGATGAACACACTGACCGTGGAGAGATGGAAAGGCGCCCCACACGCTAACAACACTTACGTTATCGACATCTCCCGGGAGGGGATCTTGCTTGTGCCCCGTATCCTATCGATGGAGGTGAAGTAGATGGGGACCAGGAAAGGCGAGGACATCCCTGATACTTCTCTTCGACCCGGGGCACAGGTCCTGGTCTCGGCTTCAGGAGAGGCATACATAAGGTCCTTCACCGGGATAATCGAAAGGCTGGTAAAAGACCAGGGGCGGAAAGGTATCTTGATCTCGACACAATGGTCTGCCAACGCTCTGACGAGGAGGATAACCATGTCCAAGATGCCGCGAAACAGTCTGAAGGTGATCGATACAATATCCCTTTCGCTCGGTTCCGGTCTCAATAACATGGAAGAGTTCGTCTTCCTGGCAACACCGGCCTCCCTTGAGGCCATACTCTCGGAGGTCGAGAGGAGCATAAGGTCGGAAAGCTTCAAGTTCAATTTCCTTGTGATAGACTCGCTCACGCACCTGAAAAGGCACTATACGGATGGTCAACTGTGTGAATTCTTCCATCTTCTTCTCAACCGTATGCTGGAGGAGCAGTATCTGGTGGTGCTCTTCGACCACGAGAAGCTGGAAGATACCAATGTATCCAAGGTCATATCCAGCATGATCGACCAGACCTACGAACTGACCTCAGGGGGTGGTGGGAAATGAAACTTATGGTAGGCAAGGAGGGGATATCCAGAAAGTTGCTCTCCAAGCTTGGATCCTCCAGTTTGGTGCTGTTCAAGTTCGGTATGGGGAGTGGTGGTGATATTCTTTTAAAACAGCTGTTCGATGCTGTATCTGAGGATTATTACTCTATCATGATCTCCACCCACCAGACCGATGAGGAAATGATGACGGACCTGTCGCATATAGGTGTGGGGAGACCACCCGAGCTGGTGTCGATGCTCCCTTCGATACACCGAAGACTTTCGGAACTCCAGAAAAGGGACAGGTTCATCTCCGAGGGAATAATGGTTACGGACATTCTCGAGATATCATCAAACTCCGATGACAGGATCTTACCGGTGAAGCCACACCTGGAGATACTGTCAAAGATCACCGAGATATCATCCAAACAGGTACTTCCCTTCAATCTTGTCCTGGACTCCATCGCAGATCTGGTGGAGGAAACCTCAAGGGAGGAGGTGGTGGACAGATTGAGGATATTGAAGAAGGCCTTGAGGGAAAAGGGCGGTATGGCCCTGGTGGGGTGCCCACTTTCTTACCAGGTTTTCTCCGATCAGGAAAACACACTTTTCGATGCCGTGATAGAGGTAAGGGCGGAAAGAACGGCCGATGGGTGGTCAAGGACCTTGACCTTCCTGAACATCAAAGGATCGGGCGAACCTCCGGAAGAATGGCAGATCACAACGAACAAAGAGGTACCCGCTGCCCTGGAGATCGAATGAAGGTCCCGTTTTTCTAAAATATTTCCAAATATGAGGTTAAACTTATATCTCAACACCTGTGGTCTTTTGCATATGGAGAATCACCAGTTCATTGAATACCCACACGTTCCGGGACGGTCCCCATATCAGGACATTCTTCAGCTGGAGGATCAATATGTTCCATATGTTCAGAAAAGGTGTCCCAAATGCGGGTCCCGGCACATGACGATCTTCAACAGGACCGTCAGCAGGAACAATGATGATCGTCCCGTATCGGGAGAACTGGGTTTCAGGACCTTGATGGTCGGGAAATGCCTCAGTTGTGGGGCAGAGATACCGATCGGATTGAAATTCATAAGGGAGTCCTGACCATTCTCGATCAATAGAGTTCGGGTCTCCTTTCTTCAAGGGACGGGATCTTGTTACGTATGTCCCTGATACGGTCCGGTCCGATCACTGTCATTGCATATCCTTCCTTATCATCGAGATTGCAGAGGATTTCACCGAAAGGTCCTACGACCATGGAGTGACCACCCATCTCGGTCGGTCCGTGCTTTCCCAATCCCCCCACACCGACAACATAGCACTGGTTCTCGATCGCCCTTGCTCTCAAGAGGGTCTGCCACTGGAAGATCCTGAAAGCCGGCCACTGCGCAGGAATTACGAGGATATCGGCCCCATCGAGCACCTGCTTCCTTGCAAGTTCGGGGAACCTGACCTCGTAGCATATCAAAGGCGCAACGGCTGCAGTGCTTGCCTTGAAGAGTACCAGTCTGTCTCCCCTAGCAAAGAACCGGTCCTCCCCAGCCCTTGAAAACAGGTGTGTCTTATCATAGGTGGCCTCGATCTTTCCGGCCGGACCGATGGAAATGAACCTGTTGAAGAAATTCTCATCCTCACTGACCACTAAGGTGAACATGATATGGGCGGATATATCGGTCGCGAGATGAGCGATGGACCTTATCACAGTGTCCGAACTGTTCGATAGCTCGGGTAGCTGTTCGTAAGGGAACCCTGTGGCAAAGACCTCGGGAAGTACCACGATATCCATCTGCCCCTCGCCTGCAGCCTTCTGAACGAGTGCGGTTGCTCTGGCAAGGTTCCCATCGACATCTCCTGGAACCGTCCTGCACTGGACCATGCAAACTTCAAGGGATCTGCTCCACCGGGGTTCCAATAGACCACACATCTGGACACCCCTCATACCCTTTTAAAGTATCTCTCTGATCTCCATCATCATCCTGCTCTTGGGAATGAACCCGACCTTTGATTTCAGGAGTATTCCGTCCCTGTAGAACGAGAAGGTCGGGATGGACCGGATCCCCATGGACATCGAGGTCTTCATGTTCTTTGTCACGTCCAATTTACCGAAGACGACCTGCCCCTTCATCTCGGCTGCTAGCTGGTCAAGCAGAGGGGCCATCATCTTGCAGGGAGCGCATGTGGGGCCCCAGAAATCAACAACGGTCACCCGGTATCTCTTTGTGAATCCCTCGAACGTCGCATCTGTCAGCTCAACGGGTTTATCAGGCCAGTCCATGAGAACACATCCTAAATGATGGTCCGTTAAGGAAGTGACGTATTTATTGTTTATTTCCGGTAGATAAAAAAGGAGGTTCGGTGAAGGACCGTTCAAGATCGAGTGTGCATTAATAAATAATTTATCACAAACCTGCATTACGGTGTCCGATGTCAAAGGTTCCTTCCTGGGATGAGATCGGCTGCATTCGATGCGTTGCATGTGTTGGAAGCTGTCCGGCTGGAGCTATAAGGTTCTCGAACAACAGGGTTGTATTCTTGGACGATATCTGCACAGGGTGCGGCCTCTGCGTCAGGATATGCCCGGTAAGTGCTCTGTCCGGTAAAGGTGATATTGATGAATGATGCACTTGAGGTCGACTGTCTTGTCATAGGAGCCGGACCTGCCGGTAGCATCACTGCGAGGGAGGTTGCCAGGGGAGGTTGGAAGGTCCTGATGGTGGAGAAAAGGGCAGAGATCGGTGTCCCTGTCCGATGCGGTGAGGGGATATCCAAGGAACTGCTGGACCTTGTCAGCCTGGAAAGAGGTCCGTCCTTCGTATCGTCGGAAATGGACGGGGCGAAGATCATTTCGCCTAATGGAACAGTCCTGACCCTCGGGCCCGAGATCGCCGGGCCAGAGGTAGGATTCGTCATCGAAAGGGAGATGTTCGATCAGGAACTCGCCAAAATGGCCGCAAGGGAGGGGGCGGAGATATGGATGAGGGCCGAGGCCATCTCATACGAGGATTCCGGGGACTGCGTCGTGGTCAGGATAAAGGTCCTTTCCGAAACTCTTACCGTAAGGGCCAGGGTTGTCGTCGCTGCCGATGGTTTCGAATCCCTTGTGGCAAGGTGGGCAGGTGTCGAGACCAATCTCGGTCCGAGGGACATCGACATATGCATCCAGTACGAGATGGTGGGGATCGATACGGACGACAGGTTCACGGAGTTCTTCGTTGGAAGGAAGTATGTGCCGGGGGGTTACATATGGTGTTTCCCCAAGGGGCACGGGATAGCCAATGTTGGTCTTGGTATGAACGCCTCAATGGTAAAGGAGCCCGGAGAGCCCAGGAGATACCTGGATGATTTCATCAGGAAGAATCCCAGGTTTTCAAAGGGGAAGATAACCGAGATAAACGGAGGAGGCGTCTCGGTATCGCTACCGATCGAGGAAACGGTGGCTGACCATCTGGTGGTCGTCGGGGATGCAGCGAGGATGATAGACCCGCTGACAGGCGGAGGTGTCTATAACGGCTGCTATGCGGCCCTCCAGGCCGGGAAGACCATCTGTGAAGCGCTTGAAAAGGGCGATACATCAAAGGCCGCACTGGAGCCTTACGAGAGAAGGTGGAGGGACAGGCTGGAGATGGAGATGGCCCGAAATTATCTTGCCAAGGAGAAGCTCCTGGAGGTCTCGGACGAGACCCTGGAAAAAGTCATCTCGGCCATAGCGGAATATGATATGACGGAGATCTCGACGGAGGAGCTCATGAAGGCGATCGTATCGAAATATCCGGAAGCGCTGAAAGAGCTTGGCAGCTTTATGTGAACCGGCCCTGGATCATAGGATTCCGGGAGCCGTTCATTCAATGAACGGACGAAAGTTGGTAGATCCTGACCTCAAGGTCCGCGTAGACGAGTTCGAGACCTTCGATATCCTCTCCCCTCCACATCTTATTGACGATCGTTCGGCGTCCAAGTTCGGTTGGTCCTTTGTAGAACCCCCATGGATCGTAGATATTGTAGTCATCAGTATCCAGTCCCGCTGACTGGAGCATTGCATACATTATACTACCATCTCTCTGAGTTGTAAATATATAGCGAGCACCAAGATCCTCCATTATACCGGTCGTTTCGTTCGGGTCCGTCGCAACGAGGGCTTTTGCAACATTTTCGATGTCGTCCATGCTCTCGGTCCATTCGGTCACACTGGAGGGGTCGGCGACAGTATGCTTCATCGACTTATGGGGATAGTCAATGATAACATCCATTCCTGTGTATCCTCTAATGGCGTGACCGTAATCCCACCATGCGAGAACGGTCGAATTCCCTTCTCCATTCTCCACCAACCAGTTCAGAGCAGGTCTCAGTTCCAACTCGAACCACTCGCGGTACTCCCTTTCATCAACCTGATAGCTGATCCGATAGTAGTCATAAGTACCGTCCTTATCACGGTGCTCCCAAAGTTCGATCGTTGCATTGAAAGGGCCTCCGACATCCTCGGAAGCGAACATCTCATTGCTCTCGTAATAATCCTCGGAGTATGATGACTGGCCAAGGGCGACTATGATCAAAAGCACAACCAGGAGCGCAGATATCATCAGCGCGAAAGTGCGTGTCTTCTTCCTGTCCCTTTTAAGCTCTATCGAACCCTCTTCGGAGAGATAGATGCGTCTCATGAACCTCTCCATGTTCTGCGACCCAAGGAAGAATAATATCACGAAACCTATCATAACAGCTCCCGCTATGGGATAGTAGGACTCATCGGAGTATTCAATGCCCCACATCCCGTACATGATGATCCTGAACATGACAAAGATTATCGCCACGACGACCGAGAGGGATATCATGACTCCCACGTTCCCTATCGATGCCACACTGAAAGGGCGTCTCCATTGCATAATGGCCATAAAACCGATAATGATCGAGATCAGGAGAAAGAACAGGTTCGTTATCGCCTGTGTCATAATGAAACCATTATCCTCAGGGACCCAATCGAATGCCCAGAAAAGGGTGTCCATCCCCTCGATGAATACAAGGAATGCTGCTACAGCTGTGAGCATCTGGAAGATCAGGAAGAGTTTCATCGTCAGTGGCATCCTGACGGGCATCTCTCTCAAATATTGTCTGGCGACATCATCGGGGCTTCCGAGGTCCCGAATGACACGGTGATAGGTCCTTTCATCCGGGACCTTTCTCCCGGAAAGGTCCCGGGCTTTCTCCTCGATATGGGCCGATATCTCCTCCACTATCGGTGCACTTTCGACCCCTAAAAGTTCATTCTTCACATTGTCCAGATATTCTTTGACCACGACAGAGCCTCTCATGTATTCCCCACCTCTTCATCGAGAATGTCCTCAACCATTTTCAATACGGACCTCCAGTCTGAAAGTATCTCTTCCAGGTAGGTGGAGCCTGCCTCGGTAGCGGTATAATACTTCCTTCGCGGACCGTCCTTCCCCCTGCCCCAGTGGCTTTTCAACAGGTTCCGGTCTTCCAGCGAGTTCAGAATAGGGTAGACCGTACCTTCGAAGAGGATGAACTTTCCCCGGGACCGCCTTTCGATCTCCTTGATTATCCCGTAACCGTAAAGTGGTCTTTTCGAACTGGCTATGATGTAAAGGATCAGCATCCATAGCAGACCGCTCTTCAGTTCCTTGTTGAACTTCCTTCTTAGTTCATCATTCCCATGTTTTAAGGGCATTAAACTACCTCGAAGTTCTATGTATATAATGGTTCAATGTAGTATTAATCTCTTTCGATGGTGGCTTTTTAATACCTTCTGCATCATACACGGGGCAGGTGCTAATATGACCACATATGCGAAGATCGAGACGAACTATGGTGATATGGTTGTAAAGCTTGAGACGGAGAAGGCTCCGATCACGACCCAGAACTTCATAAAGCTTGCCAATTCGGGATTCTACAACAACCTGATATTCCACAGAGTGATACCAGATTTCATGATACAGGGAGGATGCCCCAAGGGAACAGGAATGGGTGGACCGGGGTACACGATAAAGGACGAGTTCCACCCCCAGCTCAGACATTCCAAGGGAGCCCTTTCCATGGCGAATGCAGGTCCGAACACCGGAGGATCCCAGTTTTTCATCGTCACGAAGAATGGGGGAACACCTTGGCTCGACAACCATCACAGCGTTTTCGGATTCATTGTCCAAGGCCAGGAAGTGGCGGACAGGATCCAGACCGTACCAAGGGGAGCGAATGACAGACCCACCACACACATCCAGATGAAGAAGGTCACGATCTTCCAGCAGTAAGGTCCGACCAGCTCTGCAATCTGCCCATCGAAATACAATGGCAATGTAACAAGCATCTTATGTAAGGCCTTGATCGTTTGGGTCAGAGGTCACTGAGGGGAATCGGGGAGCGGGCCTTCCGCAATCGGACCCCCTTGGCCTTGAGGCTGCACTGGCGGTAGCCCTTCGGTAGGCTGCCCCTGGGTAAGTGCTCCTCCTTGCTGTTGTACCGGTGACAGCCCTTCGGTGGGCAGCCCCTGAGCAACTGCCTCTCCTTGGGGTTGGGGCGGTCCGTACATCTGCTCCGCGGTCATCTTCTGAGGCGTGTTGCCGAAGATCATATCATCCAAAGATTGGTCCTGGGGTGGAACGTAAATAGGTTCTGGTTCATCCTTATCGTCTTTCTTACCCTTCTTTCCGAGCAAGAGTATAAGGAGGACCAATAAGGCGATCAATATCACGAGGATGATGATCACAGGGATTATTATCACGAGAGGATTGAGCCCATCCTTTCCGTCCCCATCATCCCCTGATGTCCCTATATCCACCTGGGGGACATTTGCTCCGTACCCTGCTGCATCCCAGGAGTTGATAACGGTGATCTTTCCAGAGGGTTCAGTTACAGTGGTCTTCATATCCGCTGTCACATAGAGGATGAAATCGGGATAGATGTTCATCTGGTCCAGTTCCGCGATCGTCAGGGTTATCTCCACCCCCATATCGGTATCCAGCTTTCGGATCGAAGGGACCTTGTCGGCGATAGGATAATAGATCACCGATATCTGTCTAAGGTCGAACTGTATCTTGTTGTAGCGATAGTTCGATGTGGGAACGGGAAAGGTATAGGTCGGTATATCGGAATCCGTGGGGGCCACCTTGTCCTCCACGAAGTCCGGTTTCAGGAAATAGATGTTTAGGACAGGCTCCTGCTGGACATATTCCGTGAACAGGTATTCCATTTTCTTTCCGAAGACGACCTTGATCTTGTACATATTTGGGTTGGAAGGGTCCCGGTAGCCGTCAACGGTCCTTATATCCACCGATTCCGGAGAATCGAATTCCATGAACATCTCATTCTGGTTGTTCCTGTGAAGGACAA
>JBLIRF010000022.1:0-15365 GCA_049472175.1 Thermoplasmatota archaeon
TATGCTGACGATTTTTTCAGGTGTCTTCTTCCGCACGAAGAAGGTGTTCCTGTCATTGAACCATCTGTCCATTCCAACCCTTTTCAACTTCTTCCATTTGAGCTCATCGTTCAGAACAATGTTCATGGTAAGCATGGCAAGGGCATCCCCTCTTGACCTGACGAATTCCAGGACCTCGACGGCCCCTTTAATGGTTGTCCCGATATGTGGCAGGACCTTGACAGGCCCCTTGAGAACCCATGTATTGTACAAGGAGAAGTTGGCAAGTGTGTCATCGAAATCGAAGATGAATAGACGGTCCATCAATCATCACTCCTGGCTGACTTTTCAGGTGATGATCTCATTCAGCCTCCCGAGGTCCCTTCCGATCTTTATCTCCTGGGCGATCCTCCTTCCCGTGGAAAGGTTCTGCTCTATAAGATCGGAATACGGGGACCCCGTAATGTAAGGATTTGTACCAGCCACGATCCTGGCCGATATCTCGAATACGACGAACTCGAGCTCATCGGTCACAACGGTCTCGAGGCAGAACGGGCCGATCATACCACCGAAAATATCGTAGGAGGTACATACAACCCTTTCCGCCATCTCGAAGGCACGACCCAGAAGGGATTCTCTTATCACAAGCGGGATGTTTCCTGTTACGACGAAGGTCGGATAGATGCCACGTTCCTTGAGCTCTTCCTGGGAACCGAGCTTGTACATCTCGTCGATGTTCGTCTCATCCCTTCTGTCCATGGAGAGGAGTTCGATGATCCCTTTACCACATTCGACCTTGTATCCTTCGCTGCGCAGAGGTGAATGGAAAAAGTGCAGGTAGTACCTGGTTCCCATGATGTATTCCTGGATATTGAACTTCTGGGTATGGTCTATGCCGAGCTTGAACTGATTGTAGTCCTTTGCAATAAAGAAGCCTCTCCCGCCTTTTGCCCCCTGATATTTTACCATCACGGGTCTGTCGATCTTCTTTGGGTCCTTGATCTCTGTCGGCATCTTGATCCCGGACCTCTCGAGCCAGATCCTTTCCATATTCCTGTCCGATTCCCATTCAAGGACGTTTCGGTTACCGAAAGTGGGTAAAGGCAGTTCCTTGAACCTTCCAGCACCGAGGTATTCTACGAACGATCCGTGCGGTATGACGATCCCGTTCTTTTCGATAATGATATCTGAGTGATCGAATATCTGATCATAGGTATCGAGAATGAGGAATTCATCAGGTTTAGCCCCGGGAAAGGCATCGTAAAGCTTTGGGGGTTTCCCGACCGCGATCCCCAATGTTCTGAACCCCTCTCTTTTTGCTCCGTGAAATATCTGAAGGCTGGAATGGGAGCAGACCGTGACCAGTGTTAGGTTACTCTTATCGTAGCCTTCCAGGACCTTCTCCACGTTGAAAGCTGCCATTATAAGGTAAGCCTCAATACCTCTTATTAGCCTTTCGGATATCTATTCGAATACGGCACCGCAATGCGGGCAGATCGGTGCAGAGACGGGGATCAAAGCCCCGCATTCGAAGCACTCGGCAAGCTCATCCTGATCGACGTCGGGTTCTCGAACGACCTCTTCGGGAACCTCCTCGACATCCTCGAGCTCCTCGGGTGCTTCCTCCTCCTTCGTCCTCCCGGTCACTCCCTCTTCCTCCATCATTTCCTCCACCTCCTCCTCGCCCTCCTTTTCCCCTTCCAAGGGTTCCTCCATTGGTGCGCCGATCACTGGCTTTCCACAGGAGGGGCATTCAGATGCTCCTGGCGGGATTACCTCTCCGCACTCGCATTCGAGTTCGTCACTGAATTCGATACCGCAATGTGGGCATATCGTTTCGTCGATCCGTACAAGTCCTCCACAGTTGGAGCACTTGGCCATATCCCTGGTCTTGCTCTTCATGTAGATGAAGTAGCCTGCAACCACCAGTGCGATAAGGAGTAGCAGGATCAATACAAGGCCCACTATCCAGAGCTTGCTGGGTTCCTCCGGCTCAAGAACGTTGATCACACTCGAAGCTTCATTGTTATCATCATCAAGTTCGTAGAAACGGCCGTCCCCATTCACCTCACACTTCCAAACGACCGCATGACCCGCATCCACCTCCGGTTTCACCCGGAAGGTCACGGTCATGTTCTGGTAGGGAACCAGATCGATCCGCATCTGGGGAGTGGTGGTCTGTCCATTGTATTCCAACAGAACATCCTCAAGGTAATGTCCTCCGAGGTTCCTTACCATGAAAGAAAGTTCGTACTCCTTGCCCTTGGTCATATCGAACTGCCCGGTCTCGATGTTGTAGTTATCCCCCTGCCTGAGGACAGATACTGAGATATCCGGAGCTTCATCGACATCCAAACTGAGGATGAATATGTTGTTCCCCTCATCGAATTCCCTTATATTGTTATCCGGGTCAACTATGATCTTCAAGGTGTTTATTCCAAGGTCCCTCAGGTTCCAGAAACCCGTGATGAAATCTGTCCCGTTGTTCTCGATGAACATGATACTTGTGACGTACTCGACCCAGGTATCTGTTTCGTTCGATGCCATGAAGACAACTGAAATATTACTTGCAGCCTTTCCGCCTGTATTGGTCATGGAAAAATCAAGGGACAGGTTCATACCCTGATGGGCTCCGGTACCATTTGTTCGGTCTATTTTGACCCCAGGATAACCGGTGCTTATGGTCAGGGTATTGTTGAGAGGGGATAGTTCCGGAACATCATTGATATCGAATATTTCTATGGGAACCGCGATCATATTGTTGTTGGTCCTCTGCTCCATCCCCTCGAGAAGCTGTGTCTTGACTATGATCGTCCTAACCCCTTTCGGATATCCCACCCTCCAGGGCATCTCGATGAACATCTTTGACCTTCCTTCCAGCTTTCCCGAGAGATAGATGATATCGGACCCAAGAGCGAGAGGATTCGGATCGTTGTCGTAATCCCCGTTATAGAAGTTGACCTTGAAGGAGGGGACCGGTGTGTCCCCCTTGTTCTCCAGTGTGGCATTGATCAGTAGGGTCTTCCCGATACCGGCAGAATCCACCTTGAAGTCGCCCTGGAACAGGGAGAGATCGCTGAAAACGAGGTCAGGAAGGGTCTGAACGTATACGGGCCAGAAGATCCGGTTGTTCATCTCGTCCGACTCGTCGATCGCATTGGCGAGGTCAAGAACAACATATATGTCATGATAACCTCCGGTCCGGGGGTTCCAGGTGACGTTCACCCATTCGACCCCCCCTGAATGTATGATATCTATTGATACTGATGGTTGGGTGTCCTTCCATGAGATGATCTTCCCACCAAGGGTTGGATCTCCATCATAGAACCTGATGAATACATTGCGGGCTTCCGTCTCTCCGGAATTCCTGATGGCAGCCGTTATCAAGACATCCTTGCCGATCTCCAAATTATCATCGGGCTCTACATGGAAGTCCTCCTCCTCCATGTAAAGATCCGGCTTGGAGATCACCCTGAAATCTAGGGATTTGAGATTATTGGACTCTACGGGTTCCTTAATGATATCCCAGTAGTCTGCAACTATGAAAAGGGTGTGCGGTCCGAGACCGGCAGCCTTCCATCCGAAGGATATGTTCATCTCCTGCCCCGGGGATAGATCTATGGATCTAGCCTCTATCAAATTGGTATCGGAGTCGATGGAGAAATGAATAAGTGCGTTCAAGGCCTTGGTCTTTCCAACGTTCTTCAGTGTTGCCCAGAACGTGACGTTCTTTCCCTCTGTGACAACCATTGGACTTGCACCAATACTTTCCGTAAAGGTAAGGTCCGGAGGTGTATCGACGCTAACCGGGATGACCACTTCGTTGTTGGTCTCGTTCTGCTCCATCACAGAATCCAGCGGATCGATCACCAAGATCAGGTCATGGTATCCGACCGGCAGTCCGGTGTTCCATGAAAAAGATATCTCCTTTCCGGCATCGGGTTCCAGACCCGGTATCAGGGCTTCGTTTCCGATCTGGTTCGCGGGCTGCTTTTCCATATCATATAGTCTCACCATGAAATCCCCTGCGGGGAGCTCTCCCGTGTTCTCGATCTCCAAAGATACGGAAACCGTAGTGTTGATGGTGACAGGCACGGGTGCATCTATCCTGAAGGAGTTCAGCACCAATTTTAGGTCTGGAAGGGTGAGCACATCCAATATCAAAGTATCACGTGAATTGATCGGCGTTCTGTCGAATTTCGAAAATATCTCCACCTCTATGGTCACCAGACCTGTGATGACAGGAGTCCAGTTGACTGTCTTTATGACCTGGCCAAAAGGTTCAATATAATCGAAGGGAAGGTATTCCATAATGATGCCCCTCGATAGTCCAGACTCCCATGTAACATTGACGTAGAAACCGTTCTCCTCGGGGTCGACCTCGCCAATGTTGGAGACCATCAGCTCGAAATCGCCTTCCATTCCATATGCCCAAACCTCGGGCCCAACCTCGATGGCCACAGTGTAATCAGGTCCGATACCGATATAGTTCATCTGATCGTACGAGTTATCGTTCTCGTTCGTCTCCGCAACTTCGTCGAGCGCATCCACGACCAATTCCATTTCAGCTTCGCCCTCTATGGTCATCCATTCAAATGGGACGTCGATGAACTCACCGGCAACCAGGCCAGATACAGTATTCTCGCCTATGATCTGACCGTTGACCTCCATTCTTACCACGAATGGACCAGCATCGAACTCACCTATATTGCTCACGTTCCCGATAATTGATACCTCAAAACCATCGATGAGCGTTCCTTCAACCGAGAGTCCTTCCGGAGCGAGGTTCGGACCACCCGGGATGGTGATGATGGCATCGACATCGACGCCGGAGATCAAGGTCGCCATCGGACTCGATGATATGCCTCTGAACGAGGCAGTGAGACGGTAATTTCCGAGGAATGTCCTACCAGTGGTCCTCAGCTCTTCCTGTATAAGGGGGAACCTCGCTCTTCCTTCCTCGTCCGTCGCGTGGTTGGAGACATCCATAAGTATCGATCCACTTGCTCTCTGGACCTTGATGCTTGAACCTGGAAGCGGATTCCCGACCGTGTCCTGGACCACTGCATCGACCCACCAGGCTCTTGATATGACACCAAGGTCAACAGGCTTTAACCAGCTTGTCCTTCCCTGGGGGAGCGATCCCGAAAATGTAACATTGGTCAGCATAGCGTAGTTATCGATATCCAGCGGGACGTTGAAAACGGAATCGGACGAATAGAGGGAAACACCAGCAAGGTGAATGTTGTCGATCTGGACCGGAGAGCCATCAAGCTGGAGGATGCAGTTCTCGGCATACACCCTGTTCGCATCGATGGAATCCGCAGAGATCTTAGCGTCAACGTTCGA
Source organism: Thermoplasmatota archaeon (assembly GCA_049472175.1). Lineage (GTDB taxonomy): Archaea > Thermoplasmatota > Penumbrarchaeia > Penumbrarchaeales > Penumbrarchaeaceae > JAFGLL01. The sequence continues at coordinate 5,329 of JBLIRF010000022.1, forward strand.
CCCTATCAGGTTGAGGGAGCCGCTGACAGATCCGCACTCGATGTCTATGATAGCCCCGTTCCTAGCGATGAGATGCCCAAACTCCATGCTTCCCTGATCGAGTTTCACCGTGGGAGCTCCGGTTCCCATGGTATATATGTAGAGATCGTTTGAGCCTGTTCCGGTAAGAGTGACATTTCCCATCTCGAGTATACCGCCGTTCTGTACCAGTATATATACAGGTGCCTCGTCGGTCAGGAAAGAGACCACCGTATCGTTGATCTTTAGGTGACCACCAGAACCTATGATCAGGTGCCCGTCGAATGCATAGTAGGAGGGATAGAAGATACCATCGATCACGGAAGAAGTTCCTCTGATAACTGTCTGTCCGCTCACTGTCAGGTCAACCCCCAGCTTCGAAAAGAACGATGAGCTCGAGGGGTTCGTGATATATTTCAGGAATTCCATGGGCCCCCCAAGGAGCGATATGGTCCTGGGGCTTACGGTCGAACCTTCCACGGCTTTCCCAAGGACATCCCTTTCTTCTCCCATATCAGGAATATCGGGATAGCTCCTGAACCTTGAAGGTGCCTGTAAGGTTTCCCCTTCAACAGAAACGGTTACCAGGTAGTCCGGATATGAATCACCATTCGGCATGGAATCCCTTCTGAATACATCGGTGATCACCGGAACGAAGGCCCATCCATTCGATGAAGTGTGGTTCCATTCGCTGCTCAGTTTGTCCATATACGAGAGTATTTCTGCAGTTAGATAAGAGCCTCCGAGCCTTGTATTTAGGTTCCCTTCAACTCGGTAAATGGTAACTTCCTCGTCCTCGACGGGTAGATCCATACCATCAAGAAGGTGAGCTCCTATCCATCTGTAATAGATGACCTTTGATGATGCGTCAACCACGTAGAATGCAGGGTGGCTGGCGATGGCAGATGCCGAGACATTTATGCTCGCACCTACCAGATGGGCGACCCCTCCGTTTTCCACCTTTAACATATTATGGCTACCTGTGGAGAGAATTGATTCGAAATCGACATCCAGGAAGGAGTTGATCACGGTCAGGTTGGATCCTGCGCCATTGACCGTGATATTTCCGGCCGTGATGCCGTCCCTCGAAGCCACTGTGAAGGACAAAGTATCCTTGAGTTCAGAATCAACGATCAGACCGGTTCCACCAGAAAGGAAGGAGAAAAGTGGCCCATCATCGTTCATGTCCACATCGTCCGAAGTGCTCCCATCACCGTCGATATCGTAGGTAATTGACCTCTGGTCCTGGAGCTCATAGAAAGTCGATCCTTCCGATGTCAATCTCGCCTGGTTGGTAACAGTTATCTCTCCTGGGCCTTCCACCACAGAATCTGTGAATATGATCTGCGAACCGGAACCGTCGGCTGATATGTCGATCTTGTAGTATGGGCTCAGCTGTCCTGTCTGTGTCGTGAGCAATGTGTTCACGAATTCAAGTCTCCCACCGCTCTGGACCCGTATGTTGTAAATATGATCGTCACTACCTCCGATCTTTCCATCCAATCCCACGTCCTGGGAGAGGGTGATCGTCGAATTCGTAAAAATCAATCTGCTTCCTGTTCCTGATACCAGTATGTCCCCATCGAGCAGGTAGTCCACGTTGTTGAAACTCCTTGTATAGCCTCCAGTAACGGTGATAGAACCGATACTTGCAGCGTTTACACTCTGCTCATCAGCTGACAGCAGTAACCCTAAAGAGGCTGCTATCAGAAGGGTCAATACAGTAATTGCGGGCATAACCTTTCGGATCTTCATAGAACCTTTCTCCATCATACGACCCACCTTCCAATCGACCATTTATGGACCCAAATAGCCAATTCTTTGCTATTTTTTACAGCTGAATTGGTCCTTACCCCTTTATGAAATGAACAAACATAACAGTGTATATATATCTTATCACCTGGCTTACGTTTGTTGGAATTGACTGGCCTGTTTCCCGTAGCCATTATTCCCAGTATCATTTTCGATCCATGCATCCCTGTTCATCCTGTATAGTTGTCCTTGTCCATGCCGAATGGTATATTATATGGATTATCTCAGAATTCCCGGGGGAAACCCAGGGGAAAGGTTTTTTCTATGAGGGCGGTCATGGTATTTGGGGATACGAGTTGCGTTGGAAAAATAGACCCCTTCATAAGGGGAGATCAGGTAGTGTTAACAGTATCAATGGAGGCCATTTATCATGGTGGTTTATATGGTGTATACTTATCATCAGCCTTCTTCCTTGTGATTTGCACCTTGGAGGCTTTCCGGATGATGCAACATCTGGGGTAAATGTTACTGTAGTGCCGCAGTTCCTAAACGAAAACCCGGTAATAAATGAGGTCTATCCGGAACCTGCGATGGACCTGAACGGCGATGGTCTGGTCAACACCGAGGATGAGTTCGTCGAGATATACAATCCTACGGATAGATATATCGATCTGACGGGATGGACACTTTCGGATAATTACGACCTTTTCGAGATCCAGGTTGCCGTCATCGGACCGGGAGAGATGACATCGTTCTGGAGGGGGGATACCGCCCTCAAACTTGGAAGGGATGATGTGCTGATCCTCTGCAATAACACAGGGATCATGGTAGACGCCATGGAATGGTCTTCCTTGCAGAATGGGTTCACCTTGCAACGGGCACCTGACGGTGGAGAGGTCCTCAGGAAGGTATATCTCCCGACACCTGGATCAAGAAATCTGGGCCTGCCATCATTGAAGATAAACGAGATAATGGTGGATCCCACCGGGACCAACCTGGGGCACCAGTGGGTCGAGCTTGTCAACTTAGGGCGTGAGGAGAACCTGAAGGGTTTCTCACTAACAAATGGGGAGGGGGTGTCGATCATCTTTGACGATCTTTCGATCAAGCCCAACAATAGGGCAGTGATTTTCCTGGGAGAAGACACCGGTGAGCAGATAGTACCTTCTGGGACATATCTGGAATTTGTACCACAGTCCTCTGCTCTTTATACCATTGGGGACGATTTGTCCATCCTAGATGTTGATGGGATTGTAATTGATCATGTTGCTTGGGGTGGATCCAGCCATGTCGGGGAACCGACTAGAGGATATGAGGAGGTCGAGTGGACCGGCAGGTTCTGGGATAAGATAAATAACACCATGACTGACGAGGGTGATGAAAACCCGGCTGTAATTTCAGGTCAGTCGCTTTCAAGGCTGCCCGATGGATTTGACACCTCCTCCCCTTATGATTGGCACCCCACCCCCGGTAACTGGACCGATTCGATGGGATGGTGCAATGGATTGGACCCCACCGTCGAGATCGATCTTGGAGGTGAGGAATTGTTTATTGAGAGGGGGTCGAGATCGGAGATCATGGTCAAGATAAAGAACATAGGGAATATGGAAGGAGAGATGGATATATCGTTAGTATATGATGCACCGAACTGGACCATCCAGGACTGTGTCACCGGGAGCCGCTGGATCGAACCAGGTGACACCTTCGAATGTGGTGTGACCGCCATATCTCCGGACAGGTCAGTCGATGACCGGCGGATCACATTCCAGGTTCGGGTTATATGGAAGCAACTTTGCCCATTATCGTTCTTTGGTGAAGTTGACCTAGTAATACCTGCACCTGAAGTGCAGTTCGGGGAGGTGAAGCTCGAGTTCCAGGGATTCGCGGTTGACATCGTGCCTTCAGGGGCTGAACTCATCCTCTCAGGCAGCATCCTCGGAGGTGGAGAGCTTAACCCGGGAACGATCAACCTCTCGGCAGTGGTCCGCGAGGAAAACACCGGTAACTGTGAAATTGTCATGAACGAGGTTATCACATTCAAGGACCTGACCACACTGTCCAGAAGGGATTTCGAGATGACGATAGATACCCTCGGTTTCGAGGGGTCATATCTCTTATTCCTAGAGCTCGATCATGAGAACGCCATTGAGGAGATCGATGAGCAGAACAATCATTGGGTGGCAGGATTTGAGGTCATCCCCTCCATCATACCTCCCGGTCAGACTGGATTGAAGATAACGAAGGTTCTATGGAACTGCACAAGGGATGAGATGTTCGTGCAGATAGAGAATCCGACCGGGGAGGCCGTGGACCTATCCGGGATCAGGGTCTCGGATGGGACATTTCATGTGAGTTTTCCGATAGGGTCGGTCCTTGAACCAGGGATCGCTACAGCGGTAATATGGGATCCATCGGCACATGATAGGCTGGACCCTGGTGTCAGAGCATTCAATATTACTGGCGGATCCACGAGGGACAGGATGGCCCAATCCGGTCCTGTCCCGGATCCCTTTGGAACTGGTGAGGTGATTTTAAGGACGGAATACCGTACGGAAATAGATCACGTATTGCTCAGGGGGAAAGAGAGCTACGTTAATGGCTGGGTCCAGGGCGCTGCACTCGAGACAACCTGGGGGAGTGTCCTGAGCCGGATCAGGTCATCGGACAATGTTCCGCTGGATTCGAACACTTCAATGGACTGGACGGTTAATCCGGGTGGCGCTATCATTGAGTGTTTTCTCCCCTGTCCTGACACTTCTGGACCCGGAGAATATATAGTAATATCGGGGGGCCATCAGAACACGGACCTCTCTGGTCTACTTATAATGTGCTCGGGGCGTGCCGCGGTCGTTCCGAATGGCACCCTTGTGGAGGAGGGAGGAACCATTGCCCTGTCGAAGGATCCGGAAAGTTACGAAAGGATCTACGGCAGTCTGCCTGATCTGTGTTTTGGGGAAGGGTGCGTCCTGAACGGCCGTAAGATCGGAGGATGCAGGGTCCCGACTTTCCCGGAATTATTATTACCCAATAATGGGGGTGACCTGACGATCCTTGATAGAGCCAACAGGATCCTTGATTCAGTGTCTTGGGGAAGTGGCTTCGATGATAGTATCGGGAGCCCTTCCAGTGATGTCGTCGTTGGAAGGGACATATGGGGGAATGGAGCAAAAGGAGGTTGGCGAGTGCTCGGTCTTGGTTCGGACCCGATCTTCCGATGGTCCTCCCTGAGAACGGATGCTTCGACGGTACTCTTTCAGGGTTCTCTTGATAATGGACTGGAATGGCTGCTTGATGAAGATGAGGCCTTCTTGATCACCCCCGTTCTGGATGATGAGGAGGTTGTATCCCTTCTTGCAGATCATCTCTCAAGAGGTCATGGTTTGAAGATCTTTCTGACCTGCGAACCTTGGTCCTCCTTGGGTGAGGTCGAGGAGCTGCTTCACCCAGTCTCAAGAAGAGCTGGCTACGCAAAATATCTTCTAAGGATGGGAGCAAAGATCTATACATCCGACATGGGACATCTCACCGGTTCGTCAATGTTCGTCAGTGGTAACAGGATGTTGACGGTCCTCGGTCCTCTTGAGAATGGAGCGAGTTGTAAGGAAAAATCCCGTCTATGCTGTTTCGGAATCGAACTGGGAGCATGCCACGAGGAGACCATAGACGAGCTATACGACCGATATATGCGTCTATCCAGCGAGGATCTCGCAGGTTTGAGCCTTGTCCAGTCGATCGAACCTTTGGCCCGACCGACAGGTCCCGAAGGCTTAGAAACTGCCCCTAATCCACGATCTATGGACCTTCACATAGGATCTCTACAGGACCCGGTCCTTTCGGGTGATGAAGATAAAACCGTCCGGATATATCATTCTGAGGGGCCTCTGGATATGGGATACGTACTTGGATTGGCCCGTTCAGGGTGCAATATCGAGCTGATAGTTGGCCCAAAGTGCCTTGAGGTTCATGGTCGCGGCTCCCGGGTGGAAGTATCAGATGCATCCGACCGGATAATTGCATCACGACATTTACTCTCGATGAGCATGCTTTCCGAGAACCTGATGATGAGAGCTGCCGGGGCATTGCATGCTTCCGAGGAGCTTTGTCTCGGTATGGAGGTAAGGATAGGTGACGTTAGCTCTGGAATTCACTTCCAAGGATCAATGATGATCACAGGGTCGGAAGTGAGGATGACCCTACCGGGTATACAAGGTGGAGGAGGTTTACGGGCTCTTGTGCTTGCAGGGGATGCACAAAGGGAAATAAAGGACCGCTTCTCGGAGGAATGGGAGAATTCCAAACCATTCCCCTGGGGCTTGATGGAGGGGATCGAACCGATAAATGGAGAATGCCCTAGCATCAGGATAGAGGAGGTCTATTATGACACTTATATTGCAAATGACCTTGATGAGTACATCTGCCTTAAAAACCCCGGGACGGCACCGGTCGACATTTCAGGATACATGATCAGCGACGATGAGGGACTCGGTATACCTTCGGACGGGACCGTGGTATTGGGAGATCTTTTCTTAAATCCCGGTGAAATGATATACATTACGAGGAATGGTACAGACTTCATGTCCCAGAACGGCCCTCTCCCACAAGTTTCCTGGGGCTCCAATGACAGAACATCTTTACTTACATCCCGCGGCATCATGAAGCTGGCAAACGATAATGATACGGTCATACTTAGAGACAGTAGAGGGTATGTCATTGATACGGTGACCTGGGGTTCAGCATACATTCCTGACGGGGTTTGGACCACCCATGAAAATGGTATATGGACAGGACCCCCCTGTCCGGATTTGGGGTGGGGGAAGGTCCTGTTCCGGGCCAGGGACACGGATTCCAACACCAGGGATGATTGGTTGTCCCTCAGGTCAAGGTATCCGGGCCAATCCCGGTTCGAATTGTTCGGAGTAGCAGAGTATCAGGACCTCATCGCCGGGGTATGTCCGGATTCAAGCTCCGAGGTCCTCTGTCGAGCTCTGGAAGATGCAGAGAACAGGGTTCTTGTGAACGTATACGAACTCACGTCCGGATGGATAACCTCCAGGTTGATAGGTCTGCATCAGAGAGGTCTGGAGGTCAGGGTTCTCCTCGAGGGGAACCCTGTTGGCGGTATAAGCTACAGTGAGGAGATCTGCATCTCCCGAATGGTCTCTGCTGGGATCGAGGTTAGAAAGATGGTGACCGACACAGGGCGTGGTATCAGGGACAGGTATCGTTACGATCATGCGAAATATATTGTGCTCGACAGGGTGTCGATAGTGTTGAGTACCGATAATTTCAAGGACACTTCTTTTCCCAGACCGGGAATAGGGGGGCATACAGGAACAAGAGGTTGGATCGTGAACCTGAGGTCGATTCCCCTTGCCCATGACCTCACGAATGTCTTCGATGAGGACTGGGATGGTCCCGATATCGAGGTGTGTGATGCCCTGTTGGAAACCGAGGATCCCGTGGAGGTCGATCTGGTCAACCAGGATCCGATACCATTCTCCAGACCTTGGTACGAGCCGATGCATTCCGATGATACGGGAACGGGCCAGATCATGGTCTCTCCGGACCATCTATACCTGGAGAACAATCCGCTGCTCGATCTGATCCACCGGTCGGAAAGTGAGATCATCCTAGAGCTGATGGACATCGAGTTGGAATTCCTATCAAGTGGCACCAGCAGAATGTCCATTCCAACCATGCACATCGATGATCTTGAACATTACGGGGTATATGCCCTCAACCCTTATCTTGAGGAATTGATCCTTGCCGCGAACCGAGGCGTCAATGTAACACTTCTCCTTGACGGGTCGGATTTCGATGGGGATACTGTTCCTGATGCTCAGGTGAAAATGGGGCAGATCGATGATGTCATTGATAAGTGCGGTGTTTCTGATAATTTCCATCTGATGATGCACCCTTCGCCCCATTGCAGCCTTGGTGGAGAGATCAACATGGTCCATGCCAAGGGAATGATAGTGGACCGTTACTGGGTATGGATATCGTCGTTCAACTGGGGGCCAACCTCCGGACTGGAGAACCGGGAGGCCGGTGTGCTGATAGGGTCGCACGATGCCGCAGAGTATCTCAGAGAGGTGTTCTTCTTTGATCTGAGTGGTACTCTTGGATCGGAAGTAGAGATCAGGAAGGTTTGGTCATTTGGAGCTTTTAATGGAGAGATGATGTCTTCTCTCGAAGTGGGTCTTGAGGTCTTCTGGAGAGGGGAGGGTAACCTGTCGATCGAACTCCACAGTATACAGTGGTCCACCGGAGAAACCAGGCTGCTCAAGGACGTTGTCCTGAACCATGGTTTCGAAGGGATCTTGGTCCTAGAATGCCAAGAGGTGGAAAGTGAAAAGAGCGATATCTTCATCATCCGTGTTGTCAAGAACGGTCTTGTCCATGATGCGGAGGCCTTCGAAATTTCGGAGCCGATCGAGTGGGACAAACGGTCCAGCGAGAGAATTCCTGCAAACCATTGGGTGCCTATATTGCTTATAGGCCTTCTATCGATCTCCATTTCCATGATAAAGGCAGTTACCGGCAAGCGTAGGTCGTATATCGAGGAGTGATGCCAGTTCTTTCTTCGGAGGTCTTTAGGGAAACTTTATTATTGCCCTTCTTGATAAGGGCAGTGATCCATTATATCGGCCAGTTGGGGATGGATATGTTCGAGGTAGACGTAAAGGTTGAAACATTGAGAAGCGTGTTTTCGATACTCACACCTATTGTCGGTGAGATCAAGTTGAAGGCCGATGAGGAAGGTTGGAAGATAAAAGCGGTTGACCCGGCCCATGTGGCCATGGTCGATCTGACCCTTTCCCATGAAGCGTTCGACAGGTATGATGTCGAACCGATGGAACTGGGTCTCAACGTGGAAAGGCTGCTCGAGCACCTGAAAGGAGGCAGAGCGGACGAGATAGTGATAATGAAGCTGGACAGTGACAACAGGCTTGTCGTTTCCATGTCAAACCTGACACTGAAGCTGCCCCTCGTCGATGCATCGGGTTTCTCGGATCCCAAGGTCCCGAACCTTCAACTGCCGGTTGGATTGAAGCTGAATTCCGGAGAACTGCAGAAGGGTCTCAGGGTTTCAGCCTCCATTTCTGATTATATTACCTTGGACTGTTCGGAGGAAAGACTTGTCATGACCTCTTCAGAGGACCTGTCATCCATGACACTTGAACTTGTAAAGGGTGACCAGTTCGAGACCGTTGTGTTCGAAAAACCCGCGAAGAGCTCTTTTTCCCTGGACTATTTCAGTCAGTTGATGAAGGGTGTGGGTCCCAACCGGGACATCGTGCTGAACATAGGTAATAGTTATCCTCTGAAAATGGAATTCGATTTCTCCGAGGACCATGGACATGCAAGGTACCTTCTGGCACCAAGGATAGAAAGCTCTTGATGCTTCAGTCGAGTTCTATTGTCTCAACGGTTTGGGGCGGCTTTGAGGTCTTGAACCTCTTGAAGATAAAGGTGGCGTACTTGAACCGGTATAGGTTAAGGATAAGATATATCAGAAAGAAAGGTATCGATGATAGGAAGATGATCATCGGTGCCCGGCCCCAATCATAATAGTTGTCGTTACCCATGATTATCTTGTCAATGAAATAGACCAGAAGCTCTGAAGCTGCAAGGAGAAACAGTAGGGTCCCGATGGTTAAAACGAATCCGGAAACAATGGCATTTAAAGTGTGAAGGAACCCGGACCTTTTCGGTCTGCGCCCACGGGATCGGACGGACCTTGACTTCGAAGCCATTTTGTCAGACACTCCTTTTTTTGCTAGTGATTGATACTATTTGATTTTTCCCATTTCACGGACCAAATATATGACCATTTCCGGGAAGTTCATGAGATAAGGTCCTTCCGCTCCTCTTCAACGGGTGAATGGAGGGGGGAAGGTTCAGCCTGTTCGTCCTTCGGTCCAGAACCGCCCATCTCCGCCGCCATCGACCTTTTCCTATTCCTGAAAAATAAAATGAGCGCGAGGGCAGCAAGGGCTGCCATCATCAGAATAACCACTGAAAGGACCAGCCAGATAGGTAATGCATTGTCATTGGACGAAGGAGGGTCGGTCTCTTTCAGTCCAATTCGGACCAGGAATGTTTTATCCCCTTCCAGGGGGTCTCCCGTTGCAGAGGTCCCGTTGAAGCTTACGGAACAATCGCCTTCTTCGAGCCCATCCACAACAAATACCATGATAGTGTCGTTCATCAGGGTGCCTATGAAGGAATTAGTACCACCCTCCTCATCGACAAGCACCATGATC
>JBLIRF010000023.1:0-15046 GCA_049472175.1 Thermoplasmatota archaeon
GATATTCGCCGATATCTCCCCCCAGCTCTGAGGAAAGGGAAAGGGCAAGCTGCAGCCCGTCGAAAGCTGCTTTTACATGGTCCGCACCCAGAGATGCGGACTCGACCCGCTCCGCCCTCTCGTCCAGAAGCAGGGCGTGAAAAAGATGGGATTCCAATTCGGGCAGGTCCTTCTTTCTCTCTCTATTCCTCTTGAAGCTCCTGATGGCTGACCGGAGGTCATTCCTGGACAGTCCCAGTTCTGATATCATCGGTCCAAGGTCCACAGGCAGACCATGAAGCAGGGCAAGCTGGCCGGCCCTGGCAAGGGCTACTTTCCTGAGGTCTGCACCTGCTCTGCCGCTTTCCAGGAGTATCTCGATAGGTCTCAGGCTTTCCCTGTACATCCCCTTGTTTTTCAGTGCTTCCGAGACAGCAAGAAGGGATCCGATATCCGTTTCTGTCTTTTTTTCCCGTCGGAAGAACGAAAGGGCGCTTTTCTTCTCGATCATGAAGCCCTCGATATCGGGGGCAAGACCCGACAGGTCCCCTCTTCTGACGTCCATGCAGAGTTCTTCCGACCTCTCAAGGTCGTTAAGGTCAGCGCGCATCATCTGTCCCCGTAAAGGATGAAGTTCTCCACCTCGTTGTAGAATCTTGACATATCCGCCCCTTTCTCAATGCCGACATGGATAGCCGCTGCTGGAAAGAGAAGTACCAGTTCCTCGGAGGTTCTGTTTATGCTCCTTACAGCCTCTTTCTTGTCCATTCCAGCTTCCTCCACAGCATTGATGAGGCGTTCTATGAGAGGCCTGACCATCTTGGCAAGGTCAATGTCCTTTGGAGGCTCCCATCCGATGTCGTTCTCGACATCTGTCATTTCGAATGTGGGGGACATCTGCCCATCTGTTCCGGTTCTGAGAAGTCCGGACTGGGAGCCTGCCTGAATGACCTTTCTGGCGCCCTCGGGGTCGAACCATCTAAGGTTGTATATCATAAGATTGACCATCTCCGTTCTCGAGAGGGTGGTTCCCTTCCCGAGGCGGAATATGGCCGCAAGTATCTTTCTCAGGTCATCGCTCATTCGGCCCCCTCCAGGAGTTTGGAGCAGCTCACGATCGCTCCGGCAAGCCCGGTATCGACAAGTCCTTCGAGCTCTTTCAGGTCCTCTATACCGGCATATATCCGGGCTTCTCCGGGGGCGGTCTTCATTACGGATTCGAGGAACTTTCGGTCCACGGCATCCCTGTTCTCCCTGATGTCATCGAGGATGAACATCTCGATCCCGAAGGAGGACAGCTCCTCCACCAGCTCTGAAGGGGTCATCCCGCGCATCGTTCTGTCCTTGGAAACCACCGAGCCGTCATAATCGATCTGGACCACCAGGTTCTCTGTCAGCTCGAAGGAGGATACTATCTCCTTGAACGAATCTATCATCTTCGTTGTCACCACGACCTCCTGAGCACCGGCCATAATGACATCTATCAGTCCTTCCGAGTAGATGATCCCGATGTCAGCCCAGATGCCCTCGCTCCTGTCAGCTGCCGCCCTGAATGCATCCCAGTCCACATTTCCCCTTCTTATTCCAATGATGTCCAGGTAATGCAGGGCCTCGTATCTGCCACCCAGTTCGGAAACGAGCTTCACCAGGGGGATGTTCGAACCCTCGATCCTCAAAGGGTTATACCTGTTATCCTTGACCCATACCGGCGTCGCCCCCATGACCGCCATAGAAGGTATGATCTGAAGGTCCCCGGGTGTTTCGGGCTCCACGAACCTCATATCCACCCATCCCCGTCCTCATCGGGATCCCCGAGGGGCATCATGTATCAGTCCAGGGGGGACATTATGATAACGTCCTTGATGGATTTGACATTCTTGAAGGGCAGAACGAGCCTGTCCTGTGAATCCATCCTGAACTTGTTGATATCCACCTCTTCGGAGGGTATTGCCAGCAGATGGAGTACCTTTCCGGACCTGGTATCGACAACCAGATTGTCGACCGTTCCGAGGTACTTTCCGTCGCTGGACATCACGTACTTGTCCTGTACATCACTAGCAAAGAACCTCATACCGTCTCACCCCAGACAAATATTTCTTTATCCGTAATAATGCAGGCCTTTATCATCCTTCTCCTTCTTATTTATTCCGCCCTTCCATGCTTCCGTAATGCTCCTGTAAGCCTCCATCGTCTCCTTGGTCACGGACGGTCTGGCTTCTTCCATCGCGGCCCTGAAATCGGAGAGTGTGACCAATTCGGCTTTGATGTCCCTGCGAAGGGCTGTAATGCCCGCCTCCCGGCAGATGCCTTCGATGTCAGCACCGGTATATCCTTCCGTTTCCCCTGCCATTGCTGCGAGGTCGACATCCTCCGCAAGCGGCATGTCCCCTGTATGGACCCTGAATATCGAGAGCCTCTCTTCCTCATCGGGGATGCCCACCAGTATCAACCTGTCGAAACGACCGCTCCTCAGCATTGCCCGGTCCAAAATATCCGGGCGGTTGGTTGCCCCAAGGACGATCACCCCTTCGGTGTCCTCTATGCCGTCCATGGATGTAAGGAGCTGGTTGACGAGCCTCTCGGAAACATGGTTGTCGGTCGTGGAGGACCTATGCGGCGCGAGAGCATCGATCTCATCAAGGAACACTATACAGGGGGCCACCTGTTTTGCCCTCTTGAATATCTCCCTCACGGCCTTCTCGGATTCCCCCACCCATTTGGAAAGCACCTCGGGGCCCTTGATGGAAATGAAATTGGCCCTTGTCTCCGTGGCGACGGCCTTGGCCAGAAGGGTCTTCCCCGTCCCGGGCGGCCCGAAAAGGAGGACTCCCCGTGGGGGCTTAATTCCCATTTTCCTGAACGCATCGGGATCGGTCAGTGGCCATTCGACGGTCTCTATGAGCTTCTGCTTGACCTCCTTGAGGCCTCCGATCTGTTCCCATCGTACCCTCGGAACCTCCACGAGGACCTCCCTCATGGCGGAAGGTTCTATCTCCTTCAAAGCTTCCTTGAAATCTTCCATCCGGACCTCTATGATCTCTAATATCTCCGAGGATATGGGCTTTTCAAGGTCGATGTCGGGGAGATATCTCCTGAGTGCCTTCATCGCGCTCTCCCTTGACAGCGCAGCAAGGTCGGCCCCCACGAAACCGTGGGTCAGGTCCGACAGCTCCTCAAGGTCTACATCTTTCGAGAGGGGCATGTTCCGGGTATGGACCTGGAGTATCTCCACCCTCGAGGGGCGGTCGGGCACGCCGATCTCTATCTCCCTGTCGAACCTCCCCGGCCTTCTGAGAGCCGGGTCGATGTGCTCGACCCTGTTCGTGGCAGCGATCACTATGAGCCTGCCCTTCTCCTCGAGGCCGTCCATAAGGGTGAGAAGCTGGGCGACGACTCGTCTCTCTACCTCGCCCTTCACATCGTCCCTTTTGGGAGCAATGGAATCGATCTCGTCAATGAATATCATGGCTGGAAGGTGTTCCTCGGCCTCCTGGAACTTCTTCCTGAGGTTCTCCTCGGTCTGGCCGTAGTACTTGTTCATTATCTCGGGTCCCTGGATCGAGAAGAACGAAGCGCCGGATTCGGTGGCCACGGCCTTGGCTATGAGAGTCTTTCCCGTTCCGGGCGGTCCGTGGAGAAGAACTCCCTTCGGAGGTTCGATCCCCAGCCTGTCGAACAGTTCGGGATGCTTCATGGGAAGCTCTATTATCTCCCTCACGCGCTTCAGCTCGTCCTTGAGGCCGCCGATGTCCTCGTATGCGACCCTGGATACGATATCCTCCTGTATTGCCTCCTTTGATATCTTTATGATGGTATCGGCGGTTATCTGGACAATTCCCTTCGGTTTCGTACTCGATACGACGAATGGAAGCTGGTTCCCCATCAGGGCGATCCCCTGTATGATCAGAGAGTCCCCCGCGGAGACCGGGCGTTTCAGCAGAGATTTCTTGATGAAATTGTCAATGCCGTTGGCGAACTGAAGATTCGGGACGTCCCTGATCGCGGGGGAGATGTTCACCTTCTCCGCAGGTTTCGGATCCACCTTCCTTATGGTGATCTTCTCCCCTATGGAGATCTCGGCGTTCTTACGGGTGATACCGTCGATACGGATGATCTCCTTGTTCTCGTCCTGGACCGGAGCCCTCCACACAACGGCAGCTGTCTCGCGCTTTCCTTTTAGAGATACTATGTCACCCGGGGAAACCTCAAGGTCCTCCCTCGCTTTTGTCGATAGCCTCGCCCTCATGTATCCTACGTCGTTCTTGAGCGTGGGTTCGACCTTTAGATCGATCTTTTTCATCACAGGGAGCCCCTCACGGAAATTCCACAGATCATGAGAGTGGTTCGATATAAGTTTAATCAGTGGATGAAAGCTCTTTCCACCCCTTCACAAAGGTTTGCCGCAGGTCCTTGCTATAAGCACGGCGGCGTTCTCGTCCCTGTACTTCTTGGTCCGGGTGGTCCTCCCCTCATCAACGATCTCGACACTGAACCCTGCATACTTTAGCTCCGTTATGATGAAACCCCCCTTTTCGGGGTCCCCGTCCCCCACCCTTACCATCATCTGGCGGGGGCGGTACGCCTTCCTTGCCCGGACCATGATGCTCGATATGCTCGAAGGACCCGCCGCCCGCAGAGCGGATATCAGAATGCCGTCCGCTATGAATGCCACACCCGGTCTCTTTCCAGGGTCCACCCCTGCTAGAAGCTCGCTTGGCCGTCCTCTTCCGAACGATGCGGCTATCCCCCGCTCGACGGTTATGGACGGGTCTGGGGAGATGGATACCATCGCGGGGCGTTTCATTGTGAACACGGGGGGATCGATACCCTTTTCCAGAAGTAAACAGTCTATATCGGTCTCCCAGAGTGGACCCGGTTCGAGGACAGTATGCGGGATGCGCCTCTCCCTCAATATACCCACTAGGTCATGCAGGGATGAGAAATCCGATGTGCAGATACCGATCAGCAGGCTGTGTTCCCTTCTCCTCAGCTGAGAGACCTCATCCAGGGTCATTCTTCCCATTCCACGTCCTCCGCTCCCACCTCCTTGCCGTCCTCCCCTTCCATTGCCACTATCCGGAATCCCTTCCTCTTTCCCTTCCTGGGAGGTTCGGACCCCCTCATGTTGCCTTTACCCGGAACCTTCCTGAATTCCAGGGTCATCTCGATCTCCCCGGGCTCTTCCTCTATCTCTCTTGCTTTCAAGGGTCTCTCATCGTCATCCTCGATGAACATCTCGAACTCATGGCCCCTGTCCACGGTCCTTATCCTGAAGGAATGCTCCTCCAGGACCGTTGCCTCGAATATCTCCTCCGCACGGGCGATCTTGTTCTGGAAATCCTTGTCCCGGCTGAAGACCACCTTCAATCCCTTTAGGACCCGCCTCATCATCGAGGCGACTTCCTGGTTCTCCAGGGCGATGTAGGATTCCGGCTCTATGGAAACGGCATGCTCGTATTCCTGGACTATTATCGCGTCCTCTCTCGACCTTGTGGTCCCCATCCTCAGGTCGTAAAGACGCCTATTTTCCGGGTCGAGCAGCACGGATTTCGCCTCGTTCAGGAGGCGCATGATCTCCTCACCTTCCTTCCTTACGGAAGGGGGAAGATGCCTGAGCTTGTCTGGATGATAGACCTCTGCCATCCTCCGGTATGCAAGTCTTATCTCCTTGCTTGTGGAGTTGGTGGCAACACCGAGCAGATGATAGTAGTCCATCTCCATGTATGTCCTCCGCTTCTGCATTCAACAACGGCAAGCGTGTATTCATATCATTCAGTTTAAGCCCTTCGCATCCATCCGAAATACTTACATATCAACCTCACCATGGGCGTCAAAGGGGACTGCTCTTGAGACAGCTGGGAACGATCGTGAATTTCTCCCCTAAGGGGTCAATCATCATAAGGTCGGAGATCACTCCCATCATTGGGCAGGTCGTGTGCGACAACCGGGGCGTTCCCCTTGGCAGGGTGATAAGGATCACGGGTCCGGTAGACCGGCCTTATATCATGATATCTCCCATGGCAAAGGATAATGTGCATCTTTTCAGGATGGGGGGAAGGCAGGTATTTCTCGACGAAAGGTCGAAGCCTTTGAACAGAAAGGAAAGAATGGAAAAGCCCGAGGTCCAGCGCCAGCGATCTGGAAGAGACGGAGGCGGGAGGCCCCGGGACCGCTCCAAAGGATCCCGCAGCTTCAAGGTCAGAGGAAAGGGAGAAGGTGGTTATAAGAAGGATGCGAGGAGAAGCGGGCCTTCTTCACGGGACAGAAGGAAGAAGACCCGGAAGTGATCGTCCTTGAATGGGGTGGCCAGCCCGCTCCATGGCTCCAAAATTGCACAGGTGGAACAGTGCATCCTTCGGGTGAAAGGTAAATATTGCAGTCCCTATTCTGGTACCGGAGGCTGCATATGACACTGGTTGTTTACAATACCGAGACCAGGGACAAACAAGGGTTCGAACCGGTGGAGGAAGGCAGGGTCTGCATGTATGTCTGCGGTCCGACGGTATACGATGACTGTCATGTCGGTCACGCGAGGACCTACGTCGCTTTCGATACCATCAGAAGGTATCTTGAATACAGGGGATACAGCGTCACCTATATCCAGAACTTCACAGATGTGGACGACAAGATAATCGCCAGGGCAGCCGAGATGGGAGTTCCCCCCCTGGTCCTGTCCGAAAAATATGTTCAGGAATACTTCGACGACATGGGGCGCCTCAATATCAGAAAGGCATCCATCCACCCGAAGGCCTCGGAGACCATTCCCGATATGATAACAGTGGTGAAAGGGCTGATCGACAAGGGATACGCCTACGTGGTCAACGGCTCGGTGTATTTCGAGGTCGAGAAGGCGAGGGATATCTTCGGAAAGCTCAGGCATCAGTCCCTGGATGAAATGAGAGACGGTGCGCGGATCGAGGTGGACGGGGAGAAGAGGAGCCCGAAGGACTTTGCGCTGTGGAAAGCAGCCAAACCGGGTGAGATCTCATGGGAATCCCCCTGGGGCAGGGGGCGCCCGGGATGGCACATAGAATGCTCGACCATGTCATGGAAATACGTAGGACGGACGCTGGACATCCACGGCGGCGGCATAGATCTGATATTCCCGCACCATGAATCCGAGATCCTCCAGGCAGAGGCCTACACCGGAAAGCCTTTCGTGAAATACTGGCTTCACAACGGTTTTCTTGAGATCAACAAGGAGAAGATGTCCAAATCGCTCAAGAACTTCTTTACCATCAAACAGGTCCTTGAGAGATACGACCCGATGGCGCTGAGGTTCTTCCTGGTCTATACCCATTACAGGAGCCCCATCGACTTCTCGGATACCGCCATGGACGAGGCAACGGCCTCTTTCGGAAGATTGGCAAGGCTGCACATGCTTCTGAAGGATGCCACCGGGGAGGTTGAGGAAGGTGTCATTCCCGACCTCGGGGAGCCGGAAGAGGACATATTGAGGATGGCCTTCGGCATCAGAAAGGATTTCGTCGAGGCCATGGACGACGATTTCAACACCAGGGTAGCCATTGCCACTCTCTTTGATCTGGACGGCAAGGCCAGGGACCTTCAGAGATCTGGAAGGCTGGAACGAAAGCATGCGTATGTTCTGCTCTCGATAATGAACGAGCTCACAGCAGTTCTGGGACTTGTTTTCGAAGAGAAGGATGAGGAAGGAATAGGAGGTGAGCTTGCCGAAGGGCTTGTCCGTCTACTGATCGAGCTCAGGGACAGCGCCAGGAAAAGGAAGGATTGGGCCACCGCGGACCTGATCCGGGACCGCATGAAGGACCTGGGGCTCCGTCTCGAGGATGGAGGAACGACCACCTGGAAGGTCGAAAGATGAGGCTGATCCTTCCAAAAAGGCCGCAACAATGATTAAAGGGGAACAGTATAGATGAAAAATGAAACAGGAGGGTTAACATGATCATTGGCTCCTCAGGATCGTTAAGGGTACTGGCGATGGCTTTTCTGCTGGGAGGGGTTCTCCTCTCGTTCGGACCTTTCAGCGACGATGGGAGGGAGGTTGCAGCGCAGGCAGCGATCGGGCGGCTCGTTTTCGCCGAGGACATAACGGCGACCTGGTGCCAGTATTGTCCGGCAGCATCGGAGGGACTCCTCGAGCTCTCGGGAAAGAGGGACGATTTCAGGTTCATCACACTGGTGGATGACAGGGTCGAGGATGCCAACGAGAGAAGGCTCGAGTACAAACCCTCGGGATTTCCTACGGTGATGTTCGACGGTGGATACGAGGAGCATGTCGGGGCTGTCAGCTCCGGGGACGACTACAACGAGGACATAGACAGCTGCCTTGCGAGAGAGGTCCCCGATATAAACGTCGAGGTAAAGGCCTATGACCTGGGCGGATCCAGCATTTCAGTCGAGGCCACGGTGGTCAATTCAGATACAGGGACGTACAGCGGGATCCTCAAGGTCCATATCGTCGAGGTCGTGTCGAGATACCTTGACTACGACGGTAACAACTATCCCCACTCACTTCTCGGGTATGCATTCAACGGAGACATATCGGTACCAGGCGGTGATGAAGGCTCATACAGCGCGACATGGACGGGAGCGGATGTTGAGGATATGCTGGGGAACACCTTCGGGGACATAGATCCCGACAACATAGTGGTCTATGCCGCGGTGTTCAATGCCAAGGACAACTACAAGCCCAGGGCGACCTTGCCCCCGTCTTTTTTCATAGCAAATTACTGCGACGCCGCCGCAGAGGCCTACCTTGAGGAGGCCGGCAACGCACCGGTCGTGGAGATCACCTCTCCGAGGGACGGGAGGACCGTATCCGGCGTTGTTGAGATATCAGCTTCGGTGACCTCTGAGAACCCCATCGATACCGTTCAGGTCAGGACAGGACAGGACAGCTGGAGGGAGATGGAGCTTGCGGGCTCCGATCATTCGTATTCCTGGGACACGACCCAGACCAGGAACGGCATCGTGACGATATCTGTCCGGGCAACGGATGAGCTATCCCTTTCGGGAATAGACAGCATCGAGGTAACGGTTGAGAACGAGGGGGCACCAACGCCTCCGGAGATATCGTCGCTCTTGCATACTCCAATGTTCCCCGAGGAGGGGGAGGCGGTCACGATAAGGCTGGAAGTAACCCTCTACGATACCTATGTTTCCTCCGCGGAGATTATCATCTGCATCGATGATCTGTGCCTCCCCCCGAAGGAGATGTTCGAGGAGAGCGAGGATGCTTTCACCTATGAAACCGGTCCCTTCGAGAGCGGCCAGGTCATATCCTATCACGCGGTGGTGGAGGATACGGAGGGGAACATCATCGAGTCGCAGGAGGTCTCCTTCACGGTAAGCGAGAAGGAGGAGCCCGCCCCGACGGACGACGACGTCGATGACGAAGCTATGGATGACGATGACGGAGGGGACGATTCGCCCTCGACGTTCCTGATGGCCCTCGCCCTGGCAGCTCTGGCGGTCCTAGCGGTCTCGGTCAGGAAGAGGGATTGAAGGCCGATCAACGGGAGTGCCGGGTCCCAAACCGGTCCAATCTTCATTTAAATAGGGAATCCAATTCCCGTATCATGAGCGGCAATGAAGGGTCCGAGGAGAATGCGGCGGAGGTGTTCCGCCCCCAGTGTTCCTATCACCCCTCACTGCCAGCTTCATACATGTGCCAGCACTGCGGGGCGTCGATATGCTCCTACTGCCAGAGGAACACCGACGGACTCCCTCTCTGCCCGAAATGCTTCAGGAAGCACATTGACAGGAGGATGAGGAGAAGGTCCCTCCTTTTGAAGATCATCCCGGCTGCACTCACGATCATGATCATCGGCATTGTCATGGCCGTGGTTCTCTGGCCGGAACCGGAGGGTGAGGAGAGGCCGGGTGAGCTGTACCTCAGCAGGGACGATATCATCCCGAGCATAAATGTTCAGGATGCGGGGCCCAACAATTCGCTTCCGGTAATGTTCATCCTCTATGTCAAGAACATCGGGGAGCTGCCCACCGAGGCAGGCATGGTGGAGATATCGCTCATGAAGACCGGTATCCAGTGGGACCTCCACCAGGAAACGGTCAGCGGGATATCTCCCGGAGGGATGAAGAAGGTCACCGTCAGCGGATTCAACGTCAGGGAAGGGTCCTGGAACGGGAGGATATCCCTGTGGAGGGGTGACATCCGGGACCAGGTGATCTCCATCAGCTTCACGGTATCGGGGGGAGACATCGCCGATTTCCATTCCAGCGATGATGCGCATATATCCCCAGTACCCCCCTCAAAAGATAGGGAGCTTAAGGACTCCAGTTTATTGCCCTTGCTCTGTGTGGGAGCCCTCATCATCGTCGTCGTTGTCACCCTGCTGATAGTGTCCGGGGTCAAAGGGTATGCCAAGCTCTCCTCCGGCCAGCTTCTCAAGCATCCCACGCGGAACCAGGTGATAGAGTACCTGAAGGAGCACCCCGGGGCCCACTTCAGGTCCATTTCAAGGGGGGTCGCGACCCCTCCGGGGACGTTGAGGCATCATCTCAATTACCTGGAGAGGGAGGGCATGGTCAGGGTCGGATACGAGGGGATGTTCAAGAGATATTTCCCAACCGGAGCCCACCTCGATCCGGACAAGATGGAAGCGGGGAACCGGGAATCCATACTTGAGGTGGTGGGCATGTATCCAGGCATAAGCCAGACAGACCTGAGGTCGATAGTGTCCATCCCGAAGCAGACACTCTCCTACCACCTCGGAAAGCTTCAGGGAGAGGGCCGTTTAAAAAAGGAGAGATCGGGGTCCAGGACCGGTTTCTTCCTCCAGCCGTTGGTCGAGGCTTCCTGAGACCTGAAACCTTTTGATTAATAAAATCATTTTTTTTGGTACCAGGTTAACCGAACAACCTAGTGCATTGACTTATTTGCTGACATATTTAGGAACAACACTATTAAAACTTGAGAACTAGACCAGATACAGGAAATTCCACGGCAACGGGAGTAGATAAGGATGCACACAGGGAAAACCAAAGTCCAGCTTCTCAAGCTCTTGTCTTCGGCCGTGCTCATAACACTGCTAGGCACGTCGCTGATCGGTGTCATCGGAACATCCGATGGATCGGAGCTCGGACCCAAGGAGAGCCCAAAGAACTTGGAGGACCTTTACTTCAGCGGACTGGAGGCTCTTGGATACAGACCGCAGCTTCCATACAGCGGATCGCCCTTCATTCAGACCCCCGAACCCATGCCCGAAGGAGCGGTTTATCCTCCCGACCCCCCCACCGGCTCGACCGCATCCTCCGCTCCGACAAGGGCAACATGGGACGAATACTACCTTGATGGTACTCTCACGGTATATGTTGACGTATCTTCAAGCGGAGGAGGTGCCCTCTCCTCAAACGAACAACAGCTTCTGGACCGTTACATATCAGATTTTGTCAACTACTCCTATCCCCGGGTTAAGGATTGGTTCGATCCACTGAACAGGATAAGCGAGGCGGTGTTCTACGTCCATCAGATAGACGGTTCGAGCGGCGTAGGAGGTTACTACTCCCCGGGAACGGACGAGTTCCACGTTGACAGGGCGGACCTGAGCTGGGCCGGTGTGATCACCGCCCATGAGTTCCAGCATTACGTCCACAGGCAGTATGACCCGTACGAGACCCTATGGATCGATGAGGGGTGCGCGGATTACGCGGCATACCTTGTCTACGGGATATCCTCTGCCACTGCCGGGCATGTTTACGCTTACCTGGAGTACCGGCCTTACTACGGGCTGGTGGTCAGTGACCAGACTTTCTACCAGGACGGTACAACAGCCTACTATGGGGTATCATTCCTTTACCAGATCTACATGAGCCATCAGTACGGCGGGAAGAATTACACAAGAGCCCTGGTCAGGAATACGAACAGGGGGACAGCGGGTGTAAGCCAGGCTCTCTCGACGGTCGGTTCCCCGGACGACTTCATGGACTCCTTCCAGAAATGGATCGTCGCGACGCGGTTGAACTCGAAGGAAGTGGGTGATGGAGAGTACGTCTACCCCACCCAGAGTTACGATTACGGAACATTGAGGAGCTCGATAACGAAGTCCCATTCCGGCACACCAGTTGGCGTCCCTGAAAAAGAAAGCAGGGACATAAACGGCTATTCCGTGACCACATTGAGGTTCAGCTCACCACCGAGCGGGGTGGATACCTTCAGGCTGAAGATGACCTTCAGCTCCGGAACCCCCGTCGTGGCATTCTATCCCGAGACCTCCACCAACAAGGATGTTACCTTCCTTGATTTCGGAGGCACGAGATCGATCTCCTACGATTTCCAGGGATGGGGGCAGCAGTACAGCTCGTTCCAGCTCATCCTATCATCCACCGGTCTGTCCAACGTTGCCTACGAACTGGATGTGCTCGATCTTGAGGCTCCAACAACAACAATGCTGGCAACTCCCAGGTCCCCTGACGGAGTGGACGATTGGTACATCACCCTTCCGAAGGTGACCCTGACCACGGAATCCGGGTCGTTCATCAAGTATCAGATAGACTCGGGCGCTCAGACCGGTTACACGGAATCTTTCCTGATGCCCGAGGGCGTGCATACACTTACATACTGGTCGTACGACAGGCACTACAATACCGAGGAGAAGAACATAGTTGAGTTCAAGGTGGATACCCAGGTACCGGCCTCTTCCATCGACATCCAACCTAGCCTTCCAGAAGATGAATGGTACACCACACCGCCTTTGATCACCCTGACCACATCACATCCGGAAAGCTTCATTTACTACAAATGGGGGAACGGTGATTATCAGAAGAACGAAGGTGCCTTCCTTGCGCTGGAGGGGGAGAACGTTCTATACTGGAAGGCGGTCGATCAGGCGGGGAACCCGGAGATAGCGAGGTCCAGGTCGTTCAGGATCGATTCGGTGGCACCCACCTTTGATCACGTCATTTACCCTTCAGAGCCAAACGGGGAGAACGGATGGTATACGACCAACCCTCTGGTGACGATCACCTCCCAGGATGCGGAGCTGATCTATTATGCCATAGGGAACGGCGCTCTTGAGACATACCTATCGCCTATCAGCGTTCCCGACGGCGAGAACACCCTTCGGATCACATGCTACGACAAGGCCGGGAACAGCGCGGAGGAGACCAGGATCAGGTTCATGGTCGACACCGTAACACCCAACATTACAGCCTGGTTCGATGGTTTCGAATACAGCGACGAGAACTCCTCCCAATGGCTTAACATACCTCCTATCCTGAACGTGGAGGGAAGTGAGGTGTCGATGGATATCAATTACACGCTGAATAATGGACCGGCCATCGATTATAAATCCCCGTTCGAGGTGCCCGAGGGAGAGAACGAGATCCGGGTGAGAGGGAAGGACAGGGCAGGCAACCTGGCCGAGATGTTGTTCTTCCTTGTCAAAGTGGACAAACGGGTGCCCTTCGTGGAAGCGGGGTTCACCGAAGAAACAGCGAACGGCTGGTTCCGCGGCTCCAAGGCCTCTGTGGTCCTGGAGCCCGTGGGTGAGGACGACAGGTCCTCGGTGATCAAGATATACTACAGGTGGGGTACTGACACACCGAGTCTCTACAAGGATCCTGTTGTGATGCCCGAAGGCATCAACACGTTCTTCTACTGGGCAGAGGACCTTGCAGGGAACGAGATGGAGCCGAGGTCCCTTCAGGTAAAGAAGGACTCCACCATGCCCCTGATATATCTGGACATCGATGGTCTTAAGGATGGTAAGATACAGATCGGCAAGATATTGAAGGTCGATCTGACAGGCTCCACCGATGACGGCGGGATCCAGGCGTTCAGCGTGGACTATTACGGGTCCGGTGATCCGGATTGGACGCCGAACGGGGTGTTCGAGGCAAATTACACGGATAAGGGCACTTACGAGGTGGTCGCATATGTCAAGGATTCGGCAGGCAATGTTGTGAGCCAGTCGTTCACGGTCGTGGTGAAGGACACCCAACAATCCCCTGTCAACGCCAGTGATGGTGGTCCCGACACCGGCCTTCTGCTGATGGTCATTGCCATAGGTGGGTCGGTGATAATCCTCCTGATTGTCATGGGTGTCGTTCTTGTGGTTGTTAGGAGAAAGCAGCAAGAGCAAACGATAACTCCTTCTCCGGGTCCCGTCCATCTCCGTTCAGGTGTGGGGAGACAGCCGCATCCTGGGCACAGACCCGCAGAGCCTCGTAAGCCTCCTGAACCTCCACAACCCCCCGGGCAATGAGAGGAAAATGCACATTCGGGGTCATGGGGGGCACACTCTTCATCGACCAACGGTGGTTTGCATTTTATTTATATCTTTACCATACGGCCAGGCTGCTTCCGACAAAGATTTAAATAACTAGAACCTGATTAAACACGGCTTAATTCCTACAGAGGTTTAGGTACAAGTCTACCGCCTACATCAAGTGGTGATCAGCATGGATAAGGGGACGCTATCGATTCTTGTGGCTGCGTTGATGGTTACTTCCGGATTGTTCGGTCTTTTCTTAGTTGGGGATTCCGCCGGAGAGGAAGCAGAAGAGATAATGGGGATGCCTCCCGAGGACACAACGAACAGGATCGAGATGCCCAAGTCCACCTCGGACCATTTCACAAGGAACATGGGCCAGTGGGACAGCGGTCTTGAATATATTGGAAAGGCCGATATGGGTTATGTCGGTTTTACAAGGGACGGTGTATATTTTGACGTGATCAAGGAGGTGGAGGATGACGAGAACGGCATTCCCCATTTCACGGGTCACGTTATTCATTTGACCTTTGATGGGTCGAACTACGTCAGGCCCATGGGTGAGGAGGAGATAGCGGCACAGTACAATTATCTCATTGGAGAGGAATCGAACTGGCACACCCATGTGCCGAACTACAACATGGTCTCGTATGACAATGTCTGGGACGGGATCGATGTCGATTACAGATACGACGATAGCGGTCTGAAATATGACATCATACTCTCCCCCGGTGCGGACCCTGATAATATACTTTTAACCATGAAAGGCCAGAACGACTTGAAGATACTGGGGGATTCCCTTGTCGTGGATGTCGACGGAGAGATCACTCTGGTGGATTCCCAGCTTGACGTCT
>JBLIRF010000024.1:0-14256 GCA_049472175.1 Thermoplasmatota archaeon
GGCCTTTGCCATGAAGATCCTGGTGAACCTTGGGGACCTGGAGGACGCTTCCCGTCTGGTCCCGATAGTTTCGGCACATATATCC
Organism: Thermoplasmatota archaeon; assembly: GCA_049472175.1. Lineage (GTDB taxonomy): Archaea > Thermoplasmatota > Penumbrarchaeia > Penumbrarchaeales > Penumbrarchaeaceae > JAFGLL01. The sequence goes on from JBLIRF010000024.1 coordinate 86, forward strand.
GGCGTCTCCTATCACACCGCAGGCGAAGCACTGATCAGGCTCCTCGAAGAGCTGACGGGTATGAGCGCCACGGTCTCCGTACCCACTAGCCTGAACCCCGCCGGAATGGACCTTGCCCTCTGGAAGGATATCGGCTTTCCGGACGATTTTGCAGAAAAACAGCTCCGGATAATAGACCTCTATTCGAAGCTCGGGATCGATCTTACCTGCTCCTGCATCCCCTACGAGATACCGCGAAGGGTTCAAGCGATAGGAATGGGCGACCACCTCGCATGGAGTGAATCGAACGCGGTCATCTACGCAAACTCCATGGTCGGGGCCAGGACCAACAGGGAAAGCGGTATCTCAGCACTAGCTGCCGCCATTCTAGGCAAGACCCCCCTCTGGGGAATGCATCTGGACGGGCCGAGAATGCCCACACTCGAGGTGAAGATGGAAGGCACGATGGAGGCCCATCATTACGACCTTCTCGGGGTATACATCGGATCGGACCACAACTCGGATGTTGTGGTCTTCAAAGGCATGCCTCCTGACGCCGATACCGGGTCCATCAAACATCTCGGGGCTGCCATGGCCGCCAAGGGAGGACACGCGATCTTCCATGTGGACGGTATCACCCCGGAGCAGGACCTTGTGAAAAGGGCCCGCGAAGCGAGAACGATAGAAGAGAAGCTCACACTCACGACAAGAGAGCTGGAAAGGAGGAAGGACGAGCTGTATCCACCACCCGGGGATGGCATCGATACCTTCGTACTCGGTTGTCCACATTTCGATTTATCGGAGTTCCAGAGGCTGAAAGGACTCCTGTCAGGAAGGAAGCTGAGAAAAGGAAAAAGGTTGATCATCTTCACATCAAGGTCCATCATCGAACTGCTCGATCGGCAGATCTTCCGGTCCCTCGTCGGTTCAGGCGTGGAGATATACGCCGACACCTGCATGGTCGTCGCACCTCTCCGAAGCATAGGGATCGATAGTGTCGGGACCGATTCGGGGAAGGCCGCCCATTACATACCAAGGATGTCGGGGGTGGAGACCAGGCTGCTTCCCCTCGATATGATCATAGAACTGTGTGTCGATTGAGCATACTCATTTCTTCTTTAGGGAGATCGTGGTCTTCTCCTTCTGCCTGGACACCCTGAAGAAGGACCGGTGGTACTTCCTCAGTTTCAGGGACTGCAGCGATCGGGTCACAAGATCGCTGGCGGATATTCCGGGGTTCTGAGAGGAAATGTGGTCGAAGGAAAGATGGCCCAGACCACATCGAAGATAGTTCGTGAGCTTCTCCTGGGAGGCCCCCTGTTTGTAGAGTATCATCAGCCAGTCGCGCAACTTCCTGTCCCCGATCCTGAAGTTATCTTCTGGCAGCTTGCCGCCACTCCTCCTCATATAGCTGTTGAGCATGTCATGAACGGTCTGGTAATCTTTCTTGAAATCCTTTGACAGTATGCCCTCTTCGATAAGTTTCATATCAAGCATGCGGACAGTCCTGGAATCTGCCATCTTTTTCCCCCTTTACCTTCGATGATAATCAATGTCCCATATCATATAACAGTTTTACTGGAGTGTAAAGATGGAAGGACAGCTCCAAAGCTGGATATTCAACGGATTACCGTCCGCTCATCAAAGTCACCTATACCTCATGAAATTCAATAACAGAAGGGACAAGGCCGTCAGACAGAGAGATATCATGAACGGGACCGTGGAGCCAAGATATGTCCATATCAATCCAGCCCCGAGCGAGGAAGGCAGGGCGCACATACCTATGACCATCTGATATCCTCCAAGTACCGACGCCTTGAGCCCGGACGGTGCAAGCTCGGAAACGAGTGTCTTCTGGACCGGCTCGAGCGAACCTTTGTGAAGTCCGAACAGAACGAACGCGAGGATCAGGACCGGGAGGTCATCGGAAACGAGAAGGAACAGGCAGACGAGAGCCCAGAGTGCAAAGGATATCGCGATGACCGTCCTTCTCCCTATCCTGTCTGACAGCTTCCCGAACCCCACAGATACTGCTGAGGCCACCGTCGTGAACAGAAGATAGAACAGAGGTACCGATCCCGTCTCCATTCCCGCTTCCTTGCTGAAAATCAGGAGGAACGAGTAGGAGAACGATCCCAGTGCGAATATCCCGCTGATGACCATGAAGAGCCTGAGGTCGGAGGACAATCCCCCGAGCTTTATCCCTTGAAAGATGCGTCCCGGACCGGGGTGTTTATCCTGTATCTTCCACAGTATCAGGACAACTGCAACGAGGGAAGGGATTGCGGCCAGCAGGAAAAGGTCCCTGTAGCCGAGATACGAGAAGAGGGCAACAGCGATGAGAACCCCCACCACGGCCCCAAGATGGTCCATGGACCTTATGAACCCGAAGTTGTGCCCCCTGTCCCTATCCGAGGAAACATCTGCAACGATGGCATCTCTGGGGGGGCTCCTGATCTTTCCTGCCCTGTCTAGGACCCGGAAAGGTATCAACCAGCCCCACGAAGGCGACAGAGCATAACCGATCCTTGACAGGGACCCGAAAATGTATCCGGTCCAGATGAAGACCTTCCTCCTTCCGATCCTGTCCGAAAGATATCCTGAAAACGCCTTGGACAGGGAAACGAGCGCCTCTCCGAGACCATCAAGCAGACCGAGAACTACCATGCTCCCTCCAAGGAACTGGGTCACGAAAAGGGGCCAGATGGGATAGATCATGTCCGAGCCCATATCGTTCAGGAAAGAAGCCGCCGCAAGGGTCCTTACTGTCCCTTTGGACCTCTCATGGACACCTTCCTTTGTTGGATTGGATTCCCCCGCAGATCCCATCTCTTTCAACCCTGTCCGTATTTCCTCCTACCGGTCCAGCGGAATGATGGCTGACCAAAGTTTAATTACTTTGTATTGATGGCCTAGGATACCATGAGGATAGCATCGCTCATATACGACAGATGCCAGCCGAAGAAATGCGGCAAGGAATGCTACAACTTCTGTCCGAGGGTAAGAGCGGGCGACGACATATTCTCCTTCGACGACAAGGATAAACCGATCATCGACGAGACACTCTGCGTCGGATGCGGGATATGTGTCCATAAATGCCCCTTCGATGCCCTCAGGATAACGAACCTGCCCGAGGAGCTGGGTGAGGATCTCATGCACCAGTTCGGACCGAACGGCTTCAGACTTTTCCGGGTCCCCTATCCGCAGGAGGGAAGGGTCCTCGGACTCCTTGGCTCCAACGGGATCGGTAAGACCACCATCCTGAACATACTCTCCGGGAGCCTGCTTCCCAACTTCGGGAAAGGTATCGAGGGTGAAGAGGACGAAGAAGAGCCCAGGGCATTCGGGTCCAAGAGGCTCGATCGCGAGGATGAGGAGAAAGCACCCGAAGATTGGAACGACGTGATGGACCGCTTCTCGGGGACCGGCCTCTTCGAGCATTTCGAGAGGATCGCACATGGAAAGCTCACGTCGGCACTGAAGCCGCAGTACGTTGACAGCATCCCCAAGGCATTCAAGGGTAATGTAAGGGAGCTCCTTGCAAAGGTCGATCCCGAAAGGGTCGGGGAGATATCATCCGTCCTGGACATCCAGCATATCCTTGACCGAACCCTTGACAAGCTTTCCGGAGGAGAGCTCCAGAGGGTGGCGATAGGCGCCACCCTTCTGAAAAAGGCCGACTTCTACTTCCTTGACGAGCCCTCCTCCTACCTGGACATCAGCCAGAGACTGAAGATCTCCCAGATGATCCGGGAACTCGGCGATACGCGACAGGTGATGGTGGTGGAGCACGATCTTGCCATTCTGGATTTCCTCGCCGACAACATATCCTTGATGTACGGGGAGGCGGGAGCGTTCGGTGTTGTCACGAAACCCATGACCGTGAAACAGGCCATAAACACGTTCCTCGAGGGATACATGAGGGTGGAGAACGTAAGGTTCAGGGACAAACCCGTGGAATTCTACGACCACCCTCCACGGTCCGATTGGGTCGGCGGGGACCTCCTCAGCTTTCCAAGGCTTGAAAAGAGGTTCAAGAACTTCAGTTTCCGCTCACAGGCCGGCACCATCCACATAGGGGAAAGCGTGGGATGCGTTGGCCCCAACGCGACCGGGAAGACCACGTTCGTGAGGATGCTGGCCGGAGAGCTCGAGCCAGATATCGGATCTATAGAGACACCCTTCAAGATATCCTACAAACCCCAGTACATCCGGCACGATTTCGACGGGTCGGTCAGGGACTACCTTATCATCGAGCTTAAGGAGCTCTTCACGTCAGGGTTCTTCAGGGCGGAGCTCGAAGGGCCATTGAACCTGAAGCACCTCTACGACAAGGAAATGAGCAAACTCTCCGGCGGGGAGCAGCAGAGAGTTGCGGTGGCGAGGGCATTGGCTATCGAGGCGGACCTCTACCTCCTCGACGAGCCATCGGCGTATCTCGATGCGAACCAGAGGATGGAGGTTGCAAAGATCATAAGGCGGGTGATAGAGAAGAGGGGGCGCTCGGGGTTCATCGTCGACCATGATGTGTACTTCATAGACCTGGTTTCGGACACCATGATGGTCTTCCAGGGTGAACCCTCGGTCAGCGGTTCCGCAATCGGGCCTCTTGAGCTCAGGGAGGGTATGAACCTCTTCCTGAAGGATGTCGGCGTGACCTTCCGCAGGGACAATGAGACGAAACGCCCGAGGATCAACAAGAAAGGCTCCAGACTCGATGAGGAGCAGAGAAGGAGAGGGGAATACTACTACGCCTGATCTGACATGCATATAACGTTCATGAGCTCCGCCTCCAGACCGATCGCGGATGCGACCCTCCCCTGTTTCAGGAGCTCCAGCGACGTTCCAAGCCCGAGCATGGACCTGAAGGTATCAACTCCCTGGACCGTATCAATGCCTTTGGGGTACGCCAGCAGTTCATCCTTACCCATCTTTTGAAGCTTGCTCGTATAACCTCCAATGAAACTATTACGGACAAGCTGGAACCACAGAGCCCCGACCACAGCGATCGTGAACACGTGCCTGAAAGGAACGTTCCTTCCGGAGATGGTGCTGAAAAGACCGAAATCCCTCATGATCTGGTTGTAATCCCCTTTGGACATGCTGTATTCAAGGAACAGGGTCATCATCTGCCTCTCGTCCACTCTTGTCCTGCTGCAGGCTTCCCTTATCATCTGCCTCGAGACCAGGTATCTGGCCTTCGCCAGGGAGTTCAGCACCATTGCCAGATCCTTGAGAGGCAGCGTCCTGCTCATCTCCACGGTCTCCGCCCCGAAAGGCTTCCAGTCGAAATGCTCTATCATGAATCCCCCGTCAGGATCCGTCTCTACCCTGTCAAGCCTGGGGTCCAGGCATGCCGGGACCAAGGGAGAACCGGCGAACCCTCTGAGCCTTGCGAACCTCGACCTGAGAAGCTCCTCCTTTTTCAGAAAGGTATCCCTTATGAGGTCCAGACCGAGAAGGTCCACCCCCTCCATGCGGACCCTTGTTTGCTTGAGCGCTTTCATCTTCCTCCCGCTCATGGGATTTACCCTCTGCTTATCACCAAGGAGCTTGGTGAACTCCTTCCTCAATTCGGTGAGGTAGAAGGAAGACAATCCAAGTATTGCCCCGGCATCACCGGTGCTGAACTCGCCGGGATTGAAGAGCTCGACCATACTGGATGTCACACCGGTCCTTTCTGATGTGTGAACGTTCTCTTCGAACATGACCGACCCGTGCAGTTCGCCGATGACCTCTCCGAAAGCCGCTGCCGCTTTCAGGGAAGGAGCATCCCGGGATCTGGAAAGCCTGATCAGATATACCTGCAGATCCCTCGCCGGCATATTGCTGGAAGTGACCATTATGGTCTTCAGGTCGGACAGGAAAGGTCTGAACCCGGACCCACCGCTCCTTCCACTTTGCACAAGCCTCATCCATGAAAGAGGGGTACTACCATCGTACCAAAGGGACACCCCCAGCAGGGTTGGTGAATGACGGAAGCCCCTGCTGTTCAACCTTGAGAGCATGAGGTCCCCGATAGGGGGCTTCAGGTCTGACTTCCTTAGATCCATCATGAACCTGCCGGAGGGTGTCTCGCACCTGACCCTCAGATCCCCGTTCTCCCTGACAAGCTCCGTCCTCACATCCGCCTCGCTCAAAGGACCAAGTGTGGATCCGACCCAGGGGCCGAACCTCTGATATATCAGTTCGCTCCCTGCAGAGGTCTCCAACCTCTCTGATGTCCTGAATGTCTCGGCCTGGAGCCTCAGGATACGAAGCAGCTCTCCTTCATTGAGGTTGTCCACCATCGGGGTCCTCCCATCCATTGACCATAGGTGATAATGGTTGCTGCCGTCGTATACCAGCAGGTGGGAGAAACCCCTCTTCCCATCCTCGACGCTGTCGATCAGCTCGACGCTCTCCGGAGACAGCCCCGGCAATGACTTGGGTAGGAGCTTCCCCAGCAGCTCCCTGGCTCGTCTGCCCTGATCGGTAATGGTCCTATCCAGTTAGGCCCTCCTGTTCAATATCCCCCCGATCGGGGGATTCCCCTTATTATCCATTCTGCATATTAATCGATTTCCCGGGAAGATCAGGTATTCAAAATGGAACAGATATCCCTCCAGCCTTTAATATTGGATGAGTTACGCGATTGAAACCCCTAAATAATAAATAATGGATGATGCCACCATGGACGACGTCCTCAGGGACCTGATCGACGGCCGCCTGACCCTCGAAGAGGCGAAGAAGGAGCTGGAGTGCAGGTTCTTCGGCTCTGAATACCACACACTGGACACGGGAAGGGAGCACAGGACAGGAATACCGGAGGTGATAATAGCCGAGGGGAAGTCCTTTTCCCATCTGGAAAGGGTGGTGAAGGACCTGCTGGAACGGACCGGAAAGGCCCTGGTCTCTCGGCTCCATGGAGAAACATCCTCGAAGCTCATAATGTCCATTGAAGGGTCGATCGATGAAGTTCATCACGAGATGCACCAGGATGCGGGTCTGCTGGTGCTCTGGAAAGGCGAGAGGAAGGTCAGAGAGAACGGGGGCAGGGTCGGGATACTCACTGCCGGGACCTCGGACATCCCCATCGCGAATGAAGCCGGTATCATAGCCCAGGAGCTCGGCTGTGCCGTGAAGGCCTTTCACGACGTGGGCGTTGCTGGTGTCCACAGGGTCATGGCCCCGTTGAAGGAGCTGAGGGAGTGGGATGCCGATGTGCTTATCGTCGCCGCGGGAAGGGAAGGGGCGCTCCCCACCCTTGTATCCGGAATGGTCGACATCCCGGTGATAGGGCTACCCATATCGACCGGTTACGGTCTTCACGGAAAGGGGGAGACCGCACTCTTCGCGATGCTCCAGAGCTGCTCCCCCCTTGTTGTCGTGAACATAGATGCAGGTTTCGTCGCCGGAGCGGTTGCGGCTAGGATCGCGGACCGCAGACGGAACATGGGGCCCCCGGGGCCAGAGACAGGGAAAGGGGCCTCGAACGATCTATCATGACGCCGATTCTCCCCAGTAGATATTTAATAGAGGTTCTCGTTTACCATCCCCTCCAAAGCGCCAGGCGATCCCATGTCCTCCGAAGAGGTTCCCGAAGAACTGGTTAAGGAACTTTCAGATTCCGAGAAGAGGCTCAAGGCACTTTACGAGAAAAGGGACCATTTCAACGAGGAGGCAAAGGTCTACAGGGAAATGAGGGACGACCTTCACAGCAAGAGAAAGGAGGCCCTCCAGAACATACAGGGGATCAGAGACAGAAGGTCACAGCTACTGGAGGAGATGAAGGCCGCCAAGGCCAGGAGGGACATGTTCAACGATAAGGCCAGGACTCTCCTCGGGATCAGAAAGCGCAGTGACGGAGGGTCAAGGAAAGAGAGCCCGTACGAGGACATGCACACGATAGAGATGGAGCTGCGCAAGCTCGAGGAGCTGTACCAGACACGATCCCACACGCTTGCAAAGGAGAGGGAGATCGTCAAGTCCATCGAGGCCTACAGAAAGAAGCTGATGGAGCTCAAGGCAAAGGAGCCCGTCTTCGAGGCGGCAAGGGTGGAGGCCCAGAACAAGGAGGAGGAGGTCAGGGAATACCGACGGCTGGCCGACGAGGAGCATGCCCGGGTCCAGGAGATCTTCGGCAGGCTCAAGGAGCTCAACGAGAAGATGGATGCGATGAACCCGACTCTCGATCACCTGCGCAAGGAGGGCGACAAGAGGCACGAAGAGTATCTGAAGGTCCGAAAACAGGCGGATTCCTACCACCAGAGGGCAATGGACCTCAGAGAGAAGGTGCTCGCACTGAGGCATGAAAGGGACCAGATGAAAAGGGATGCCAGGGCGCTCATCGATGACCAGAACAGAATGGTGGACGAGGAGCTTTCCAGCGAAGAAAAGCTTGAGAACGCGGCTGACAGGGCCGTCGAAATGCTGCTCAAGAAGGGGAAGATCACTCTTTGAAGGACTTTAAAGGGAAAAAAGGTATTTTTTTCCAATAAATATATATACAACCATCAACCAAGAGAAAAGGGCAAGGATTTGATGCGTACCAAGGGATGCACAGCGGAATACATGATCAAGAAGCACAGGATGGAAACGTGATGAACATAAGGTTCGGTCCAGCAGGCATACCGCTCTCATGCAAGGGCAGGACACTGAAGGACGGCATCGAGGACATACACGCACTTCAGCTTGATGCCATGGAGATCCAGCTCCTGAGACCCCAGAGGGAGATCCCGGAGGACCTCGCTCTGATAAGGGAGCTCGGCGAGGAGCTCGATGTGAAGCTCTCGATCCATTCACCATACTACATGGACCTTCTGGGGGACTCCACATACAGGGACAGGTCCATGGAGAACCTGTTATGGGCCGGGGACATGGCGCAGACCCTCGGTGCCGACATACTCTCCATCACCATCGGAATGTATCACGAGCGCCCGCCGGACGAGGCGCTGGAGCTGGCCGTAAAAGAGGTCAGAGGCCTGAGGGACCGGTTCAGGAAACTCGGATACAATACCCTGATAGGGATAGAGACAAGCGGGAGGCAGAAGGTCTTCGGCTCCCTGGACGAGGTACTGGCAGTGGTCAAGAGGGTGCAGCGGACCATCCCCGTCCTCAATATACCCAATATCCACTCCCGGGAAAGAGGGACCCTGAGGGAGATAGACGATTTCGAGGAGCTTTTCAACAGGGTCCGCGCAGTTACCAAATCGGACAGCTTCTACATCCACTTCTCCGGTGTCGAACATGCCGACGGCGACAAGATCATGGCGACCCCCATCAAGAAAGGGGACCTCAGGTTCGACCCCCTGGCCGAGATGATGCTCAACCACGATGAATGGGAGTTCCGGGTCATTTCCGAATCCCCGCTCCTGGAACATGACGCTGTTTATATGAAGCTCATTCTGGACAGAATTCTCCAGCGCAAGATCCAGAAGGAGGAGAGGCTCAAGGTGAAACCTCCCCAGTAATACCTTCTATCAAGCTTCCAAAACATTAATGAACGCCTTTGTCCAATCCCCTACCTGAGCGAGAATGCTGGCCTGAGGGTGGGAACAATGAAAAAGAAGAGCGTTTTGACGATCATAGGGGTCGTTGCGGCCGTTGCGGTCCTGGTCATAGTCAGCCTTATAGCGGTGCCCCGGATCATCGGGATCGTCAATTCCTTCAAGGGCGACGACGATGGCGGTGGTGATGACAACGAGACCACCGACAAACCCAACATCCCTCCCGTCGCGGTACTGAAGGTTAGCTCGGAACTAGCAAGAGAGGGGGACATGGTCACCTTCGACGGCAACGCCTCATACGACAAGGACTATACCGGGAACCTCAGCGCCAACGGTATTATCAACTACATCTGGAACTGGGGGGACGGTTCAAAACCTGAGAGCACCGAGAACGCCACCTACATGCACATCTATACCGTCCAGGGCAAATACACGGTTACCCTCACCGTATACGACGAGGATAACGCCCGGGACAATGCATCCGTCCCGATCACCATAGTACCCCGGGACACGGAGATCTCATCCAACACCCAGGTACTTATCGGAGAGCCTCTGATACCGGGTGTAAGGATCATCAGCAACACCACCGATGTGAACTGGACCATCAAGAAGAACGCGAAGTATTTGGGACTCGATATCTCTGTGGGAGGTTTCTACGCACAGGAGATCTCGTCGAACATGGTCGAGGTCCTTCTATACAACCCCTACGAGAAGCTGATGGCGAACGAGACCGTCGAGGTCCTTGGATCGAGGGTCGTCTCCTGGAACTTCACAGAGGACGATATCTCCATCCCTGGCGATTACTATGTCTTTATCCATTGCACGAAAGGAGCGGCCTTCATAACGGTCGAGGGCGTTGTGAAATACGTTGAGGAATGATCGGGAAAAGGACTGGGGACCGATGTCCGGGAGCTGGGTGAGAAACCTCATTGTTGCCTCCGCTCTCGCCTTCACAATATATCTCGGATTCGGGCTGATACTTCCGCTGTTCCCCTCCTACGTGCTCCTTCTCGGTGGAGGGGGTACCGAGGTCGGCATCCTTCTTGCATCCTTCATGCTCACCCGGGCATTCCTGGCTCGACCGTTCGGGAAGCTGTCCGACCGTATAGGCCGCAAGAAGGTCATCATTGCTGGCATGTTCACATACTCGGTCCTGGCCTATCTCTTCACCCTCCCCGACAGCTGGTTCGGGCTTGTCTTCGTGAGACTGCTCCAGGGAGCGGCATCCGCGATGGTATGGCCCGTCGGGGAGGCCCTTGTGGTGGATTCATCACCCCGCGAAAAGAGGAGCAGGGCGATCTCGATCTACATGATAATCTCCAATATAGGGTTCATTGCCGGTCCTTTCATTGGGTCCGGCATCCAGTTCATGGCAAGATACGGACTGCATATGAGCGAGCTTGGGTCCGTGCGGATGCCTTTCTACTTCACCAGCATCATATCGCTTGTCGGGGCCGTCATCGGGTTGATAATGCTGAGGGATGCCCTCCCGGTCCTGAAGGACCTGAGGGTAAGGCATCAGGAGATGCAGAGGTCCCTTCGAAGGCTGAGACCCCGGATAAAGAGGTCGCTGTATTTCCTCTATTCCAACTCCCTCTTCGAGGGACTCTCTTGGTCCCTGGGATCCGCTGTCATGTTCCTGTTCATGGACGAGGTCTTCAACATGCCGAACGAGGTGTTCTCCATACTTTTCGGACTCTCTCAGGCGGTCGGGCTCGTTTTCGTCCTGCCATCCGGAGTGCTTTCCGACCGTTCACGGAAGAAACCCTTCGTCGTATACGGAAGCCTCACCTCCAAGCTCTCCACCATCATCATGTCCCTGACCCCTCTGATGCCCCTCGGCTATTTACTGGCATGGCTGTTCTTTGCGGGAAAGGACACTGGAAGGCAGATAGCCACCCTGGCAACGAGGTCCCTCCAGGCGGACCTCTCCCCCGTTCGAATAAGGGGACGGCTCATAGCGACGATCCAGGCTTACTCCAATGTCGGAGCGCTGATAGGCGCCCTGGCAGGGGGTTTCATCTGGGACCATACCCACGACCGGTACTTCGATCTGGCCTTCATGGACCTACCGGGTTACACTGTGCCCTTCCTCTTCTCCGCACTGATGGGAACGATCGCCGCCCTCCTGGTCCTGAGATATGTCCATGAACCCGCAAAGGGACGGGAAGTTGGATGACCCCCCGGCTCACTTCGCCCCATCGTTCGCAATAGCTAAATAACAGAGGAAGCCTCGGTGTTCGATGGCTGGACTCGATCCCTACTGGTTGCTGTCCGAGGTGCTCCTTCTCATAACCTTCGTTCTGCTCATAATCACATACATCCTGCTTCCCGGAAAGAAGGACATCCTGGCGGGTGTGACCAAGGTTCCCGGATGGGTTCCTGCGGCTCATGCGGTCATGTTCCTGATGGCGCTGTCCATCATAATCATCTCCGTCTTCCTCGTTGAGAACAACCTGATAATCCTGATCACCGGGGTCCTCCTCCTTGTGGCCCTGGTCCTCGCTTTCATCGATTATTTCATCACAAAGGCCAAGGTTGGCAGGAACGCAGCCGTGGGAACCGTCCACCAGGCGATAGAGCATACCGACGAGAGACCGATAGAGGCTCCGCACTATATGGACCCCGCACGGATCCATCACCACGATCCACATATGGCACCAGCGCCGCCCGCAGGCGTGAAAACTCAGATGATTACGGTTGAATGCCCCCAGTGCGGCGGACACATCGAACTGCCCGCGGGTTCCCATCAGATAACCTGTCCATACTGCGGCCTGTCAGGAACCATGTGAAAGGTTCTCATTCCAGAGGGTTCTTGCATTCAGGGCAGAGGAACCACCCATCTTGCACTGGGGATCCGCAGTTAGGGCATGGTATTGATAGAGGCACTTCATCGCTTTCGGGAGGCGGTCTGTTCGTCTCGATATCGTCCTTTACCGGGGAAATTCCCACGGGGCTTTGAGGAACGCGATCAGGACCGTCCCCGGGCTCTTCTCCGGGATCTGGTACCCTGACGTGCATATCATTGGATGGAGCCGTGAGCCCCTTCCTTCTTCTGAGGATAAGGAATGTCCCGACCCCAAGCATTGTTGTTATCAGCACTATTGCGACGATCAGGACCGGGACCACCCACCCTAGGGTGGCATTGTCATGGTCCAATGGCTCTTCAAATACCACCAGTGTGAACTTCATTTCCATCTTCTGGTCTCTTGTGTCCATATTGTCCTTTTCGAAATAGAGATATACCGTCTTCGGGCCGTGGTCATCGAAGGTGTGGTCGAAATCCTTCTGTGTGGATATCACCTCACCATCATACTCCCATCTTGGCTCCATCTCATCGCCGAACACGGTCCTCACCAGCCTGTCGATCTTGAAGTTCACCCTCAGACCTTCGGAGACCGTGGGGGTCTCCAGAGGATGTTCGTCGTAGATCGAGTAAGAGTACTCCCCCGCTGCCAGGGGCTCATCGTAATCCTCCGGGTAGATCGGTCCTTGGGGGCATGTCAATGACAGGTCCACTGAGATGGTATCGAAGGCTGCCATCGAATCCTCGACCATGAACACAACGGTGATGTTGACTATACCGACGAATCCTCCGGGTCCCTGCCATATCTTCCAATCGTCGGTCTTCAACCAGAACATTCCGATGTTCTCGTTGAACCCCCATTCAAGGTCCTTTATCAGATCCGCATGGGGAAGCTGGTCCGTAATGGGATCGATCCCATCTATCTCGTCCTCCATATTGACCGAAACCACCAGAGTATCCCCCAGGTCCGGATCCTCCAAGATCGGGATGATGGTGATCTCCTCACCTTTCTCATAAACGGTCCCAAGGGAAGCTGGAAGGGATATTCTTGGTATATCGGGGACATTGGTGATCTCCAGGATCATCCTCAGTTTGATGGCGCCATCGATGGTCCCGTCGTCGATGGAGATGACGATGTCCGAATTCTTGTCCCTGACATCGTCGTTGTTCGGGACCAGTGTGGTCCGGCCTGTCAACGGGTCCACCTCGAGCTCTCCCTCCCAGTCGTCCGATTGGTATCTCTCCAGCTTGTAGTTGAGCTGCTGTTTTTCCCTGTCGGTGTCCATGTCCTCGGCAATGACCTCGATGACCAGTTCCTCATCCTCCAGTACAAGCACCTGACCGGAAAGGTCGATCACCGGGTATTCCGGTCTCGTATCGTCCACCTCGAATGCAGCTCCATGGACCTTGACGGAGTATACCTTTGGAAGATCATTGACGGGCTCCACCATGAACAGAACATCCGTGGTGATGTTGGAATGCTCGTCCGATCCCATGAACTTCACGGTCTCGTTCCCGTTCTGATTTGCCTTCGGTGTCAACACTGCATACCAGTAGCCGGATCTCTCCTCGACATCGATATGAAGCAGGTCCGAGTCATGGTCCGTATCCCAGCTCTTCGAGGTCGTATTGTACATCTGGAAGCCCAGAAAATCCCTTTCCGGGTCCGAGAATATCCCGTTGACGTTGTGCGCCTCAAGCTCCACCTCCTCGGACCCGCCGTCCTCCGTTAGATGGAACTCTCCGGGATTTGTCGGGTTCAGGGAGACGGGATCGTCATCCCAGACGTAGAGTGTGGTGTTGTAATAGAGGTCGCCTGTCCATCCAGGGACCCTGATCGAGGTCACAGGTATCAGGTCGGTAGCATTGACCATGACCACATGCGGTGAGGGTTGATC
>JBLIRF010000025.1:0-14087 GCA_049472175.1 Thermoplasmatota archaeon
CCTTGACGAGACGGGTCGCGAACCTGTCGAATATCCTCTGCACCGTAACGTGTTTGTCATCGGTGAACTTCTCGGCCAGCATCTCGATTATGGAACGTATGACCTCATTGCTGTGTTCATCAAGTTGAGTTGGCATTCCGATCACCAACATCCTTTGTCGAGCTTCGACTGAACCAGGGGGTATGTGTGAACCCCAATAAAAGTTTATTGAGGTCCGCTAGCAAAGATCGCTATCCTGTAAATGATCGATCAGGATATCAAGGACCTCTCCAAGGTCAGATCTATGGACGACGATGTCCGCTGCCTTTTCGACCTCTGCGTTCTCGGGTCGAAAGGCGATCGAAAGGTCGGAGGGTTCGAACATCGGGATATCCACCGGGGAATCTCCGATCGAAACCACAGGACCATAGGTCCCGGAATTTTTGAACATGTTCCGAAGCACGGAACCCTTGTCCCTCAGGGGGACCCTGAGGATGCCTTCGCCGGTAAGGGTTCCATCAGCTCTTGTTGCCAGTCCGTTTGCGATGCAACGATCGAAATTACCGATGGCTCCAAGCCTCTCCGCAAGAAGATCAAGCCCTCCGCTGATTATGGCAAGTTCGGTCCCCATGTTTGATAGTGTGGTCGTGCATCGTCTGAAACCGTCCATGAGGGTCGCCGATCCCAGAATATGACTCACATCCTCCCTTCTTGTCAAGCCCTTCTCCATCCACAACCTGATATCCTTACTCATGAACTCAAGATCGTCTATCTCCCCCCTCATATAGGCTTTGAAGGCCATCTCGTTCGATGTCCCCAGTGAATCATGAACGAGCCTCCAAGAGCTCCTCTCGTGAACAAGCACTCCGTCCATGTCGAACACTATCAAAGGTTTTCTTTCGATCATTTGTTTCCGACCAGAATAACGGGAACCAGGCCGACATGGGTGGACGCCCTGGTCCGTCGCCGGTTGCTCCGTGGGACTCCTCCGTCCCGGTTCCCAACGAGCGTTGAGAATCTACGGTTAGGCTGCTCCCTTCCGGGCCTGACCCGGTTCCCATAGTCAGGGCATCGATACGACCCTCCGGCCGCATCAGACGCCTCTTCCAACCCCGAGGGACGTTACTTCATTGTCGTCCTCTGGACCGACGGTGTACTGGTTGCGCCGCCCCATGACTGTCGTCCCGCTGTAGACCGTGTTGCGGCACGCCGTTAAGCGCGAGGGAGGGCCTAGCTCCCCGACCAAGCCTGGCATCCCCCGTACAATATAATCATTATATAGATTTTGGCCGATTCGGTTCACCGTAAGCGTTTCATGTTGAAGTGAATTACATATATGTGGTGGACCAGGAGTATATGCACGGGATGATCGTTCCGATCAGCGTATCTGCCTCTTTTATCATCCGTCAGCATTTTCAACAAGGGGATTTCGCAACCTGAGATTGCACTCGATAAGGTTTTATAATTACAACAACCTAAAGCTGTTGAGGAGGAATGGAAATGGCTATAAAAGGGACCGAAGACGAGAATCCCAATATCGTGAACATGAGTATACGGGAGTTCGATATAACAGATGAGTTCACTGCATTGCCAAAGGCGACCACAAGCAGTGACCTTGCCAAGAGACTTCTGGAGGTCCCCAGGGGTGCGATCTTCCTTATGGATGATAACGGTACACCGGTAGGTGCAGTGACCGCAAGGGAATTCCTGATCACCATTGCAAAGGGTGTCGAGGTCCTGGGCATGACAGCCGAGGACCTGATGAACACCAATATAATGGAGATAGGCAACGACGACAATGTATCGGAGGTACTGGATAAGATCTCAAAGTTCATTCCGTACGCGGTGGTCGTCAAGGACGATGAAGGCAAGTTCGTAGGATATTTCTCCCCAAAGGATTATCATGAGGCGCTTCAGAAGATCGGTGTCCTATAGCACAGCTGTCATCAACGTGGGAATGTCAGAGGAAGGAAGGATCCCGTGCGAACCATTCGGGTTCAGGATCATTGTTCAGGGATCAGGTCTGGGTCCGGCGGATTGTATCCTGACTTCACTATCGGCAATAGTTACATTCTCTCATTGGAAGATCAAAAAAAGCACTGCAACCAGATTACCAATGACCGCATGTATCATGAAACCGGTGGTAAGTGAAAGGATGAAGGGGATCTTCGGCGTAACGCTGACCCGCTCTATTCCTTCTTTCTTCAATCTTTCTGTCAGTTTCCTGGTGGGATCCTTCTTCTCTCTCTTGCCATCCTTCTCCACCAGGACCCAGACATGGCTCCCTGGCAGCTCTTTGACGTCCATTCTGTAACCTGTGAATGACCTGATCGAGAATTCTCCCTTCAGAAGGTTCCGAAGAGGGAGTGCAATGAACATCACGAGAGCCGTGATCACGGCCGCATTGAACATTACCGATAACGATACGGGGAATATCTTCGCGATAGCCGGTATATCCTCCACGATTTCATAGAACGGTCCTGTCTCGAAGGGCAGACCAGTTACATACCATGGAAAAAGAGCGGCAAGTGATATCAGGCACTTGGCATCTGCTCCTCCGTGGATTATCCTGGTCCCGCCTATCGGAACAGAATACAGCACAAAGTAGATCATCATGAAGATGAAGGAGATCCCAACTTCAGAGAAAAGACCGCGGTCCCCGAACAGAAATGCGAGTACACCTCCAGCAGCTGCTGTGATATAGAACAAAAGGAAGAAGATATCCTGGATGTTCCCTTTCCTGATCTCTCTGAGTTCGGGATAGCCGAAGAGAACGAAAAGGATACCCGCTAGGGGAAGAAGGAGGGATAGAAAGCTCATAGGGCTCTCGTCACCCCCCCGCAGGTACATCTCCCAGACCATGAGTGGCCCCGCCCCGACAAGCATCAGGGACCAGAAACGATCAGGTATCCTGCGATATCTGATGTCCATCACCGAGCTTCCCGCAAGGGTGATCATCACCACGAGGATCTTTGCCGTGAAGACGAGTTCCAGGACATCCATGGAGATCAACCTCACTCCATTGAGAGCAATTCCTGGACCTTCTTCTTTACTATCCTTGCCTGGGTGGGATTTATTCCTTCGATGGCGGAGATGTCCGCCACGGAAGATCCTGCTATTCTTTCCAGTGTATCGAAGCCTCCATCAATGAATAGCTTCGCACGTTCCTGGGATATTCCAACCTCCCTTGCCAATGCCAGTATACGATCGCTATCGTCCGGCCCTTCCTCCATGTCCTTTGTACCTCTCCCTCTCAACTTCTTCAGGACCTCCACGGTCGGACTTGTCGCCTGAGGCGGCTCCCAGCTCGTGGTATCTCCATCGAACTTCACCGAAATGTGGCCCCCCTCCTCATCCCCGGTCTCTGCCCTTTCCGAGGGTTGTACAGGCACATCACTTACATCCAGCTTGACCGCCGTCCCCATCAATAACATTTCGGGATTACCTGATCCATCCCTTGACAGCTTTCCCTCGACCTTTATCACAGCATCCCCGCCTATGGAAGAGCATGAGGCAATGAGTTTATCCTCCGCTTCGCGGAAGAGAGCTTCGAAATCCTCGGATGTGTCCTTCCATGGTATGATATCACCGTTTCTTTCCAGTAACAGCCGGCCTCCCTTCTTTTCCTTGACCGATGCGTACCCGTAGGCTATCCCAAGTGTCTCCTCTATCCTCCGCCCGGGAATTATATTGAGATTGGTCAATATCGTTGAACTCCCTCCGGTACCTTCTCCACACATCAATTCAATAGAGGAATAAATCACTTTTCCAGAGGGTGACCGTCTTTGAAAACATGAAAGGTCTTTTTCAATGAAGCGTTCAGGCTCTTGCTCTCCCGGTGAGGCTTCGAAGGAAGGGGACATCCTCCCCTTTCCTGTATTTGTAGAAAACGTATGCACCAGCCCCAATAAGGCCGGCGAATGCAAGGAAAGCCAGGATATCCCAGAGGATGCCGGTGTTGGTAGCGTTCGGATGGTCCCTGGAGCCAAAGGGGGAGTGACCGTCAATGACCGCACCTTTCTGGAGCGATGTGGGTTCCGACCAGTCGTTCTTGGGAGAATATACCTTGAGGTCGGGATCCCCGAAGAAAACAAGGTTCTCGAAGATGTCCCACCACCACCCGTCCACGAGGTACTGGATACCAACATGTGAAATGCCCCTCTCGAACGCGTCCCCGACGGTCCTGTCGTAATAAATGTCCCTGACGAACATGTTCATCGCAAAGGCGGAATACCAGGAGGTGAGCCAGGGATCGATGACCTGGAATATGGAGCCGTGCCTCACGAGCATCAGGTGCAGGTAGGTGTTGGCGATAAGGCAGCTGCCAGCGGAGAACCCCATGGAGTGGAGGTTCTCAAGAGCTTCATCCATGACGAGACCGTCCTCGCTGTACTCTGTCTGGCTCTGCTGTGCAATGGCTATGACCACCCCGTCATGCCTTTCCGGAATGAGACCGATATCGGTTATGGGGCCGAAACCCGGAGTTATATCAAGCCCCACATGTTTCGACATCGTGACAACATCGGGATCGTCGGTCGCACCCCTCAGGACCTGCGTGGTTGTACCGATCGGGGCACCTGATTCCTCGTAGCCTCTCCAGGGGTTTCCCTCCGCGGCTCCGCGTTCATCCCACCATCCTACCACCCCGGAGTTCGTATGCCCTCCATGCATGACCTCGAGCCACAAAATGGTGCCCCGGTTGAGGTTTTCCGTGGTCTTTTCGAACGTGGTTGAATACACGGTGTCGTATCCGCATGCCTCGATGTAAGCGGGGATTATCTCCGAGGAGTGAAGGTCCGGATATCTGCCATCCGGGTCTATTCCATCGGGGTCGGAACTGGAGTCCGACATGTCGAAGTATGGGGTGATACCGGTCCTTGTTGTGTAAGGGCAGCCCCAGTATTCGGAAGCCTGTTCGTTGAACTTGTACTGATAAGAGACCCAGGTCATCGTCACCGGGTAATCGACCTCCTCCTCCCTTTCCGGGGTCGTTATGACGAGACGGCCGGATAGACCCCGCGTGGATTCGGATCCCTGGATCCTCATACCACCGTTATCATCCAGGGACTTGTCCACGGCCGGATTGGCATATATCAATTTCGGGTAGAGCGCATTGCGGGAGATCCAGGCCGAGGTATCGACGGGGGTCCCCATTATCCTTCCTGAATCAGCCCCACCGACCAGCCCCCGGTCCCACGACGAGCCTATATCGAACTGGTCTGCAACGGTGATGATGCTCTCCTTGTGCTTTCCGTCCTCGTTGACCGGTTCCTTTTTATCGAAACCGTACCTGTCGAGCACCTTGTATGTGCTCTTTGCTGTGAGGACCATACATGCAACGGATGGCGGCGCCCTGCTGTGATGGTATGCATGGACCCAGAAAGCATTATGCCATGCTTGTGCGCAGGAAAGTTCGGCGTGTATGTCGTTCACGAACACAGGAGCGCCGTGATACGCTGCCGCGAGTGCGGCAGGACCAATGAATAGAGCTCCTGGGTATTCTCCTTTGGGGTTCACGGAAGTATCCCTTTCAACGATGACGTCCCAATAGGTCCAGGGATTGATCGTGGTGAAAACGACATCTCCCGGCCTGTTGCTGTCGTAATCAACGACCTCCTTCACCTTTTCATAGACCTCTTCGATGTCGTCCAGCCTTTCCACTTCTATCTCCTTCCTGAGGAACCCGCGGAGAGCATCAATATCCCGGTATGGCCCGCTCCCTGCATGGGAGTCGATATCCACCACAATGACCTTCTTCACTCCGAGAGTGTTGATCGCATCCCCTGTCGTGTCGGACAATCCCTTTGATGATGCGAACAGCAGTGGTGCATTTATCGCGGATGCGATAACGGCAGCGTTAGCAGCGCCTGCCCAGCTGGTGCCTTCCCATACCTCCTTTTTCTGGCAGAACTCGTATTTCACCGTGAAGTCCGTACCGGAACCGGCAAGGTTGACCACCGAGACCTGATACTCTCCCTGGCCGAGTTCCGGTATCTCGAGGACCTGCGTATTTCCCGAGGTAGCACCCGCTGCTACCGCTATCTCCGCCCCCTCGGGCCCTCTGAGTATGAGGCCCAGATCGGAGCCGCTGTCCGACCATTCAAGAGTGAACTTTGCATCCCTGCAGTAGAATGGTGTATCTATCTTGGTGGGAACATCGATGCCCGGATACAGGGTGTAATCTATTGTGTATTCGACCCCCGAATCGAACGGTGCATCCGGGTCCAGCCCCCTTTCCGCTCTGTCGATCATGGTGTCCCTGATCCGGTCTTTCCTCCATTCCTCCCTCTCGAGAGGGGTTGCCTGGGACGGGTAGGGGACCGATGACCAGCTATCTGGTTCATCATCATGCACCAGCGAGTTCTCCGTGGGCATGTAAGTGACAGCGAACTCCCATTCCCCTGAATGATATATGTAGGAATCGATCTCCTCGGAAGCGCCCTCCAGAACGTTCCATTTCTCGCTGGCCCCCACCATTCCCAGCTGCATATCGTAGAGCTGAAGGTCAGGGTCCTTACCCCTTTCCGTCACCTCGGATAACGGGTTCCAGTCCTGACCCCAGGTAAGCTGGGATGTGATGTATTTGTAATCTGGTTCTACGGTGAAGTCGTGGGTATTGGGATCGACCGGGGAAGGCTCCTTCTCCCCGTTGAGAGAACCCGAACGTGGTGCTGAGTTCGGAGTAGTCCCTGAGACCTGGCCGTTCATCTTCTCGTCCATTTCCTTTGGTTTCTCGTCGATCACGGCAATGACGGCCGTGTCAGACCATTCCCAGTTCGAAATAGCGATATCTGATGCCACCGTGAACGGGTCGTCAGCATCGATCGAAGTGATGTCAGATGTCTTCCAATCGTTGCCCAGGTCCCCTGGCGCATCTCCCTTGAAACCCACAAGTTCGATCCGGGCCAGCTCTCCATCAGCAGCTGTCATGAGGTCTTCCATGAGGTATGATATAGCAGGGTATGTGTTCTGGACCCTCTCCTCATCGGACGTCTCCCTTGGCGGCTCGTAGAAAAGGACTGGGTTCATAAACACCCTTTCATTGTCCTTAGACCTGAAAACGGAGGCAGGCACCGAGGCCAGATATGCAAAGTCATCCAGGATGCCTTCCCGATCGTGGTTGATGAGGGTGACCTTGTCAATGGGTGTCATGTCCTCGTAGGAAACTGAATCGTAACCGGCTGGAAGCACCGTCCCGGCAGCGGCCCCGGTGAGCTGATACAGAGGGGACGCGGTCAATAGAGCCGTCATGGCAACCAGAAAGATCCTCCACTTGAAAACGTTAGAACGCATTATATCACCGATGCCGAACAACTGTTGCCAATAGCAAGGCATTATTCGAGAACCAACTTGGCCTTGTACCATACAGAGTAATCCGGATAAAAACATTGTTGTTTAAGAATGATCATTCTATACTTCCCAATATCCACGTCCACATTTCTCTAATTTCTATCATCATCCCTTGGTCTTACGATCACTCTCTTGGCCTTTCTGTCGGTTCCTCTTGCGTTGCCGTCCCTGTAATCGAGTCTCATCAAGCCCAGCCCCAGCATTGTTTCCAGAAGTCCACCCACCACCTTGTCCACCGGTTCAACGCGCTCATGGAACCGTTCCTGCTGTGCAATATATATCTCAACAAGGTTGTGCTCCCCGTCGCTCATCTCCCAAAGAAGGGACCCTATCTCATCCAGTGGGCGTTTTATATTCTCTGGTCCCTTGAGGACCTTGTGGAGCTTCCTCTCCAGCCAGTTGAAGTTCTTGGGATACTGGAGAACGATCCTGTCATTCCTGTATGACCAGTGGACATCAGACCTGATCGGAAATATCAAAAGAGGGTCGGGACCTTTGTAGGTCGGACTGTTCATCAGTGTTCTTGCTTCTTTCACTTGCATGCCTCATAGGACTGGATAGATGATGATCATAAGCACCATCATGGATACGGCTCCCAGAACTGCAAAGAACCAGGTCCAAACCCTGCTCCTCCAACCATATTTGGCGATATTGACCATCACAACGGATGCGATGATGATCAGTATCAGGAGGATGTAGACAAGAGAATGGACCTCCATGGACTCCATACGCCTGAGGAATTACAAATCGGTTTCCGTCGATTTGTCCAATGACCTGGAAAATATTAAATACACCGACGCACGTAAGGGTGACAATAAGATTACAACTTGAGGTTGTATAGAAGGAGGTAACAATCATGGCCGGCAAGGATCCTCAAGAAAGGGAACCGACCACGGAGATAGCCGAGACCCCGGAAGGAGCCAGGGTAACGGTGGAACTGCCCGGTGTGGCCCAGGAAGCCATAAAGATAGCCGTATCCCGGGACATACTCAAACTGGAGGCAGATGGGACGAGAGGCCGGTTCAGCACCATCCAGGCATTACCCTTCGAACCGGACCCGGACGGGATCTCGGTGACCTTTTCCCAGGGGGTCCTGGACATAATCCTTACAAGGAAACAGAACGATGTATGTCAGGAGGGGGAAAGAAGCGTTCCAGTGATATCCCCTATCGACGCATCACTGCAACAGATGGAAAAGGAGATAGACGGTCTTCGGATGGAGCTCTCCAGGCTCTCGGTGGAAAAAAGGTCCCTGGAGGAGCGGGTCATATTCCTTCAGAAGGATTATCAGAACCTTAAGAGAAGGCACGAAGGAGAGAAGGAATCCGTCGCTGACAGAAAGATAGAGGAGCTGGCGGGGGGATTGATAGATGTTCTCGACAGCTTCAAACTTGCCAAGGATTCTCTTAATAGGTCCCGGGACCGAGGTAATGCTCTCGAGCAGATGAAAAAGGGGATAGGGATGATAGAGAACCAGGTCTTCGTCCTGTTCCAGAGGATAGGTATATCGAAGATAGTGACGGAAGGCCAGCATTTCGATCATCACTTCCACGAAGCAGTTGGTTCCTTGGAGGACAGCGGGACCGAGGATGAGGTCATAGTGAAGGAGGTCAAGGCCGGTTACGTTTACAAAGGTAAAGCTCTCAGACCTGCACAGGTCATCGTGAACAGGAAGCCTCAGGAGGTGGCAACGGGACGATCCGGGCATGCCGCCAAGAGGGAAA
This sequence comes from Thermoplasmatota archaeon, assembly GCA_049472175.1. GTDB lineage: Archaea > Thermoplasmatota > Penumbrarchaeia > Penumbrarchaeales > Penumbrarchaeaceae > JAFGLL01. The sequence continues at coordinate 9,054 of JBLIRF010000025.1, forward strand.
AAGGTAAGAAATAACGGTAAAAGAGGTGATCTCAAATGGGAAAAGTAATTGGAATAGATCTGGGGACCACTAATTCAGTGGTCGCAGTAATGGAAGGAGGACAGCCTGTGGTCATTCCCAACAGGGAAGGTGCCCGTACCACGCCCTCCGTTGTTGGCATTACGAAAAAGGGCGAGAGGCTTGTCGGCGAGCTTGCTAAGAGGCAGGCAGTTGCCAATCCGGACAATACGATCGCTTCTATAAAGAGGAAGATGGGACAGCAGACCAAGGTCTCGATGGGGGGAAAGAAATACACCCCCCAGGAGATATCTGCCATGGTCCTTCAGAAGCTAAAGGAGGATGCGGAGGCATATCTGGGCGAGAAGGTGACCGAGGCCGTAATAACGACCCCCGCATACTTCGAGGATGCCCAGAGGCAGGCCACCAAGGATGCCGGGAAGATCGCAGGGCTCGAGGTGAAGAGGATAATCAATGAACCGACGGCAGCCGCCCTGGCTTACGGGCTTGACAAGGAAGGGGACCTGACGATACTGGTCTATGACCTTGGAGGGGGAACATTCGATGTATCGATCCTCCAGATAGGGGACGGTGTCTTCCAGGTCAAATCGACCTCGGGCAACAATCATCTAGGCGGAGACGATTTCGACCAGAGGATCATCGAATGGATAGCTAAGGAGTTCAAGAAGAATCATGGGGTGGACCTTCTGAAGGACAAACAGGCCGTCCAGAGAATGAAGGATGCAGGTGAGAAGGCAAAGATCGAGCTGTCTGGGACCCCGACGACCCAGATCTCCATCCCGTTCATCACCCAGGGGGATGATGGGCCGCTCCACCTAGAGATGGAGCTCACAAGGGCCAATTTCGAGTCCCTGATCGATGATCTCGTGGAGAAGACCATGAAACCGCTCAAACAGGCCCTGAAGGATGCAAAGCTCGAGCCAAAGGATATCGACAAGATCCTTCTTGTCGGTGGGTCCACAAGGGTCCCATTGGTACAGAAAAGGATAAACGATGTCCTGAAAAAGGAGCCCACGAAGAACATCAATCCGGACGAATGCGTGGCCATAGGGGCTGCCATTCAGGCAGGTGTGCTATCGGGTGAGGTCGGAAAGGATATGGTCCTCCTCGATGTGACCCCGCTATCCCTTGGGATAGAGACCCTTGGAGGTGTTATGACGAGGATAATCAACCGCAACACGACCATTCCCACCAAGAAGTCCAAGATATTCTCCACGGCGTCCGACAATCAACCCCAGGTGGAGATCCATGTCCTTCAGGGAGAAAGACCCATGGCCAATGACAACAAGACACTTGGTGTCTTCACCTTGACCGGCATCCCGCCAGCCCCGAGGGGTATACCCCAGATCGAGGTCACTTTCGAGATAGACGCCAACGGTATCGTTCACGTTACTGCAAAGGACCTTGCCACCAGTAACAGTCAGGATATCATAGTATCCGGAACGGGAGCGCTATCGGAATCTGATATCGACCGGATGATGGATGATGCGGACCGGTTCGCAGACGAGGATAAGAGGAAGCTCGAACTTGCAGAGGCAAAGAACAACGCCACATCTCTAATATTCTCGACAGAGCGTGCCATCAAGGACCATCGCGAAAAACTCAACAATTCCGAGGTCGAGAAAGTACAGTCCATCATGAAGGAGCTGGAAAAGATAGCGGAGGGGGACGATCCAGAGGAGATCAGGACAAAGACGGAAGAGCTCTCGGAAGCTTCCCAGAAGCTCTTTGCAGAGATGTATCAGCAGGCATCAAAGGCTTCGAAGCCTCCAATGGAAGAGGAGGATGAGGAGCCCCCTTCAACTAAAAAGGAGGAGGATGACGACTACATAGACGTCGAAGCGGAGGACAAGTGATATTTGACCGCAGGGAGGGGTCCTGTCCCCTTCTCCCACCTTCTTTAAAGGCCGTGCAATGATGAAGAAGGACTACTACGAGATACTCGGCGTCCAAAAGGATGCACCCAAGGCGGACATCGAGAAGGCATATCGCAAGCTCGCCCTGAAATTTCATCCAGACAGGAACCCGGAGGATCCCTCGGCCGCGAAGAAGTTCACCGAGGTAACGGAAGCCTACGAGGTTCTATCCGACGATGACAAAAGATCACAGTACGACCAGTACGGGTTCGCCGCTGATGAGGGAGAGATGCCGCACTACCAGTACCAACATGTGGATCTCGACGAGGCCCTGCGGATGTTCATGCGGTCCTTTGGAGGGGGTTTCGGATCGTTCTTCGGCGGAGGAGACCCTTTTGAAGAGAGGTCCTACCGCGGAAGGGGTCCAGTGAAGGGGGAGGACCGATTGACCTCGGTCCGGATCACCCTTGAGGAAGCGGCGAACGGGGTCGAGAAGGAGATCGATGTGGTCCACCTGATCAGCTGTCCGACATGCAACGGGTCCGGTTCTGCACATGGAGAGGAGTCGGTGGAATGTCCCGACTGCAACGGTACTGGAAGCATGCGAATGGTCAAGAACCTTGGACCGGTCCAGTACGTGACGACAAAGACATGCCCACGATGCAATGGAGAGGGCCAGATCATCAAGGACCCATGCCCCAAGTGCAGGGGAAAGAAGAAGGTAAGGGAGAGGATCACCAAATCGGTGCATATCCCTCCCGGAGTGGATACCGGGAATCGGCTCAGGGTTTCGGGAATGGGTGATTCTGGAGAGAAGGGCGGCCCGCCTGGCGACCTGTATGTTGCAGTGGAGGTCCGCCCTCATCCGTTCTTCGAAAGAAGGGATGATGATGTAAGATGCAATATCACCATCACGTATCCCCAGGCAGTGATGGGAACCAAAGTGGAAATAAGGACACTTCAAGGCCCTGTCGAGGTCCGGATACCTTCAGGCACTCAGCCAAACAGCACTCTGAGGATAAAGGGTAAAGGAATGCCAAATATTCGAGGCCGAAGGACCGGCGATCTCTACGTGAACGTCAACGTGGATGTCCCCAAACATCCCGGGATAAGGGAGAGAAAGGCCATAAAGAAGCTTTCCGAGATAGTTAACGATCGAACGAAGTTCAATTATTGATCCTTACCGATAAGCTCCACCAGCACACCCCCGTCCGGTGTCATTGTCAGGCTCTTCACGATGACACTATCTGGGAAACCTGTGAAGCCACTGCCACCCATGATGGAGGGTCCTTTACCTCCCACCAGGATCGGCGCGAAATATATTGTTATTAGGTCAAAGTGCCCGGTACTCACGAACTCCCAGATGACCTCGGACCCACCTTCCACCAGGATCCTTTGGATCCCCTCATCGAACAGGGCGGCAAGTGCGGATGAGACCTCGAACCTTCTGCTTCCTGCCTCTATCTCGATGATCTTGAGGTCGAGGTCTTCCCGGATGGCAGCTTCCCGAATTCCCATGATCCATTCCCTATTGCACAGGTTCGAAGTGATGATGATCGATCGACCGGGGGTCCTGAGGAACCTTGATCCTATCGGGATCCTACCTGCCCCATCGAAGACGACCTTGGTTATAGGAGGGGCTTTCTCGATCACCTCGGCCTTTACCCTCAGCTTGGGATCGTCTGCGATTATGGTCCCCGCTCCGACGAGGATCGTTCCGATCTCTGCTCTGAGCTGGTGGACCCTTTTTACATCCCACGGTCCGGAGATATGCAGCCTCGCCCCATCGGGTGAGGCGATCTTTCCGTCGAAGGAGGACGCACAGTTTATCTGGATGAAAGGTCGGCCCATATGGCCCTATAGTGTTGGAATGGTCTATATCATATTTTCCGCGGTTGAGCGGCAACGGATAGTGATAGTAATTGTTAAAAGGTTATTATGTGCTAGACCTTTTCAACTCAGGTGGGAAAGCGAAATGGATGATATCGAGATCTACGAGTACCGGCGTCTGGACCTCAGGGATTCTTTCATAATCGACGGTTTTCCAAGCGTGGGGCTCGTCAGCACCATCACAGCAAGTTATATCGTTGCAGCGCTGGATATGGAGCTTATCGGGATCATGGATTCCGTTTACTTCCCTACCGTTTCCGTGATAAGGGACGGGGAGCCCCATCATCCCGTAAGGTTCTATGCCGGGGACCTGGAAGGTCCTGATGGTGATTGGACAAGGCTCGTGGTGTTCCTCTCGGAGTTCCAGCCACCCTCGAACCTGATCAAGCTCATCTGCAATACGATGCTGGATTGGGCACAGGAGCAGAAATGCTCATGCATGATATCTCCTGAGGGATTGGTGATAGAGGGAGAAGGTCAACCACCCTCGCAGGGGGGCAGTGAAGGAGCAGGGGGAGAAAATGCTCAGGAAACAATCACACAAGCTCCTGCTCAACTACCCGCCAGTGAGAAGACCGTGTACGGACTCTCCTCGACATCCTCCGGAAAGGACCGTCTTCATAGGTCCAAGATCCCCATCTTTCCAGAAGGCCTCATATCCGGTATCCCGGGGGTGCTTCTTAACGAGGGTAAGAAGCGGAATTTCGAGGTGACCTGCCTTCTGGCAGAGGCCAGGGACAATATACCCGATGCCAGGGCAGCTGCCGGTATAATAGAGGTGCTCAGGAACATAATCCCATATCTGGAGATAGACCTGGCTCCGCTCTACGCTGAAGCAGACCTGCTGGAGGCCAAGATGAGGGGCTATCAGAAGATCAGCAAGCCCGGGGGCAAGAAGACCATCCCCTCGCCTTCCATGTATGGATGATCTATCTCAGTTCTCTGGCGACGAACCCCTTGTTTGCTGGTGGGAGTTCTCTCCGTCTCTCCTTTTTAGGTCGCCCCCTTCTTTTCTGGGGAGAAGAAACGACTATTGCCTCGAGGACGCTCGACCCCGTCTTTTCGTTATATCTCTCGTTCATCTCCCCAACGATCTTGGATATAAGGTCCCCCTTGGAGTACCATTGTGTGGTGAGGGCCCGCGCTGTCCCTTTTGCGTTCGCGCGATAGAAGAAATAGAGCATTCTGTTGAAGAATATCTCGCTTGCCAGCTGATAATTGATCGATTCCAGGCTTCCTCCCATGGATATATAAGTATCACCGATCGAGT
>JBLIRF010000026.1:0-13895 GCA_049472175.1 Thermoplasmatota archaeon
TGACAATGATAAAGTTATTGATGAATTGGATCCAGACAAAGATAATGATTGCATTCCAGATGAATGGGAGACAACATATGGATTGGATCCGCTTGATATTAATGACAAGTATAAGGACCTGGACGGTGACGGAGTAGATAATAAAAACGAATACGACACTTCCACAGATCCTACAAATCCTGAGGATTATGCGGTTCAGATGAAAGAGAACATCTCAAATTATGGTGTTCCCCTTTGTTTCAATGCATCATTCCTATATGGTAAATTAAATGAAAGTGATTTTGATGATGATGGCATTCCAGATGAGATGGAAATAGATCTATTAATGGATCCCGTGAATCCCGAGGATGCTTGGATGGATTATAACGGTGATGGAAAAAGCAATAAAGTTCAGCTTATGGATGAAAATACTGATCCTTTGGATAGTCCCCCTCATAACCCAAGATAATAATTGTAATGATGATAAGAAGAGAATATGAAAGAGGTGCCCGAAATCGCCGGAGGAGGCAAGTTCTTTAATAAGACACATTCGAAATAAAAGAAAAACTTGATATATCGTATAACATATGATATACATGGTAATAGCATGCCTAGCACTCAATTAAATGTTAGAACCTCACCCGCTCTGGTCCACGAACTTGATGTTATCGTAGATAGCGGATTGTATCGCAACAGAACTGAAGCGGTGAATGAAGCCCTTCGACTCTTGATCAGAAGATACAGGATCATGAAGATCGCCGATCAGATCAAACGATTGGCTGAAACAAGCGAGATTGATGCAAGCCTTACCAAAGCTCTACTAGATTCCAGGGAAGAGGATGATGCATGAGTGAATATTTGGATGCATCAGTCATTGTCAAATGGTTCAGGAAGGAAGAACAGAATCATGGTAATTCAATGCAATTACTTGAAAAGATACAGACCATGGAAACACATTTCGTGACCTCTACATTTTCATTGCTGGAGGTAACGAGGGCATTAGTCAAAGCAGGGGAGACGAAAGACAGGATCCAGTCTGCATATGAATACCTGGACGATCTGATAGATATCGGTGCATTGGAAGTAGTCAAAGTAGATGAGGTGATATCCCTTGCCAAAGATATCGAGATCGATCTGACACTTTATGCCAGTGATGCAATTCATATTGCATCTGCGATATATCATAATTGTTCAGTCGTCTGGTCCGAAGATGAACACCACAAGAAGAATAAAACTAGAGAATATCTTGAGAAACGGAAAATTGAAGTGAAGTCCTTGGAAGAATTGGGCTAGACGTTCTTTCTCCCCCCCATAACCGGAATCATTTTTCGATTCTTTTTTAAAACGTTCAAGGGTTATTTTAAAAACATTGATGAGAAAGCAAACTCGGATTCCGACTTGCGAATGAAAGTGGAAAATCAAGTGGCGAACAATCACCGCTAGCATGGTGGATAATTCCAAAAATGACACAGGGTCTTATGAACGATCCAGGACATCTTTGAAAAAAGAAAATACTTTCATCTATCGGACCCTTTGCCGATTCATAATTCACTTCTGATCTAATGAATGTACAAACCACCGTTCACATCGATGTTGGCTCCGGTAATATACGAGGAAACATCCGAAAGAAGGAATGCAACAACCTCCGCGACCTCCTCCGGTGTCCCAATACGCTTCAGGGGGACCTCCTCTATTCTTTCCCTCCTTTTCTCATCGGTGTCCCCTGCGAGAATGTCGGTATCTATGAACCCCGGAGCTATTGTGTTCACCCTTATTCGGGGGGCAAGCTCCCTCGCAAGCGATCTTGCAAGACCCAGTATTCCAGCCTTCGAAGCTGCATAGTCCGCTCCGTGACCCGAACCCTTGAAGGCGAGCTGGGAAGATATCATCACTATGGACCCACTGTCCATGAAAGGAAGCACTTTCTTCACGGCAATGAAGGACCCGTCAAGGTTGGTATTAAGGGTCCTGCTCCACTCCTCCTTCCCCAACCTGTCGAACCCTCTGCGCTCGTATATACCGTGATTCACAACGAGCCCGTGAATGCCCTCAGGACCTGCAGATGAGAAATTCTCCATCGTTTTCTCCATTCCTCTCTCATCCAATATGTCCACATTATAGCAGTATACATCCCCATCAAGTCCATCCATAATTTCCTTGACAGCTCTCTCGGAACTGCGGTAGGAGAAACCGACGGAGGCGCCTTCCCTCACTAATAATTCGACACAGGCTGCACCTATTCCCCTAGATCCACCGGTAACGAAGAACTTCTTTTCATAAAAACGACCTTCCATCATCCTATCATTCCTCGTTGTAGGGGTTCTCCCCTTTGCATTTGGGGCATTTCTCGAACCATAACGGATACAGCTCGCCGCATTCCGGACATTCCACTGCTTCATCAGGGTCGAGCTCTCCTGCGATCTCCCACTCCTCATCCTTTTCTTCCACTTCCCATTCATCCGGCCTCCTGGAAAAAACAAGGAGACCAATTACTCCGGCAAGCAAAAGGACAAGGACCACGGCAATGGCAAGTATGACCCATACAGGCAGGTCGTCGTCATCCTGGCCTCCGTCCCTGATCATCGGATCTGTCCCGCGAAGGAACTCATCAAGGTTCGTGTACCCGTCCCCGTCCGGATCATCCAGAGCATCCGATGGGTCCAGAGGGTCGAGGAAGAAGGTCAGCTCCCATTCGTCAGGCATCCCGTCCCCGTCATCGTCCTCGTCAAGATAATCCAGGACATTGTCCTCATCCGAATCCTGCGGGTACGAGGCGGGATTCCGGGGGTCGGTTCCGGCAAGGCTCTCTATGTCATCCAGGAAGCCGTCTCCATCATCATCAGGATCGGAGTTGTCGCCAGTACCGTCCCTGTCCGTATCGTTCCATTCCAGTGGATCGTCGGGGAATGCGTCAAGGAGGTTCTTCACACCATCCCCATCGGTATCGTACTCGCTGTCGAGTTCCGCGAACATTACAAGCGTCCTGTTCAGAACGTCCCCTTGCAACATGATGGAATAGACCCCCGTCGAGTAAGTATAGAAACCAGCTCCCGCATCTGTCCAGTTGACTCCGGACAGATACATCAGGCGTGACGATATTGGTATAATATCCTCCCTGAAATCAAAGAGCCAGACATTGATATTGGCCCTGGTGATCTCGAATTCTCCGTGGGTTATCCTGAAAGAGCACCCGAGATAGGCCATCCCGGCAGGAGGCGTGAACTCTTCACCGAAAAGCTGCAGGCTCGGAGGGGTCCCGTTCCCGTACCCCCATACGGTCACTTCCATGGAACCTTCATATGCCCTGAGAATGCGTACCACTTCGGTCTTTGGTACCATGATGGAGCCGTAGGACAGGTTCACGTCGAACTCCCCCTGGCGGCATGAAAAAACGACATCATAAGGTCCAGGAGAAAGATGTATCCTCATCGAGAAAAGTATCCCCTTCTCCGGGTCCAGACCGTCATCCAGCATCAGTTCCATGGTATATTTGGCATCCCCCAGATGGAGCATTACAGAAGAAGGGGCGTCACCGTCGATATCCAGATATGAAATGTTGAAAATGTAGTCTCCTCCCCCCCCCTTGACCACGGAAGGAGCGTACAGAACGGGAGTATCATCCACCGGTCTGACTGTGATATTGATAGTCCTCTGGGCAGAGAGACCTTGCTCATCCCTGATCACCAGCTGGAGCCTTCCGAGACCATTTGCGTTCGCGAGGGTCTCGATGAATACCCTCCTTCCCTCCACCCTTGATGAAAAGATGCTGTGATCATCCTGATCTACTGTTAGGGTTACCTTCTCGCCGATGTCTGGATCCTCGATCCTGTCCTTAAGATCGAGGATATAAGAGGTGTCCTCGTCCATCACCACATCCTCTATCGGTCCGTTGAAGAACGGGGGATAGAACACCGCCTGAAAATAAACGAAGAGCGTCTCTTCCCTTGATACGAAACCATCGGACACTTTAAGCGTGATGTTGAATTCGGAGGGCGTACCATCCCCGTAAAGGAAGACAAGCTTGGTCCTCTCGGGAATATAGGTGATGTTCTCCGGGTCGCTGGTCGATACGTTGATGTCCAATATGGGGGTATCCTCATCGCTGAGAAGGATTATCATCTCTGTCGGTACATCCTCCCGGACATATACGAGATGTGATGGCAGCTCCAGGAAGACTGGATCGTTCATCGGGGTAACGTTTACATCGATTGTATATTCTCTGCTGTCGAAACCGTCATCGAGGATGATCTCAACTGCTTCGGAGAGAACGGATTCGTTGGTATAGAGGAATTCCAATCTCCCGAGCTCCCAATTGTAGGAGACAGCAGGGGAGGATATATGGATAGAGACACTGCCTGCACCATTCCTGTCCAGAACTTCAGTGTGATGATAATAAAGTGAATCCTCATAGAGTAGCAATCTTTGAGGGCAAGACGAGAGCTCAGGAGGCCAGGTATATCGAAAAGTGAGATTCTGTGAGGAGGTGCCATTGAAGAAAAGAGTGTGGTTGATGTAATGTGTGAAGGGGCTATCTGAAAGCGATATCTCATAGGTGCCCGGGGTCTCGTTCCTCCCATTCTTGACGAAAGCTCCCCCCTCGAGGAGGATCGCTGGCACCTCTGCTGTTTGGTTCACAATGTGGCTCAATCTGAGCGTTCCATCGCTGTCCGTGAGCTCGAACCGGACGTCGGTCTTCGGCGACCCCAGATGGTCTACGATGATACCTGCCAGCAGAGCGAATGTTCTCAACACAGATCTGTTGTCCATTATTTTAATAAGAGAATAGTCCATGGTCGAATTGTAGACCTCAATCCCTGAGCCACGGTCAAGGCGGAAGGTAAGGTTGCAGCCGGAGATCGAAGAGTTCCTCATTACAGAATTCGAGGGCCCATCCAATCCAATGGATACGTTGGCTCCCGATATTGCCACCATCTCGAACCTTGAGAATGACCCCTCTCCAAGGACGATCCCCTCCCAGTTTCCGGCCTGGACCGCGGACTGAGGACGGAATTTGGTAATATTCCCTTCTCCTCCAATTATTAACGACCCGTTGACCTTCAGGGTGCAGCTCTTTCCGAACCTGACCTCGGTCCCAGGAAGAACCTTCAGCGACCCATTGTGGGCGATCCATAGAGTGGAATTTACATAGATCGGGGACTGCTGAGCATCCCAAGTAACCTCGGTGGTTATGTTCGACTCCACATAGGTGTCCGTCACGCTGAAAGCAGTCACCGTGGACACGTCACAGAGAGCTCTCATTATTAGGGGGAATTGAGAGATAAGAATAATACAGACAACGGCAGTAGCTGTCGGTCCCAGGTGAAGAGAGCTCATATGCGAACGAATGTCCATCTGCAATTATATATAAATCTTTATGCCGAACCTTAAGTAAATACAGGAAGAGATCGTAGGATCAGATTGTGGCAATAATTTTTCAACCGAAAGAAATAAATTACCCGAAAAAGTGTGGACAGATAAAATATATAAACAAGGTAAGGTTAGTCAGTTGTTCGTACGCGGAGCCAGGGACAAACTGAACATTGCAGTATATCCCGGAACCTTTACATATGGAGGTTGGTAAATGACAAGGATCTCCCTGCCAACAATTCTTGTGGTCGCCCTCTTCATCGGGTCTGGCCTGTTGCTATGGGTAGCCGGGGATGGACAATTTATTGATAGGTTCAACGGTAAACCTGGACTGGAATCGGATACGGTCGTTCTCAAAGGCTCTGGACAGAACCTCTTCGATTCACATCTGTATGTGGAGGTCGAGAAGAACGTTCCTCTCTCCCACGCTTCCATGCAAGTATCAACCGTCAATTCGAACACCGGACCCTGGATATCCGAACCCTCTATTGATGCGGGCTTGGATGGTAGCTACGAATGGAAGTTCTCCGGGAGCGGCTACGGTGACTTCGGACGCAACTATAAATATTCCGACGGCAGCACTATAAAGACAAATTCATATTCCAGCAACCAGAACAAGGTTCTGGGTAACCTGATGCTTCCCCAGGGAGCAGAAGTACATGATGCGGGAATGACCATCAAGGGAAGGTTCGAGGCCAATATCCCTTCGATGTCGACCCTGGGAAGCGGGGGAGCGATCTCGTACACACCCCAATACATCAGACTTGGTGATGTCACGGGGAATGGGCTCAACGATTCGATAATCTCAAGCGGGAAACCCGGTTACCTTTATCTCTACAGCCAGGGAAAGGTCAGGGATTACAAGGCGGAAAAGCTTAATTCCATATCTTCCTCTGTTTATGATTTTGTCGTCTACGATGCGGATAATGATGGAGACAAAGATATCGTCTACTCGACCTCGAGCGGGGTCTTCTGGTCAGAGAACAACGGTACGGGCTACTTCGGAACCTCGAGGAGTCTGACCACCTCCATTTCACCATACCTTATGGAACTCGGAGATATGGATGGGGATGGAAATAACGAGATAGTAATGTCATTGCAGAATTTCGTGTGGTCGACGAACCAGACCGTGATATACATGCTGAAGCGCAGCTCGGGGTCAAGCCACGACCTATGGCCGCTCTATAACACGGGGGCAAGCTCCGGATCAGCCTCGATCAAGTTCCTGAAGATCGGGGACTGGGACAATGATGATTACATGGATGTATACGGTGCCTTCACCAACAACCGGGTCTACACTTATGAAAATCCCGGCTATTCCTGGTATTATAAGGATACATCGAACATAAGCTCCAAGACCAGATGGGACCAGACCCAGGTGGTCTCGGAAACCTATTCGATCTACGGATTCGATGTGGGTGACATAGACCGGGATGGAATGGCGGATGTCGTGACAGCCCCATACACGTATTATGGTTCTAATATCAAGTACTGGAAGAATAGGGGCTCCTCCCCATGGACCTCCTACAATACCGTACCTGGCTATATCTACTATCCGCAATCCGTGTCTCTGGCGGACCTCAACGACGATGGATATCTGGATATCTTCTTCTCGACCGGCTCTTACTACTATTACAACAGGATTAGCTGGCTTGACAGCAAGAAGAGTCCCAACAAGAACAGCTGGACCGAGAATAATCTGCTGTCAGGTCAGACCAACTACGGTGCCAACTGCTTCGCAGGGGATGTCGATTCGGATGGTCATTCCGACGTCGGTCTGTTCTTCACTACCGATAAACAGATCATAGTCTGGTTCAATTCCAAACCCTATTACGGATCGAACATCGAATCCGGGTTCATAGAGGACGGGGGTCTCGTTGGTTTCTCCGACCTGGAACCTTGTGATGTAGACCAGGACGGGGATGTTGATATGCTGATGACAGCATACAACACCGGAACGGTCGGCTGGTACGAGAATGATTACAATATCGACGGTGATGCCTTCGATGATACATGGACCTTCCACAGGATAACCGGCGTGGTGTTAGGAGGTGCAAAGGAAGTGGCCTGGGGCGATATCGATGGCGACAAGGACATCGATCTTGCAGTCACCGGATATGACAGCGGTCAGATAGCCTGGTTCGAGAATCTCGGGGACCCGAAAGCCCTGTGGAAATACCATTTCGTGGGAAAAATGACCTACGCGCTAGGAATCGGAGTGGCCGACTTCAACAAGGATGGTACAATGGAAATTGTTGCCTCAACGGGTTACTACTATTCCTACGGTATTATGGTATATTATACCTCGAATCCCAAAGGTAACTGGAACAGTTACGGGATCTCGGGACCCGTTTCCTATTGCGGTGCTATAAATATCACAGATATGAACAAGGACGGCTATCTAGATGTCATCGTACCGGTGAACGGATATTCCGGATCTGCAAATATATACCGGAATCCCATGCCGGCCAGTCCATTCAACCGTCAGTGGACAGCCATCTCTGCAATAGGGGGTCTCCAGTATCCTTACGAAGCCATTCCCTTCGATATAGACAACGATGGCAATCTGGACCTTATAGCTACCCAGAACTACGGGAACGTCAAATGGGGACGAGCGCCCGCCAATGCGAACTCCACCGGAGGTTGGCAGAGCTACGACCTTTCCTCCGGCCTCAACTATGCCTTCGGCGTGGACGTCGATGATGTGGACAATGATGGAGCTGCCGATGTCTTCGTCACCTCCAGATACTGGTGGAACTATTACGTGAACGATAGAGGCCTGTATTGGTTCGAGGAGCCGGACGACAATACCAGGACATGGCAGCTAAGGACTCTCGATTCATCTACCAGATCGAATTACGGGGTTGCTGTCGCAGACCTTGATCATAACGGTGTCACCGAGATATTCTCCGCTTCTTTCATGGACAATGTATTCAAGGTTTCGAGACCCACGCTACATTACCCATCCAATCTTGCGATCGACCTGGGGAACGACGGCATCAGCGACTGGACATGGGGGAGCACTCTCAGAGGTACCACCGAGGTCAGTTTCACCAATGAGCTCCAGTACGTCATAGATAACAAACCTTCAGGGGTTGCAACCTCCACAGACGAATTCGGGAACCGGATGCTGAGCATCCCCATTTACTTGCGGACCGTTACAGGGGGCAGGTTGACCGGATATGATATAGAGGTCAGGTACAACACCACCCTCGTCGTGGACAATCAGGGTATGTTCAAGCGGGAGCTGAGCCGGATAATTCCTGATTACGACGACTCCACAGATCCAACGATCAGGATATACCTTCTTTTCAGTGGAAAGAGTGAAGGCACAGCATATATATCGGACATAAAGGTAGAATACAATGCGCCTCCAAAGCTGAAATCCGCACTCCCCACCAAATTAACGGTCAACGAGGATTCTCTCAAACGAGATGCGCTCGATCTATCCCAGTACTTCACGGATGACTACGATTCTCCTCAGATGCTCAATTACCGGGCCAGGATGGTCGGATCGAACTTTGATAAAATGGCAGCATACATCGAGAACGGTGCGAACCTTACCATCGACTCGACCATAACAAAGGACTATGATGGAGAAGCATATGTCCAGTTCGTTATCAGGGATAATGGTGGACCTGGGATGACCCCTCCAAGAGAATTCATAACGAACCTGATAAAGATCGATGTTCTCCCTGTTGACGATCCTCCGGTCCTTGGCAATGATACGCTCCCCGCCAAATTCTACGGGAAGGAAGGGGAAGAGGTAATGGTAGCCGATCTGAATGGATTGAACCTTTTCTCGGACCCTGACGATCCTCTGGGGTTAAGCCTCAGATACTATCCTGTACTGGATTTCGAAAAGACATACCCCCATGACCTCGCACAGATATCGATAAGGATAACAGATAAGAAGGTCTATGTTAAAAGCCTCGGGGACTGGAATGGTCTGAACATCCCTGTAAGAATATATGGATATGACAGAATGGACGTCAACCTCCTTAGTGACCCCTATCAAACAGCAACAATAGACATCCAGAATGTCAACGATCCCCCGACATTCGGATCCATCCCATCCGTAACTGTCCGGGAAGATATTCCCCAGAACAACGTTATCGACATGTCCCCCTATGTTGAAGATATCGATACACCACCACTAGAGCTAGAATACAAGATACTGGGATATACCAACAGCACATTCTACAGGGTTGTCCAGAACGATGATGACCCGAGCAAGATACATGCTAGGCCGATCATCGAGAACTGGCATGGCATCGTTGATGTTGAGGTCATGGTAACTGATGGGGAATTCAACGCTACCAGCGAATTCCGGATTTTCGTAAGCTCGGAGAACGATCCTCCATGGATAGTCATAAAGGACCCGATTGAGAACCGTCAGATCGAATCCGGGGAGTTTTCCATAACTGGCGAAGCTCATGACCTGGAAGGTATTCACCGTGTTGAGGTCTGGTTCCAGGATGAGTGGCATGAAGCAAATGGCAAGAACAATTGGGGCGTCACCCTCATCGCCCCAGATTTCGGTACATTGACCGAGAATGTTCCTATCCAGGCAAGGGTCATCGATACCGATGGGAGGGTGGCCTTCGCCTACGTCAACATAACCATCAAGCCGAAGATCATCCCTCCGCCAACGGATATCGATAATGACGGATGGTCCAACTGGATCGACGACTTCCCCGATGACCCGTCAGAGTGGCTTGACAGTGACGACGACCACGTAGGTGACAACTCCGATGCGTTCCCTTTCAATCCCCTCTGGTCAAAGGACTCGGACAAGGACGGTATCGCTGACGAAGCGGACGATTACCCGCTGGACCCCGAGAACAAAGAGTTCTCCATAATAATCACCAAGGATCCGAAGGACAACAAGGACCTGACAGTTCCGATAGTGCTATTCGTGATCGCTGGATTGCTGCTAGTTCTTGTGGTGATATCCGTTATCCTCTATATCAACAAGCGAAATGCATCCCTCGATCCTCGGAAGACGTTGGAATATTATAAAAAGATGGAGAAACGAAGGGAGTTCCTTCGGAAGATATCCGGAAGGGACAAGCTTGAAAAGGTTCTCGAGCGGATGCAGATGAAGGATCTAAAAATGGGGAAGCAGCAAGCCCTGCCCTATGTACCTGGCCCCTTCCCCACATCTACGAAGCAAGGACCCATGCTCCCACCGCCCCAGTACTATGGACAGCAGATGCCTTACAGGCAACTCCCCCCACCATCCGGTGGCAGAATGATGCACCCTGCTTATCCGCAGGGGCAGCCGACACCCCACATGCAACTCCCCCCACCTCCGCCAAGGCCTCCCATGAGATGATCCGTCCCGCCATGGGTCATGGGAGATATGTTGTCGGGGTCATATCGAGAGGTATGGTTACACATGGACAAGTAAAAAATCCGTAAATCTTAATATTTACCCAATATTCAAATAAATCCACCATTCTCCCTTATCTCTAAAAGCCGGTCCCTGACCTTCTCTGCTTGAAAGCGGGCACCTATGTTCTTGAATACCTGATATGCTTCATCGAGGTATCCTTTTGCTTCCTCGTATCTTGAAGATAGGAGGTAAGTCTCTCCCAGGCTATGTTTGGCCATTCCGAGTTCGTAGAGCATTCCGAGGTTCTCCAGCATCGAGATGGATCTGACGATCATCGTTTCCGCTTCCTCGAACCTCTGCTCGAGGGCCCTGACGTTACCGATACTGAGATAGGCTATTCCAAGACCGACCTTATCATCCCTGTCCTTCATGGCTTCCTCGCATGTATCGAATATGCTCGAAGCTTCATCAAAGCGGTTCTGTCTTCCCCTCAGTTCTATGAAATTGATGATAGGCCACCAAAAATCGTGTCTCCCCTTCTCGCTGGCCTTGGTGAATGCAAGCTCCAGTGCCTTTTCCGCCTCATCTATCTCGCCAGTCTGGATATGAACCGCACCTATGTTCGAATACCCGATCGATGCCTCGATGATATTGCCTGTGGTCTCGAGATGCTTGATGCCCCTGGTATAGTAATCTAATGCTTTCTTGATGTCGCCTCTGTGATAGAAGACATTTCCTATATTGAGGTACAAAGTTCCGATGGTACTGAGGTCGTTCTCTATCTTTGCATATTGAAGGGATTTGGAGAACATCTCGAGTGACCTTGGATAATCGGCCGTTCTCCAGTAGGTATATCCAAGACCCATGAAGGACTGCGCAATTATCTCCGAGAAACTCTTGTCCTGTGGTATACTTACAACTTCCTGGAAAGATACAGAGGCTTTTTCAAAATCACCACGAAGCTTATGGACCTCTCCAATCAGGTACTTTGCCTTTGCTATCTGAAGTGGCATTCTCAGAACAGTGGAAAGGTTCAGTGCCTTTTCGGAGAATTCGAAAGCCCTGTTCCAATCTCCGATCTGCAGGCAGAGGCCGGAAAACTCAAGAAGGACCTCCATATGCTGGATCTTCGTGGAGTCGGACTGAGGCAAGCGTTCGATGCATTCGAGTACCATATGTAGGTATTCCAGTGCCTTCCGGGGTGATATCTGCTGATAGTAAGAGGCCGCCTTTGTCAAATATCCAAGTGCTTCCTCGAAAGCCTTACCCTTGTAATAATGTATCGCGATGTTCCCCCAGATATTTGGATCGTCAGAGTATTTATCCTCAAGGACCTTGCCCATCTTCATGTGGAGGAACCTTCTTCTCGAATGGTTCAGTTCGGTGTAGATCACTTCCTGGACAACTGGGTTCTCGAACTGGTAGCTCTCCTCCTCATGCATCTCCTCAAGGAACTTTGCCGATACAAGTTCCTCAAGGGCTTCGAGAATGTCCTCATCGCTCATCTCAAGGGCGCTTCTGATCACGTCAAAGGTTATTTTGGAACCGGAAACGGAGGACAGACGGATGACGTTCAGGGAATTACCTTTCAGCCAATGGATCCTTCTAAGTATAACGTCCTTGAGTGTGGAGGGTAGGGAGATTGTCTCCGGATCAATGGGTTCAGCCCATTTGGGTTCGGTCGGGTCGATTATCCCCCTTTCCATCAGGGAATAGAGCACCTCTTCAATGAAGAAGGGGTTTCCATTGGTCTTATTGAAAACGAGTTCGGTAAAGGACCCGGGTACTCTGTCCACGTTCAGTATATTCCCTATGAGTTTCTCGGCCTCATCGTATGTGAACCGCTTCAGTATGATAGGTACGTATATCTTCTCCTGGGAAAGCCTCTTCAGGGGCTCCACAAGAGGATGAGATGTATCTTCACCCCAGAAGAGGTCTTCGGGTCTGTAAGTGCATATGATAATGATCCGGTGGTCTATGATCTTGTGTGCCAGGAACTGAAGGAGCTTTATGGATGGAGGATCAGCCCAGTGAAGGTCGTCGATAAAAAGACATACCGGACCTTTTTCCTCGAGATCGAAGATGAACTTTGAAAGTTTATCGAATTCTAGGATGCCCTTTACGACCATCTCATCGTCCGGTTCCTCATCCTCTATCTCGATCTCTGCTGGTATAAGGGACATTGGTACGAATTCCTGGTCGGAAGGGGTTCTTTTACCTTGGTTCGCGGCGGGGGCTTCGGGCCGATTGACGAATGGAGAGATGTCATCCTCGCCTTTTATCATCTGGCGGTAGTTTGCGTACATCTCCTTGAACGGGAGATAGATGTCCGTATCTTTGAAGTACAAGCATCTGCCCAGAAGCAAGGTGAAATCGCTGAAGCTTGGGAGAGCTCTCATCTGCTCGATCAATCTGGTCTTACCGATCCCTGCTTCCCCTTCTACGAGAACAAGCCTGCCCCTGCCCTTCTGGACATCCTCCAATATCCCGCTCAGGATGGAAAGTTCTTCTTCCCTCCCGATATATTTAGTTTTTACCCTCTCGCGGACCGGGAACATATGATTGCCTCATGGGTAGCTCTCAACTTGGTACAAGACTATTAAACCCTTTTTATATTAATCATTAAATGATATAATCAAGGATAATCGAGAAATGCTTGGATCTATGCAATGTGGTCCGATACTTTTGGTCCACTCATGACAACCCTTATAACGGACTGAGAATTCAGTCGGTCTTACCGCTTAGGGGATGTTAGTCAAGGTTCGAGGAATGGTTTTTTTTTCGGGTATCGCCCTCCCTGATGTATCAGCATCTAAGCCCGATGACCGACCGGGGATCCTTGGACACTCTGACATGGACATCACGTTCACCCAGGAGGTATGAACATGAAAATCGAGGAGCTTGCGGAACCCCAACTGACCAAAAACGCCATGACCGTGCTCATGAAGAGATATTTCAGAAAGGACGATGATGGGAACGTCGTGGAGACCCCCAAACAGTTGTTCTCCAGGGTCGCCCTGAACATTGCACAAGCAGACCGTAATTATGGAGGGAGCCCGGATGATGTTGAAAGGACCGCAAGGGAGTTCTACGGTGTGATGAGCTCACTCGAATTCATGCCCAATTCACCCACTCTCATGAACGCCGGGCGTGAACTGCAGCAGCTGTCCGCATGCTTCGTGCTACCAATAAATGACTCACTCCCCGAGAT
>JBLIRF010000027.1:0-13128 GCA_049472175.1 Thermoplasmatota archaeon
ATGTCCCTGCCTGCCTTCCTCGCATTGCCCGAAGCGATGATGCGGCCGTTCCCCTCAAGGACCAGGACCTCGTCGCCTTCCTCGATCCCGCTGTCCGCATCGACGATCCCCGGACAGAGGAGGTTCTTTCCATCAAGGAGAAAAGGGGGGACGGAGTCATCCACGATCACGCAGCCCCTGGCAGGTCCGAACCCCCTATGGACAAGGGCCCTGCCACCGGCCTCCCGAAGGATCAGAGAGTTCTTCATCCAGCGCAGGGAGAATGATATCGAACCTATCACCTGCCCTCCGACGATGATCTCGTCGAGCCTGTCAGGCGCGGGGCAGGGATTAAGGACGATGGGCTCACCCGGGTCCACCAGAGCCTCTCCAGCTCCCATTCCCCACTGTGAGTCGGCAAGGGAGATGATCTCGTTCAGATCGTGAAGGAAGGCGGGTCGGATGTCCCCGGGTGGAGTATAGGATACCTCCCTCGAGGGTAATCCGCAGGCTGGACAGGCTCCGCCTTTTACCAGCGGGGAGCGGCAAAGATCGCACCAGTGTAGGTCCATCCTTCCATGGAAGACTCGGGCCATTGCACCATAGACCAATTTGAATCGGAATATAGGATTTGCGGTGAATTCTCCCGAAAATCTCCCCATTCGGGTGTAATCTATAAATCTATATAGATCATTGAACCAAAGGGGTAACAATGGACAGTATCGCTCAGGATGTGACCCTTTTGTTCCTTGCAATGAGCGCCGCGGACAGGCGGATCCTGAAGGAGGAGGTCTTCGTAATGGAGAAATGCTCCCAGGACTACGGTATAAGCAGAGAGGAATGGGAGGCAGCCCTCAACAGGTCCTTCATCACCTATTTCAACGAGGGTGATAGCGCGATATCCAACGCCATATACCGGCTCTCAAAAGCCCTTGATCTGGAGAAGAAGATGGAGCTCGCGGAGGACCTACTTGCGATAGCCCTGGCGGATAACATCTTCCACGAGAAGGAGAAGGTCGTCATCAATATCGTATCACGGGCCTTCGGAGTGCAGCTGAAGATCCCCAGGGAATTCTCCGTATCCTGCGAATGAGCATTACCCGTTCTCGGAGATCGAATCGAACATCAACAGCCCGCCCGCTGCAGCCTCCTCGGTCTTCTGCTCGGGATGCGCCCTGTTCATAAGCTCCTCTTGGGTGGGCCTCCTTCCCTCCACCTTGATATGCTGAAGCGGGCTCATCACCTCGAGCCCTTCCTCGTGGAATATCATGAGTATGCTCTCCATTACGGAGGAGCGGATAAAGAGCATCTTCTGGGGGTCGTTGATATAGGCTCTCAGTCGATAGACCACGCAGTGGTCCTTGAATTCCCTGACAATGACCTTTGGGACCGGTTCCTTCAGGACACCGGGACTTGTGAGGGCCGCCCTCTTCAACAGAGGTCTCACTGTCTTTGGGCTCAGGTCATATCCCAGCCCGACATCCACCATCACTGCGAACCCATCATCGGATACGGACCTCGTGAAGTTGGTTATGCTGTTTGAGAGAATGTTGTTGTTGGGGATCTCGATCAGCCTTTCTTCAGGGTCCTTCAACGTCGTGAACATGATGCCGATCTTCTGAACGGTGCCAAGGGTCTCCTCGATCATGATGCGGTCCCCGACCTCGAAGGGTTTCATGCTTATCAGAACGAGGCCTGAAAGCATGTTGCC
Source organism: Thermoplasmatota archaeon (assembly GCA_049472175.1). Classification (GTDB taxonomy): domain Archaea; phylum Thermoplasmatota; class Penumbrarchaeia; order Penumbrarchaeales; family Penumbrarchaeaceae; genus JAFGLL01. The sequence goes on from JBLIRF010000027.1 coordinate 1,691, forward strand.
GATCGATCCGGTTGCGGCGAAGGATACCACGAGACCGACGATCATGGATATGACAAGGATGAACGTTGTCCCTATATCTCCGAGGCCCCCTATGGACAGGAGGGTGTACAGAAATATCATGGTGATAACGAAGTACACGAGCCCCGTGGTTCCTTTCTTTGTCATGGTGACAATCTGTGTACTCATCTTCGAAGATCTCGATCCGAGCTCCTTGAAGAAAAGGTCTATGAACTTCTTTATGAAGAACGCGGCCAGAACAAGGATCACGAGGAACCCTATCTTCCCCCCGTTCCTTGTGAGGAAATCACCTATGATCTGTGCGACCTTCTCCCTCAGGCCGAGAGCTATGAGTGCGAGTACCAGTATGGTCGCCACCGATATACCCACTATGATATAGCGGAGGATGATGGCAAAATAGGAAACGAACTGCTTTGGTAATATGAAACCGCTGCCTTCCTTCTTCTTCCTGAACCATTCCCAGAGGCTCGTATTCCCGAGTATGAGCAGTCTGTATATGAATAGCGTAAGAATTATCCCCGCCGCCGGACCCACCAGTTGTTTCATCCAGACCCACAGGCTGTCCTCCAGGACGTTGAACATCAAGGACAATCTCCAGGACAGCACCAGAAGGACACCCAGTATCGCCATCCTGTTCATGAAGCTCTTCGTCGCCACGAACCAGTCGGTCTCCATGAATGCGAACTTCCTCTTCCTGAAAAAACCAAGTACACCAAGGAAGAACAGGTACAGAAGAAGGATGATAAGTATTACCACGAGGAGGACGATCAAGGAAACCCATTGCTCCTGAATGAAATCGGTGACATCCTCAAAGGTCAGGAATGGCCTGTCCACCGATATGTTGGTCCTGACCTCGATGTCATATTCCTTCCCAAGCTTCAAGGCGAAGCTCTCTTCATGGGAAAGCTCGCCGTCATAGAAAACCTCGAGGATATAGACCCCCGGTTCCAGGACCGTTTCGAACTCTCCATCCTTGTCGGTCGTGAGGTTGCAGCAGAGATGAAGGTCATCGGCCTTCTTCATGAGAACGTTCGCTTCCGCCAGGCCTTCCCCGTCACTGTCAAGGACCTTTCCGTGGATATCCGCCCTGAGCGGTCTTGACGGGTCGACGTTAAGATGTACATTCAGCCATTGGCCGCTCTCCAGGCGGTGCATGGTCCTGTTCAGCAGGTCCCCTGCGGTAGAATAGACGGAAATCGTGTACACCTTCGGGGGCAGGACGATCTCGTATCCCCCGGAGGAATTTGTCCGAACGGATACCGTATCGAAGAATTCCGCGGAGAAGCTCAGGGTGAGGTTCCTCAGCGGTACACCATTCCTCGCATCCTTCACTGTCCCGTAGATACCGGAATCGTAGAGGGGCGCACCCAGAGCTTCCTCTGACGGGGCCTGGACGACCATTGCCACTAGAGCGATGCTGAGCAGAACACCCACGGCAACAGATCTCTTGAACATCATCCATGGCGCCTCGAACGTATCGGGAATTGGAACAATACAGCGGATATTAAATGATTCCTATTTTCCTTTTAGCATGCCAGCTTGGAACCGGGGATATTACCATGGCAGCCGCGACCGATTCGATATCATCGGAAGAACGAACACTATCGTTGATCTGGAGGATCAACTGCCCTTGACCGGACCCTCCCGAAAACCTGGTTCCTCATTATCTCCACCAGTCTTTCCGCTATCGGGGACAGGTTGATTATGTCCTCCATGTTGTACTTGAGAAGGAGCTTCAGGGCATTCCGGTTGAAGTCCCTCTCGTACATCCTCCAGAGCCTGACCGCATCCTCACCGGACATGCCCCGGACATCCTCCGGGCGGCCGATGCCCATCTGTTGTTCCACCGATTTCAGACCTCCCCTGAACCCGCATCTGCTGGCCAGGAACCTCAGGTCCAGATGAGGTATGCACGGGACAGAACCCGGGAACTGGGCCTCGAGCATGGGCAGGTCGAAGCTGGCACCGTTGAAGGTAACGATCAATGATGCCTCTCTGAAAAGACCGGTGATCCCATCAGTATCGAGGTTCTTCCCCCGAACGAGGGCGCGGAACTCCCTACCGTCATAAGCACCAACAACGGTGATAGGGGAGAACCTCCTCGTGCCCGTTGTCTCGATGTCCAGGAAAACAGCCCCATCCCCGAACTCGTCCCATAACCTCCAGTTCTGGGATGGCCTGAAGAATCCATTGAAGAAAGCCACGTTCCCCTCGTCAAGAGCGGAAGATGCCTCGGTCACAAAACGGTCCAATATCGCCTTGCGTTCACCCTTCAGCGGACCCGCCACACTACTTTTCACGAACCCGTCCCAATCGAGGACCCCATGCTCCCAGATGGCCCTTTCCGTCGCCAGGCCCACGCCTGGCAGGAATATGAAGCTTCTTCTGAGCATCAACTCACCATGTCCTGGGGTCGTATCTGATAGTGTAAGTGTTCTTAAGGTCGAGCAGGTCCATGACCCTTCCCGCGAAGGACCTCTGGACCTCCTGCATGGTAACCTTACCAAGATCGTATAAAGGCGGAGATGCAGGCATAATGATCACGCCCCATGACGAGAGTTCGTAGAGCGCTCTAAGAACAGGGGTCGAGAGGGGTGTCTCCCGGACCACCAGAATTAGTTCTCTCCTTTCCTTAAGGGCGACCGAGGCGCATCTTGTTGTCAGATTGTCCGATATACCGGCATGGACCTTTGCCGCCGTCGACGTGGAGCAGGGGCATATCACCATGGAATCGAAGTGGTTGGAGCCGGATGCATATCTGTGGTCCATTCTACTCGTATGGACGAGATCGTCGCACAACTTATGAAGGTCATCGATCCCGGCACCCGTCTCCCTCTCCATTATGCCAAGGGCGGTGTCATTGTATATTGCGGTAACAAGGATGCCATCCTCTCTGCAACTGTCAAGACCCTTGAGCAGCTCGAGGCCGTAACCTGCACCCGATGCCCCGGTCAGGGATACTATAACGATACGCTCGCTCATGGGACCACAATATGATGATATGTATCAATATTTTCGGTCGGTGCGGGTGTCCTTCGACGAAAGGCTGTCGAAGGTTTCTATTTCTCCTCCTGGTCCTTTTTCTGAGGCATCGGTCTCGCGTAAACAGGCCGGGGCATCGGTGCCGCCTGCATGGTTGGAGGGGTCTGCCCCGCGGGGGCCCTCTGCATGGAGGGTGGCTGCTGTCCCGGTGGCGGGACCCTGGGACCATCCTGATAGGATCCCCCCTGCTGCTTCACCCTCACCTGCTCCTCCATGGTCAATGCTCCAACGAGAACATTGCCGCCGCCGGCGTTCTTCACGGCCTCCTCGTCATACTCTTCAGCAGCATCCAGAAGGTCATCCATGGACTCCTCCAAGGCATCCTCGTCCAGGGAGTCATGATCTATCTCGGTCGTCTCAGGATCGATCTCCATGGCGTCCATTTCCATCGATTCTCCGAATTCGAGCCCCGGGGCAGATTCCTCGAACAATGGTCCTGTACCGGCTTCCCAGACCGGTCCGGACTTCACCTTTTTATCTTCATCCTTCTCGGACACGAGGCTCTGCCTCCCCTCTTCATGGTAGATCTGACCGCCCAGGTCCAATGTGAGGTCGTCAAGCGTGGACTGGTCCGGACCGACGGCATCACCTGCTTTCTGGACACCGTAGAGGCTTGAGAGCTCCTGCTGTCTGCGCTCCATGTCGGCAACCTTCTTCTCGAGCTCCATGTCCTCATCCTCCTCCCTCTTCTTTGCCAGCCTGATAACCACGACTATGCCCACCGCGATGGCCAAAACGACTACTGCCGTAGCGATGAGGCTCAAGAGCAGCCACAAGGGGATCTTGTCGAAGAAACCTTCCTCCGTGGTATCATCGTCATCGTCCACTTTCGGAGGCCTCGGATGACCGGGATAGACCTCGGAGTCGACAGGATTGACCTCGTTCACATTTATGGTGTAAGGTACGAGCTTCTCCTGGTCGTACTGGGGAACCTGGAACCCGATCTCCTGGATGTTGGTATAACCGTCGCTGTCCTCGTCAACGTCGGGGTCGTGGTCCAGGTTCCCGAAGAAGAATGTCTCCCTCTTGTCCGGCATCCCGTCATTATCGTTATCGTCATCAGACCATAACCATTGCTGGATCTGGTACCAGAGGTTGGCTGTTTCGGCATGCCCGTCGGAGACCGAGAGGTTGATGAAGAACTTCTCGCTCTGGATTATCGACAGATTGCCGTTCGAAGGATAGAAACGTACAAAGATGCTGCTTCCGTAGAGCTTGAACTCCTCACCCGAGTTCTCATTCCTTATTGTCCATGTGTAGTTCAGTATATCCAGATCGCGATCAGAGGCGAAACCCTCGAAACGGACATCCTCCCCCCATTCCGCCTGGACCTTCGTTCCGCCCTTCTTGCCTCCCCATTCGTTCATGTCCTCCAGGTCCTCTGTATATTCCACCTTTATCTTACCCGAACCGGCGATCCATTCGGGCGGGTCCTGAACATTGAGAATGGTGATGTTCACGGCAAGTACCGAGTAATCCGTCTTCTGACGGTCCCAGAGCTGGAGGTCGAAGGCTATCGAGCCTCGATGCGCATCTTCCTCGGCGGCTGTCACGCTCACTGTCCAGTTCGTTGGAGATACCTTCGATATCTTGGGTTTTTCCGAGGGGGAATTCAGGTCCAACGTGTCCTGGTAGTCAATATCTCCAGCGGATACATTGAAGGTCAGCGAACCTTTCTCAAGGACTTCGAACCTCACGAGGTCCCCTGAACTATCGATCGCATTACCGTCCACCGAAAGGAAGAACGGCGCGTTATTGACGTTCTCGACAGGGATGTAGATCGTCAGGTTCTTGGTTGCCAGAGCCTCGTCCTTTGCAGTGATGGTGATGTTCAATTCGGGGACATCATCGTTCGTCGGGGTGATGCTGAATATGGATTTGTGCTTGGGATCGTTCTGATCGACGGTCACGTATACCCTCGGGTCGCTCGCCGAGAACCTTATGAAATCACCGTAGTCGATGTCATTGGCGGTGATGGCAAACTCGTATTCAAGACCCTCAATGCATCCGATGTCCTTGGCCAGTGGCCTGAATTCCTTCTGGTTGCCGGAGATCGCGGTCTCGTACAGGGTGTTGAGGTCCTGGAACTTTGACCAGAAAGGAGGATCGTTCGTGGAGTTGACCTGGACCGTGAACCAGTTGGAATATCCGACCTTCTCGTCCCCTGTGCCGAAGCCCCCGTCCTTTCCCATGTCCGATACGACTATCCTGAACTGGTCTTTACCATACCAGTCAGGGATCTTCCTGAATATATCGAAGTACCAATATTCCGTAACGAGTCCGATCTTCCTCGTCCTCACGGTCAGGTTCGGTTCGGGGACCTTCTGCTCGTATCCGAATTCCAGACCGGAAAAACCGTTGTAGGCATCGTCGACTATCCAGCCCATATCGACCCAGTACGACAGATTGATGGCCCCCTCACGGCTCTCGTCCTCCATCAGGTATATGGTGGATATGTTCTTCGTGAATGACGGGGGCTGATTGATAGGTTTTGTCTTGAACGCGACCTCGTTGGATACGGATGTCATACCTTCCTGGTCCTCCACCACCACCTTGGCATAGTACTGGGTGTTCGAATCCATTTCCTTATTAAAGGTTTCCATGTTCATGAGCTGGTTAAAGGATTCGTTGTATTTCGGTCCATCAGGCCATTCAATATCGGATGGAGTGAAATCGGGAGTCTCGGATATGTAGGTCCTGTACATCTTGAAGTCTGGCTCCAGATTCGGCGTCCAGCTCACGAGGGCGTACCTCTCATCGGTGACGAGCACCTGGAGGTCGTCTATCTGCTCCGGCTCCTTGTTCACTATGGACCTGGCATGCTTCATGTCCATATCCTGCATATCGGGATCCCTCACCCACCACATGACATGAACCGACCCGCCGGAATCCACGGCGACCCTGGGTTCGTCCCTGTAGATGGTGGGTGCATGATCATTGACCCTTGCGGGTTTCGACCATGTGGTGCCGCCATCCGTCGAGGAGGCGGTGAAGATGTTGGTATTGCCCAAGGTATAATCCATCCAGCTTATGGCGATCGTCCCGTCCGAACCCAGACCTATGTCCGGGCGCCCGTGCCACTTGTCGGCGTTCTGTGAGACGTTAACTATGATGTTGTCATTTCCGTTGACTGTCCAGGTGGCGCCATTGTCCGTCGACCTGGTGTACTTGATACAGGGCCTGTCCTTCGAAATATCCTTGTTATCTGTCTTGGTGGGGTCAGTTGAGAAGTCCCACCAGGTCAGGTGCACGCCGTTGACATCTGCTTCCATGTTCGGAAGGAAGGTTTGATACATATCATACGAATAATGAGGTTTCGGTATAGCAACGGGTGTTTCGAAAACAAGATTCGGATAACCCGCAAGGTTCGATGTCGGTGCCTTGGACATCCAGGTATCGGGCCTGTAGTTCCATTGGACCTCCCATCCCACGAAGACATACTGGCCATTGGCCGCAACGGTCGAACCTTTCTGGAACCAGTCCGGATCCGGAGCCTCCGGCTGCGTCTTAACGGCTGTGGGGGTGCTCCATGTGACTCCGAGATCCGTGGAATAGGAGATATCTATCTGGTCATGCTCAGGCTCTTTGTTGGTCCAGGTGACGAACAGGTTCCCGTAGGGATCGAACGCCATATCGACCTCATCGATATTGTCCGAGGGGTACCCGCTCATGGTGTCCGGTGTCACAAGCTTGTCAGCGGACCATGTGGTGCCGGAATCGGTGGAGGTCCTGACCACTACAACGAACTCCGTCAGTTGGGGTATTGTCCGGTATGTCGAATCCAGATAGGCCACCGCTATGACCTTGGCGGTCTTGTTCTCGTAGACATCGATAACGGGCTTCAGCTGTTTATCTCCACCCACCGGACTGGCTCTCATGAGATCTATGGGTGTCTGCCAGGAGGTCCCGCCGTTCATGGAGCGCTGGAACCATACATGCGGATCGTTCGCCCCTGCCGACAGGTCCTCATATACCACATAGACCTCGGCAGAGTCATCCCTGCCGGATGCGGCTATGTCGAAGTTCCTCTGGTCCCTGTTGTCGGGATCGTATGGTTTGATCTGAACGTCCTTTCCGAACGTCAGTGCTCCGGCCGTTCCAAGGAAGGGAAGCACTGCTGTTAGCAGAAGGATGGCTGACAGTAGCAAAGCGGTTCCGTTGAAGTGTTCACTCCGATGCATCGATACCACCTTGAGGGCATCCATTGAGTCTGCGGGACCTTGCTGGAACATACGTCCAGCTGTCCTGCATGGACACTGATCGTCACGGATTATCGTTTCTTGATTTATAAACGTATTCGGTTCTTATCTCATGTTGCTTTCATTTATCTCATGTTCATAGAATTCCTAGAGGACAAAACGTTATATAGGGCAACTTGATACTCCCCATACTCCACCAGGGGGTATCAGATATGGTCGATTTTGAAACCATAGAGTTCAAGAACATTCCCTTCGGGAAGAACAACTTCATAGAAGTGGCCAGAAAGAGAGCTTTGATGGGAAACGGCGGAAAGAGCGAGTTCATTTCCATATCGAGAGGTTATTTTACCACCAACGATGAGAAGAGATACAAGAACTCGGTGACGATCCCGCTGGACGAGGATGTCAGGAAGCAGATCGCCGACAACATCATGAAGATCTGAGCGCCATCCCGGAACCGATGCGTATGAGGTGAAGAAATGGTCGAGTTCAAGGCGGTCATCGCCGATGTGAAGAACGGAAGGACATACCAGACAATGGTTTCCGGACAGCACGCCAACAGGCTGATCGGAATGAAGATAGGGGACGAGTTCGACGGCCTCTTCGTCTCCCTGCCCGGATACAAACTGAGGATCACCGGGGGGTCCGACAAGGATGGCTTTCCAATGAGAAGGGACCTTCCCAGCCAGCAGAGAAAGAAGATCGTACTCTCCGGGGGCGTCGGCTTCCACCCGGTAAGTGATGGCCAGAGAAGGAGAAAATATGTAAGGGGAAACACCATATCCGCCGATATCGTCCAGATCAATCTCAAAGTGACCTCGTTCGGCCCGAGGCCCATCGAGGAACAAATCAAGCAAGGAGAGAATCAATGAAGGTAAAGTCCCAGCCTGAGGTCAATATCGGTCTGGTAGGACACGTGGACCATGGCAAGACCACACTCACGGAGGCGCTCTCGGCCGTATGGACCGACACCCATTCGGAGGAGATCAAGAGGGGCATCACGATCAAGCTTGGATACGCTGACGCGGAGTTCTTCAAGTGCCCCAAATGCGAGGAACCCAAATGCTACTCCAACAAACCGAAATGCCCAAACTGTGGCAGCAAGGGAGAGTTCCTGCGATCGGTCTCCTTCGTCGACGCTCCCGGCCATGAGACGCTCATGGCGACCATGCTCTCCGGTGCGGCCATAATGGACGGTGCTCTTCTTCTTATAGCAGCGAACGAAAAGTGCCCGCAGCCCCAGACCAGGGAGCACCTGATGGCCCTCGATTTCATTGGTATACAGAACATAATAATCATCCAGACCAAGATAGACCTGGTATCCAAGGAAAAGGCCATGAAGAACTACAGGGAGATCAAGGAGTTCGTCAAGGGAACGGTCGCCGAGAACGCTCCGATCCTCCCGGTCTCCGCCCATCACGGATCCAACCTCGATATCCTGATCGGTCTTATCGATAAGATCATCAAGAACAAACCTCACGACTCCAACCTGCCGCTCAGGATGTACATAGCCAGGTCCTTCGATGTGAACAAACCCGGTACCGATTACCACCTGATGACCGGGGGTGTTCTGGGGGGAAGCCTGCTGCAGGGTGAGGTCAGGGAGAACGACGAGCTGGAGATCAGACCCGGCATCAAGGTGGAGGAGAAGGGCTCCTCCCGTGTGGAGTTCCATCCACTCATCACCAGGGTGACTTCCATGATCGCGGGAGGGATGAAGCGGAAGCTCCTTACCCCTGGAGGACTCGTCGGTATAGGAACGGGATTGGACCCGAACCTTACCAAATCCGATTCGCTCATCGGATCTGTCGTCGGAAAACCCGGGACCCTGCCGCCTGTTGTCAATGAGCTCTCCCTAGAGACCCACCTCATGGACTATCTTGTGGGACTCGACGAAGAGGTCAAGGTGGATATGATCAGGACCAAGGAGGTCCTTATGCTCAATATTGGAACTGCCACCACTGTGGGCATAGTCACTTCTCCCCAGGACAGCAAAGTGGAGATGACGTTGAAGATGCCTGTCTGCGCCGATAAGGGACAGAGGGTTGCCATCTCCCGCAGGGTCGGCAGCAAGTTCCGCCTGATAGGCTACGGGATCATCCTCTGAGGAGGGCCCTCATGCCGGACCCTTCCCCAGGAACCGAACGTTCTTTCCGGAAAGAGGAACTCCCGGACAACTGTCTGATCCTCGATGCCAATGCGCTCCTCTCCCCGTTCGAGTTCGGATTCAACCTTGACCTTGAGGTCCAGAGGGTGGCTCCGGGCATAAAGGTCCTGGTACCTTCTTCGGTCTTAAGGGAGCTGGAGGTTCTCGTGAAGAAAGGTGATTGGAGGGTCAAAGCAGCTCTGGAACTGGCCGGCAGATATCCATGCGTTGATATCAAGGGGAAGGGTGATGCTCCCATTTTCAATCTGGCAAAGGAGACCGGATGGATGGTTATGACACAGGACAGAAAGCTGAGGGCCGCCCTGAGGAAGATAGGCATTCCGGTCCTTCTGATAAGAGGCAGGGGGCATCTTCAGGTCATGGAGCCGTGATCAGGGCTCCCCGGTGTCATCCGGTCCGTTGGTCCATGGACGATACGAGCCTTCACCTGGATTGTTCGGATACGGTGAGAAGGCAGGATCGCCGTAGAGTGTGAACATTGAAACCTCTTTCCAGTGCGCCCCCAGGAGTCCTCCGGACCAGTCAGGGTCGTCCTGCTCCTGAACCAGGGGGCTGACCGGATGTCCACGGTTGGGATTGTGGATGTAGCGGTTCTCGGACCATCTCAGGGCTTCTCCCGCGGTTCCGTATTGCTCCTCGTTGTTCAGAATGGCGTCCCAGAAGAACGCGAACCAGGCATCGTTGAGGTCCCACTCGTAATTGTCATCGCTCCAGTCCGGATTGATGAAGCCAGGAAGCCATTGTTCAGTCGCTGATGATGCGTCCTGGGCCACGTTCGAGAAACTGACCTCGGTGGCACCTCCCGCGATCACGGCACCTCCGTAAAGGTAGTTCAGGGCGAACGTCCGTTCCACCTCGATGGGTTCGGCAGGCTTCCACCATCCCGATCCGTGGATCTTGGTGTTCATGCAGGCGACCCAGAAACCAACCTGCGGGGGGAGGAGAAGGTTCCTGACCTCCTCCCCTCTGAGGACCGCGCTCTCGTCTCCCGAGATGGCATAAGGGACCATGTAGAGGGAGCCGTACTCCGAGCCGTGACCCCTGTAGGCGACGAAGCCAGACGCTTGCATGGCATTGTTCATGTCATCGGGACCCTTCGGATCGACACCGTCCCCGATCAGGATATCGCGTCCGATGTTGGAAGGCCCTATGTAATCGTACGTCAACCCCTCGTCCTCGGCATCCCTGCACCAGAACCTGGCGGGGGTGACCTGGCCTCTCTCGTACGTTATCTCGTATCCGGAAAAGGACGTCCCGTGCGACTTCCAGTCAACGTTCTGAGCTCCTGCCTGGTATTCTATGGAAAGCACATCCTCATGCTGATCGTAGAGATAGGTCCTCACTATCTGATTGCTCATGCCCTGGACGTTGAGGTTCACGAGCCTCCCCACGGCGGAATCCATGTAATAGGGGTCCCCGCCAAGGAAACCGTAAACGACATCCGAGCTGACCAGCATGTCACCTTCTACATTATCCGGGTTCGTATCTGTCTCGTCGGGCAGCTGGAACTGCGGAACGGCAGAGGCCGAACCCACAAGGGTCACATATCTCGGAATTCCGTATTCCTCAACAGCCTTTTTAAGTTCCAGGTAATAACCGATCGCCCTCTGGTTCAGATCATGGTCCATGTAGCCGATATCCTCCTGAGAAGGTTCGTAGGCGGTCAGCACGTATGCACTCCTGTAGGCTGCAACCTCACCTGCCACGGCCGAAAGGGCGGGGATGTGGAACTGATCATCGAAGCTATCGTATCCTGCCGAGGCATGGAGCATCTCGGTGGTGGTGTCAAGCGGGTTCACGACCATCACGTAGTCGAAAGGGACGCCCAGCTGATAGAGCTCCTGCCATGCCTCTTCCTGGGATCCATAGGTCGGCCCTCCTTCGACCATGACCAGGTTCTTCAAATTCGCGATCGGCGCGGCCCAGAGGGCTTCCTCGAAGCTCGATACGGGTAACACTCCATCGAACCCCTTGAACCTCGCAATACTGGAGGGGGCCAAATCAAGAGTAGC
>JBLIRF010000028.1:0-6661 GCA_049472175.1 Thermoplasmatota archaeon
GTGCAGCCTTTCTACGATCTGTACATAGGATCGAACCATCCGAAGCAGTATGCGGAGGTGGGTGAATGGGTGGAATATCGGTTCAATGTCACCAACAGGTCGAACGGGGATGTCAATATCACATTCGAGATCGAAGATGACAGTGATCATCTGAAGATTGTATTCGATAATAGAACCACGAGATTCCTTAAAGGTGAGACCCGAACCTTGTCGTTTAGGGTAAGGCAGGAGCCCAGTATGTCAAGAGGCAACACCATTCATGTGAAAACATCGATTGATGAGGACCCGGAGAACACAGAATGGGATCTGCCCTTGCTCTTCTACACCGAGCCCACGTGGCGCACTTTCTTCTACGAGAGGAACTTCATCAGGCTTATCGTGATCATCGCGATCATTGCTGCGGTATCCATTGGAATGTTCCTCTTCGAACATTTCGGCAGGGAGAAGGATATCTCTGAAGGGATCAAGGATGATAAAAAGGGTGAGAGGGCACCCAGAAAATTGGACTTCCCGGGTAAAAGATAAATCGTCCTATTTCCCATACGCTTTTCGAAGATGGGAATATGATGTCTCTCCGTTTTACTGTCCCCGCTATCATGATATTCCTCTCTGTCTTTCTCTCCCTGGCGAATGTTTCCGGGATCGATAAAGAGAGATCTCTTGCCGGGTCCCCAGAGATACGGATCATCATCGACCAGGAGCAAGTGGAGGTTTCGGTGGAGCCTGGATCTGATGGGATCGCTCGATTCACAGGAACTGTCTACTGTGAAATTCCTCCCTCGACCCCTCCGGGACAGTACTGCATCGTTCAGTTGATGGCTGATGCAGGGGGGTGGCCGTGCTCGAACCCGCCATCGATGACCTTTTCCCGGAATCATGTGGAGGAGGATTACGACCTTTCGGTCCAGGTCCCGATAGAGATATCTAGTAGCACAGATGGTCTCCTTTCGGTGTCCGGGAGATGGCAGTATTCACCGGGCATGACGGGGGGAGTCCTTCCGGCGGAAACTGCAATGATCGATATATTGGCCTACAGCAGACCTCAGATATCATCAGTATCTCGAAACAACAGGGTACTCGTTGGGGAATGGTGCGATATCATAATGACATTGACAAATGCTGGCAATGCGGATGATGATATTACACTAAGTGTGGTGGATGTTCCCGATGGGGTGAACACCTACTTCATGGATGAGAGCATTGTCGTGTCGGAGAAGGAGTCTATTGAGGTTATCTTGAAGTTCAGACAATCGAACGGCGCTCCACAGACACATTCGATCACCGTATCGGCAAGAGGCCAGTTCAACAGTACAAAAGTGGAGGACCAGCAGATGGTCGTCATCGAGACAACTATCTCCGTAAGATCGGTCTTCTCCACCCCTTACTTCATAATCCCTCTGATACTCATCGTGGCAGCAGGGACCGCGATCTCTGTGGTATTGGTCAGGAAGAGGAGAAAGAAAAAGGTAACATGATACAGATCAACTGGGTTGAAATATTGGAATAGAAAAATAATACTGGTGAGAGAATGCAGCTCATTTATTGTTGTCAAAGGTCACGGGTCTCCTCATTTCTTATCCTTCTGGTTCTAGTGTTCCTTATCCTCTCTTCATTGTCCCAAGCGGAGGAGTCGGAGGATGAATCCTCAGATCTGCCCCCTCCGACCATATGGATCGAGATGGACCAGGAGGAGGTTCATGCGGATGTGGCTCCAGGGGATAATGGTATAGTGATGTTCACTGGAACATGCCACTGTATCCTACCCTCTGAGGTCAATAACACGGTGTATACGATAGTGTCCCTGGATATGGAAGCATCCGGATTTCCCTGTTCCGATCCTCCGGGACTGTTATTCACAAATGACATGGAGATCAGGAAGTTCCTGATCTCTGTCCAAGTCCCCGTATCTGGAGGAATGGTCGATGGTCTGAAAGCGAATAATGCGTTTATAGTTACCATCCGAATATGTTACGAATATCCTCCAGATGGATGGAAGCATTTTGTGGAGACCGTTAGACCTTGCCGGATAATAATAGACCAATATTCCCGACTTCAGATAAACAGAGAGGTGATCACACAGAGAACACCTGTTGGGAAGTGGAGGGAAGCCAACCTCTATTTGCAGAACCTTGGGAACGGTAACGACACGGTGCATCTGGAGATCGGGTCCATGTCGAAGAACATGAATGCGGAACTGGACCGTGAGTTTCTGGAATTGGAATACGGCTCCGAAGCGGAGTTCCGTATCCGGCTCCGGCAGAGGACGGGCTCCGGTGGTATTAACCACGTTAGGATCAGGGCGTGGAGCGATGTTAAGGGCAGCGATAACGAGACGGTCTACGAAATGCCCTTTCTTACGAAAAGCTCGTTTGTCGGCTTCATCAGGACCCCCTCGCAGTATCTCCCTGTAATATCGATACTGTTGATCATCATCATAGTCGTTGTGTGGGCCCTACTGAGAAACAGATTGTTTCCGGATAAGGATTAATTTAGGCTCTTATAGGATACGGAAAGGGATGGCGATCCCGGACCAAAAAACCAAAAAAGTAAGGAAACACCCACCAAGGAAATATATAAACCGACCCATAATGGAAGGTAATGATAGGTCCGGGAGGCCGCGGATGAGAGAGAAATGGATACCGTTTCTATTTTGCATGCTATTGGTCACCGCTTTATTACCGCTTCCTCTTTCCGGTTCCAGTCCGGTCACTGGATCGGCAGACGGGCTGCCCCCTCCACTTTCGACAAGAGGAAAGATCGATTGGGTAGCGCTCACCAACGGCACCTGGTCTTCCCACATCAACTCATCCACAGATCTTATTGTATTCTTTGATAACATGAACGAAACACTGGAGGGCTCCGCTCCTTACGATCCCTATTTCGATCACAATGAAACGGTGAGGGCAGCGATAGATAGAGCACCCCAGTGGCTCAACGACACCCTGAGCTGGAAGTTCTCCGAATTCTCCTCTTTCCACGGGAACAGACTTGCTAACCTGCTTTTGAACGATTCGGTCGACTGGAGGTACCGCGACGAGATAGCCTTCACCATCGCCCATCTTCCTACGGTGGTCCTGAGCTCCATCTGGGTTTGGCCAGAGCTTCTCGTTGAGAATGTGGAGATGATCTACAAGGTCGCAGAAGATGTACCTTACGCGTCCATAACCGACCTCAACACCTCCGAAGGGTTGAGGACCACTATCACATATAACATTCCCAATGGTACAGTGACCCTTCCTGACAATATCTACTATGAATACCTCGTGATGCCCCGGAACAGCCTGGAGCAGCCCAATTACATGAACAGGACAACGAGGAGGTACACTTACCCTGACGACGGCTGGTTCTGGAGGACCTTCCTCTATTATGAATCCGACCCCGGCTATCCTGTTCTTCGTGAGTCCCTTGTCAACCAGACAACTCTATGGAACGGGACCAGGAACGACCTCGAAAACAACGGTGCTGTTGGAGCCGTCACGAAGTGGCAGATGTCCTCGATGATCTTCGGGATGCCCGAACCGGACAGAAGGTCGAGCCAGCCGGTCCTTGCCTACGGAGAACACTTAGGCGTGTGCGGCGAGAACTCCTACCTGCTCACCGCAGCCGCCAAGACCGCGCTCATACCGGCAGTGACAGTGATCAATTTCGATGCCATGCATGGATGGAACATGTTCTTCGACCGCGGGTGGCATGTTTGGAGGGCTTATGACGGGGTCATAGACGATACATATGCCGAAGGGGGCCCCGGCAGCGTGAACGTTAATACAGCGATGAACCCCGATTCCACTCAGTTCAACTCCGCATATCTGCATACACAGACAGCCAACATTACTGTGAGGATAACTGATGCAAATGGACAACCCGTGGACGGCGCCTCCGTCAGATTGTACTCCTATGCCGCATCAAACTATGATTACGGATACGGGCTTATAGGAAATCATACCGATGTCCGCGGAGAAGCGGGATTCGAGGTCGGATCCGGCTTTTCCTACTATGTCCAGGTACTTTCTCCAATCGGGAAGAACACAGCTGACATGGATCCCATTCCTCTCGCGGTCCCCGATGCTGTTCCCGGATTGCATTACCGGTTCAACGTTACCCTGAACACGACCATGCCTCTTCCGGCAAATCTCACGAAGATGACGGAAAGCGAGATAGGTGTCAGGTTCAATGCGACGCTTCTTGAAATTGAACAGCGAACAAGGTCCTTCACCGATCCGATGAGCTACGGGAAGTGGACATGGACAGGCTACCCGGACCGATCGGTGCTGAGGTTGTACTTCGTGGATGATGAGAATCGATCGCTCTACGGGAACGGTTCGGAGTTCTTCCCTGCAGCCATCCTGAACATAACAAAATCAAGGCCAGGGAGTATCATTCTCCCCGATGATCGGGACTGGCATGTGATCATACCTGGCCTCTCATCACCACTGACCAGGACCTTCGCCGAGGTCTCACTCTCGATCAGCCGTTCCAAGGTCACACCCGAGGCTGCAATACTATCCCCAGGTCCCGGCACCTATCCGTTCGGACAGGAACTGCACTTCAGTGGCGAACTGGACCCTTATCCTCCCTATCTTGGGGAGGTCCAGTACCTGTGGTTCCGGAACGGTTCATCGGACCCACTCAGCCAGCAGGCCGATTTCTACTGGGCACCAGATGTCGGTATCTATTCAGTCACTTTCTCTGTCTGGAAGGATACGGTGATGATCTCATCCGACATCGTGATCTTTGAGGTCGTCCGTCCGAACAGGCCACCGAAAGCGGTGATATCAGACCCCGAAGAGGGGCTTGTTGTCACTGCTGGAACGGAAGTCCTTTTCAGGTCCGATGGAACGCTCGATCCTGACGGTGATGAGCTCATTTACGAGTGGAGCATACCTTCGACTGGCACGTTCCTGTCCGACCAGCCGTCCTTCGGTCGGAAGTTCATAGTGGGCGACCATTCTATAAGACTGAAGGTGACCGACCCCGAAGGCCTGGAGTCCTTCGATCGGATCAACATCTCGGTCATCGTATCGAACACGAGACCGATCCCTCACATCCGGTCCCCCACCAACCACTCCAGTTACTACGAGGGCGAGTTCGTCGAGGTCTCCGCCAACGGAACATACGACCTGGAAGGGGACGAACTATCATTCCTCTGGACGAGCGATCAGGACGGTGAGCTGTCAGATCATAAAGAGGACCGGGTAATTCTCTCCCTCGGGAAGCATCTACTGACGCTCAGGGTTACGGATGGCGATCTTTCATCATCTGCTTATGTTGTGGTGTACATCAATCCCAGACCCAATCCCGTCAACGAGCCCCCGGTGGCAGTCATTAGCAGCCCTGGCGACGGCGACAGCTTCCATGTCCGTGAACTCATAGTGTTCGTTTCCAACGGAAGCTACGACCCCGAAGGTCACCCTGTCTCCTTCCTCTGGAGTGTCAATGGGGTCAGCGTTTCCACGGACTGGAGCTTTGCAATGTACCTCCATGAGGGCATCCATTCGATCTCTCTGTGCGTCTCCGACGGAAACCTGTCCACCTCAGCTTCGATAACCATTATTGTCACGAACAGACCGCCGGTCCTTTCATTACTAATGAACGGTACACCGATCCAGGAACAGGATCTGATAACCGTTATCGAGAACGAGACACAGGTCTTCGACGCTTCCCCCTCCTATGATCCGGACGGAGGTGCACTGGTCTACAGCTGGACCTTTGATAATGTATCGTTCGGGAGTGGTCCGATGGTTACGATCTCGATGTCGAGAGGCTACCATGAATTGAAGCTTGTCGTGGAGGACGAGGAAGGCAGGTCCGTGATCTTGATCAAGGGATTCAACTGCATTCGTGTTGAAGTACCGGACGGAGGACCGGTCGATAATGACAGCAACGGGAAGGTTCCATTGACCTTCTATCTCGTACCATCGTTGCTCATCTTATTGTTCCTTTCGACCGCCATCGTTTTCTTCCTACTGTCAAGGTCGAAGAAGGATGTCTACTTCGAGGAGTGAGCTCTACAGTTAACGAGCATGGTAGATCTCTATGAAGTGGTGGGGCTTGTACCTCTGCTTGGCCTGCCTGAGCCCCTCGACGCCCATATCGGCTTCCCGGTTTATGAACCGATACCGATCAAAGAGATGTCTTGCGGTCTCGTTGTTTATGGCCTGGTAGATCCCGGTTATATCTGGGTTTGCCTTTTCATGATGGACAACTGCCATATCCTTTAACATCTCCTCGAAGATGGAGAAGGCTTCGACCTCTCCGTTCACCCTGATGATCAGCCCTCCAAAGCCAAGAGGGAACATATCCTCCAGGGCATGGAAGTTCGCCTGTCTTTCATGGAGCAGCAAAGGGTCATCCCTGCATCCCTTGCGCTCGCACCACTCGAAAAGGAACTCCTTGACCTCATGGACGTTGTCCCTAGATATCTCCTCGATTGTATGGTCGTTGTTCTTCCTGAACTTGTTGAGATAGTTGCGTACCTTCAGATGGTCCTTTCCTGGGAGATCAGCCAGGTCCCTGGAGAGGTAGACATATTCAAAATAGTCCCTGTGGGGTTCGTATTTTAGGTTGGGGAACTCCTTCCTCATCCATTTTGCGGTCTCCGTCCCGATCATCGAGATGACCGGGTCCAATCCCTCGCTCTTTGAGAGTTGGATGACCTCCTCGA
>JBLIRF010000029.1:0-6204 GCA_049472175.1 Thermoplasmatota archaeon
GAAGATGCTCTCCTGTTTGCATGAAAGAGTACGACATGTAGTCCCGCCAGGTATACATCGTTCCATGCAGGTAATCGGAGTGCTCCGCGGGATATCTGCGGTAGTGCTCTCTGAATGTCGAAGCATCCTCGAGGGTCAATTCCCGGAGATCGGACAGTTCCAAACTCAGTCCTCCCCATCTGGGTCGTATATCATGGGGGTGCCGTTGAAGACCTTGAAGCCCCGCTCCCGGTAGAAACCGGTTCTTCCCTCCTCCGCTATCAGTCCTATCCAGACAAGGCCCTTCTTCCTTGCTGTGCTGACGAGCTCCTCTAATATCCTTTGGCCAATGCCCTTGCCCCTGAGGTGAGGGAGTACCACAAGGTCCTGAATGTATCCATCGCTGACGCCATCGGATATCATCCGGCCCATACCTACAGCCCTTTTATCATTTTTTTGATAGGCGATAACAAGATCGAAACTGCCCGAAAGGAGAGATGCAATACCTTCTATTCTGTAGCAATCCTTCCACCATCCGCCCGCCCGGTAAAGTTCGACGACCTCTTCGGCAGTCCATTCATGGGTGTGGACGAACTCTATATCGTCAATAGGCATTTCACCGTCCGGCATGCGGATGCCTAAATAGTGATCATATATTGCCTTTTTCCCTTTGGGTTCATTTCCTTCTCTTGGTCTTCTCCTTCTTCATCAACTCCTCCACTTTTCGGTCCTCCCATTTCTTTCCAAGAATACCCTCCTCGACGAAAACGCTGTACCAGTGGAAGAAAAGGCCAATTCCCCACCCACAGAGGGGGAAAATGAACCATGGGAATCCCGAACCGGTAAAATACCATATCACAACCAGAAGAATATTTACTACCAGATACACAACAGCGTGAGTATAGAAGTCCCTGATGTTCCTGACCCTTTTACGGATGCTCTTTTCCATTTCATCATTCCTCATTGAAAGCCCCCTGATCGTACATGATTGGAATTGAACAGGGATATAATTTTCTCAAAAGAGTAATATTACCTGTTGCGTTTTCTTCGTATGTACAAGAGTGATATGACGGCAGTGGCCATGGCTATCAGTATCAGTGCGAGCACTGCCCAGGGGAATCCCTCCTCACTCTCTTCATGCTCCTCCTCTTCTCCTGGAAGCTCCAGCTCCCTGAGATGGTAGGCCATGACCTCAATATCTGCTCCTTCCTCCGTTTCCAACCCTGGTCGAATTGGTGCATACACTGCATTGAGAGGCCTCGGACTGTATGTCCCGTTCGGGGACATCCTGAATACCACGGTGATATCGTATTCCATCCTGAACTCGACGTAATTGATACCCTGGAAAGGTCTGGGAAGTTTCAAACCTCTTCCCACTATCCCGAACGTCCATGTATTATCTCCCGAGACCGGGACTTCCTCGATATCCAAACCCTCATCGTTGAAGGAAAGGGACGACTGGACATCCTCGTTGCCGTCCCCGTTCGTGTCGATCGTGAACGATAGGTCCCCTGCCTGGAAATTGGTCAGGTCCAGTCCTGCATAGGTCATCGTAACTGTAGCGCTCTGAGCACCCTCGGGGACCTCTATGTATTTTGTCTGGTTCACAAGCGAGAGGGGATTCATGTCCTGATCGTTGTATCGTGAGAACTCCCCCGACCATGAAACCTCAGCGGTGGAGGATGGGACCGTCATGGTTCCCGACACACCCTGATGGTCAAAAGCCCGGATGGCATCCCAGACAGTAATTGTCGATGGGTATTCGCACATATCCCTGAGGCGCTCCAGGGTCAATGCGATCCCTACAGCACGTTTCGCATCCACGATACCGTAACCCTGAACGTAGTCCACGGATCTTCCGCCCCAGCCAGTTGAGTTCGTGTCCCCCGCCAGATTTCCATGTTCAGGATCGGGCGGAAGGAATCTGGCAGAGGCTTCCAGTATCCATTCAGCCTCATGGATCCTCGTCCTCGGATCGGAATACCAGGCCTCTGGATCGGGGCCCGAGTAGTCCTCATGAAGGTCTGAAACCTTCATTGAGGGTGCTGCCTGCCATAGAAGTGAAACGAGTCCAGCTATGTGCGGTGTGGACATGGAGGTCCCCGAGATGGCGAGATAGTACGGGTTGGTATTACCCCCGGTGTAGGTGCCCATGCTGATCACGGTCCTTCTGGCGGAAGTGGACCATATGGACCTTCCTGGAGCGCCTATGTCGGGGTATGTGTGGTTGTCACCCACCTTCCCCCTGGATGAGAAATCCGTGACTGCGGAACCGTCCCTCTCGTAGGCAGCGACCATTACGGCGATGGGAGTGTTTCCCTGTCCCGACGTTGTTAGCTCGTTCCCCTCGGGGTCGTCCCGTCCATCGTTCCCTGCGGACCATGTCGATATCACATTGTTCTCGAAGGTGATCTTCTCGATCACCTGGGTCAAGACCGTATTGGGGTCATACTCGGAGACCGTCGAATGCCAGGAATTCGTTACCACCCGTATATTATCCGGATTTGCACCGGGTCTCGAATTCTCGTAGACCCATTCAAGGCCCTGGATATATCCATCTTCGGTGGGGGTGGTCCCTTCCTCGGGTAAGGACACTGTCACACCGATGAGGTTCGCCCCCGGGGCGACCCCTCTTCTTGCGCCTGCCGATGCATCTCCGTTCCCCGCGACCGTACCGGCCACATGTGTCCCGTGCCCGTAGTTGGTGTCCGTGTTCTCGGCTTCCATCCATAGACCGTTCCCTGCGTCGAAGAGGTTCCGGATGGTCTTGGTTCCGTAATCAAGGTCGGGATGACCCGCATCGATACCGGTATCGACAACGCAAACGGTCACCCCTTCCCCGTCTATCGCACCCTTCAGACCTCCGTGACCATCCAGGAGGCTTGCCCATACCTGGGTAGCATTGATGACATGTGTGCTCATCTCCATGTCAAGGACCACCGGATCGTTGTTCTCGATGTAGGTTATCCTTTCGTTGTCAAGGAGTCTTTCGATGAGGGAGATGTGCCCGTCCACCGATATGGCCGGGATCACTTTAAAGGTCCTCCTCACAGAGAAACCGATGTCTTCCAAGAACTCCCGGTCCTTATCGGTTGGTCCATCTCTGAACTGGACTATCAGTGATACTCTTTCCCGGTCAGTGTGAAGGATACGTTCCAGCTCGAAGGATAACCGTGAACAATATGAGAATTCCGATGAACCGGGGTCCTCGTTCGCAACTGCCGGTCCGATGGACAGGATGATCAAGGATACCGCTATCAGTGCCTGGGACAAAGGCCGATCCCTGCCTATCATGGACGGATTAGGGCCATGTATCATTTTAATGGTTTTCATCGGACCACACACGTCCTTGAGAACCCATCCCGCTAAATGGCATGGGAAAAATAGTTATTTATTTATCTAAAAACCAACTTATACCTAATAACAAGGCGGGATGGGAATCCGCTCTGCGATCGATCGGGACATAAATATGATCATTTATGGTGCCCTCGCCCAGGTGTGACCATGCATCTAAAAGAGATCCACATGGAGAACTTCAAGACCTTCAGAAAGAAGGTAGTGGTACCCGTTTATGAAGGTTTCACAGGGATAACAGGCCCCAACGGATCCGGAAAATCCAATATCGCGGATGCGGTCCTCTTCGTTCTCGGGCCGAGAAGTTCAAAGATGGTAAGGGCCAAAAGGCTCGAGGACCTGATATTCCACGGCAACGACAAGTTGAAGCCTGCCAATGAATGCAAGGTCACGCTCGTGTTCGATAACAGCGACAGATTGATCCCCATAGACTCGGACCAGGTCGCATTGAAGAGGGTGATCAGAAGGTCCGCTTCCGACCCGAACAGCACCCTCTCGTATTTTTATGTGAACGGCAGGGTCTCCTCCCAGAACCAGTTCGAATCCATACTCATGCACGCCCACCTCTCCGCAGAGGGATACAACATCGTGCTTCAGGGTCACATAGCAGAATTCATCAACAAGACCCCGGCGAAGATCCGGGAGGAGATAGAAGATATTGCAGGGATAAGGAAGTATGATGATGAAATAGATGCTGCCCAGGCAAAGAAGGCGAAGACCGAGGCGAACATGGAGAAGATCCAGTGGCTGCTGGAACAGATCAAGGCCCGGCTCAGGGAGCTCAAGAAGGAGAAGGATGAAGCGGAAAAGTACCGAGCAGCGCAGGAGCAGATAAACCAGACGAAAGCGCTCTTATATCATGTACAGGAGACAGCGGTGAGAGGTGAGATGGAGACATATCACCAGGCCATCGATAATGCTGAGAAGCGCAAGATCGAGCTCCGGGGAGAGGTTGAGAAGCTGGAGTCGGAGAGGACCCGGCTTGACAGGGAGATTAAGATCGTGGAGGCAGAGATCGACGATATAACCGGGGAGGAGGGCAGGAAGCTCAAGGCCAAGATGGACGAGGCCAAACTCGAGCTGATGAGAGCCCGTGATGTGATCATGACGGCAGAGGACACGATATCCGAACTCAGGTCCGAAGTGGTCATCAGGGAGCAGGAGAAGAAGGATGTGTCCAAGAAGCTTGGTGGACTGGAGAGAGAGATATCATCCTCGGAGGACGGGATCGGAAAGATCAACGAGAAGATAGATAGGGAGCAGAAGAAGATAACCGATCTTGAACAGGAGCAGGAGCAGACGGACCAGGACCTCTTGGACCTCAGGAGGGAGCTCGGAAAGACATCTAAACAGCTGGAGGCCACACGCGATGAACTTTCGAGTGTCACCTTGGATTCGGACCGCACAAGACATTTCCTTGACGTGAAGAGGACGGTATATGCGGATACGGAGCAGATGGTACATACCCTCGAGTACGAGGTCTCCGAACAGAAAAAAGAGTTAAAACTGATCGAGGAGAGGTCGTCTGACCGGAACCTCGAGAAGCTTCAGAAGGATTACATGTCCGCAAGGTCCGAGGAGAAAGTACTCGGAGGAAGGATGAGGTCCTTGGAGCAGGAGATCACCTCGTTGAACCGGATCTACACCCAGCTCAAAGTGGAGCTCGAGACCTCGGAGAAGATCAACAAGGGTCTCTCCCTCGCGGTCGATGATCTGCTGACGGCCAGGGACAAGGGAGAGATACGGGGTATACACGGGACCATCGGCGAACTCGGCAACGTCCCCGAGGAATATACTTTGGCCATGGAGGTTGCCGCTGGCGGTAGAATAACTTCAGTAATCGTTGAGGATGATGAGGTTGCCGCAAGGTGCATCGAGCGTCTGAAGAAGAAGAAGCTTGGCAGGGCAACCTTCCTCCCGTTGAACAAGATGACCGTCAGGAGACCGGGGGCCAAGGCCCTGATGATCCGGGATGACCCCCATGTTATAGGCCTGGCAGTTGACCTGATGGAATTCTCGGAAGAATACCGAAATGCATTCACTTGGGCTTTCGGTGACACGGTGGTAGTTGACGATCTCGGCACTCTCAGGAGGTTGATGGGTGGCGTGCGGATCGTCACTCTATCGGGGGAGATCGCGGGGGCAGGCGGCGATATAACGGGAGGAAGTCTGAACCAGAAGAAAGGCTCTTCGGGGTTCGGGAAGCGTTCCGCTTCTGAAATGGAGACAGTGTCATCCCAGCTCAAGGAGAAGATGGCGGAGTCAGATGCGGTGACCGCATCGCTCAACGAGGCAAGGGACAGGGTGTCCGAACTTGAGGCGAAGATCCGCAAGATAACCACCGAACGGTCCGATATCGAAGAGAAGAAGAAGAAGATAGGAGAGACCCAGAGATCTTCGAACGAGCAGCTCGGCATCAAGAAGGAGGAGATCGGTACCCTGAAAGGGGAGATCGTGAAGCTGGAAAAAGCCGCAACTGAATTCGAGGAGAAGATCAGAGAACTGGGGTCCAGGGTGAAAGACCTGACGAAGGAGCGGGACCGCCTACAGGAAAAAGTGGAGCTCGCAACACCGAAAGCGGTGAGGGACCGGCTCAGAACGTTGCGGGAAGGTAAGGATTCCCTCCTGAACAAGCGCACCTCACTTGTGGAGACAAGGGATTCCGCCCGGGCGCAGCTTTCACTTTTCCAGGATCGTAGAAAGGAGCTTGAGCAAAGGATCTTGGATATTGGCAAGGCTGTGAAAAAGGCAGAAGAAGAGATGGCCTCGGCAAGGGAGAAGGAAGGGAGGTTCGGCAAGGAGGTAAAGGCTCTCGAAGCTGTTCTAACCACCATCGATTCGAAGACGAAGGACCTCTATGATCGCAGGAAC
>JBLIRF010000003.1:0-32240 GCA_049472175.1 Thermoplasmatota archaeon
GGAAAGGACAACGGGTCGAACGGCAGGACCGCAGGAGACGGCATAGGAGATACCGACCTGCCCTTCCTTGCAAGGGACCCTTATCCTCTGCTCCAGGACAGATACTGGGAAATGCCCGAAATACCTGACCTGCAGATAAGATACGAGACCGGCTCCGACCGGGTGGACCTCAGCTGGATGGGAGAGGGTAAACGCTACATCGTACAGAGGTCAACCTCGCCGGATTTCTCCACCAGACTGGTCTCATGGTCATCGGCCGATACCGCATTATCGGTGTTCGGCAATGAGAACACGACCCTCTTCTTCAGGGTCAGAAGCTTCAACGATACTGGGTCGAGAGGATGGAGTACATCCTGCTATGTCCATGTGGACCAGCGTCCACTTCCCCCTAAGGTCATCTGGCTGGAGCCTGTCCCCGAGGGGAGAGCCATAAAGGTCTCCTGGGAATGGGAAGGTGAGGACATCTTCAGGGCATTGATCTACTATACCCTGGGATTTACCGATTACAACCCTGTGGCGGTCTATTATCCAGAATCAAGTACGGTCATCACGAACCTCATCAACGGGAAGGAGTATTCCATTCATATGATCACCAAAGACCATTCCGGGCTCACCTCGGAAAGCTCGATCTCTAAAAAGGAGACCCCGAGGGACACCGTTCCCCCGCCACCACCCAGGGATATTGTGGCCAGAACAAAGGACAATGAGACCATCGTGATCGAGTGGAGCCCGCCCTTGATGCAGGATATCTCGGAGTACATCCTTTACCGCCGTGAACTGGGTTCGGATGGGTTCATGGAAGTTACGAGGCTCTCCAAATCTGTACTGTATTACGAGGATGAGGGTCTTTCGGACAATACCACCTACGAGTACGTGATGGCATCCGTTGACGATGACGGTCCGGTCTCGGACCTTTCCTACCCTGTTCGGAACACCACGGCCCATCACAACCAGAGGCCCATATTCGCAGGCTCCGAGCTGATCATCTACTTGATGGAGGACAATGGCCCTTACCAGAGCGGGATACTGGATGGGTTCTCCGACCCGGACGGTGACACATTGAGCTTCAAAGTGGCGGAATATTTTCCCTTCAAGGCCACGATCGCGGACGGAATATTGTGGCTTGTCCCGGAACCTGATCAGGCTGGAGAAGGATACGTACAGGTCCAGGTTTCGGATGGTGAAAGCTACGCATTGTTCCTGATAGGCGTCCTGATCGAACCCGTGGAGGACCCTCCAAGAGATGTTCGCATTATCAACCCGACCAATGGGAGCATACTGCTTCCTGGAAACCCCGTGACGCTCGAAGCTTCCGGATACGATCCCGACGCTGCCAACGGGGATATCATGAACGTCACTTGGACCTCGGACAGGGACGGCCTTCTGAACACGAATACACAGTCGATAATGAGAGCTGTCAGGGAGCTCAGTCCGGGCAGGCACAGGATCACATTGAAAGTTGAGGACAGAGCTGGTAACTCCGCAGAGGACTCCATCATCGTGATGGTATCCCTGTGGGGATGGGGGGACACACCATGGAGGGCTTCTTTTTCCGACCCGGAGCGCAGTATAGATCCCGAAGCCCCGTTCCTGGAGATAATCATAGAGAACGATTCCCCTCTCGTACTTAAGTTCAACATACAGGGAAAGGTAGAGGAAGTACCTCTTCCGGGAGAGAGGAATGTCATGATCGGACCGAGGTCAAGCGGCAGGATCATCCTTGAGATAATGCCCGGGCTGAAGCTGGAAGAGAATGTCCAAGTCGAGCTCGAGATAGAGGCGGCCACCCTGAACGATACCTACGCTGGCCAGATGGAGATCTCCGATAATTATCGGATCCTGTCCGGAAACGATGCGTCTTCCCCCGAAAAGGGGACCGTACTGGCGATCGTTGTATTATCCGTCCTTGCCCTGATCGGTGTCGGTTCATACCTGCTCTATACCTTCAGGTCCAGGACCTACCGCAAAGGTGATTAGGCAGTTCTACATGGTCTTTCCGAGGCGTCTTCGATGGACGATGACAGGAAGATCTCACTGGGGGAAGGTGCGGGTGGTGAGCTCATGCAGAAGATGCTCGGAGAGCTCGTCATACCGCTGTTGAGAGAGGCTGATATCGATGATGATCCCGCAGGTCTTTCCCCGGGGCTTCTGGACGATTCGGCTGCCGTGGACGATGTGGCGATCACCATCGACGGACATACAGTATGGCCTTTGGAATTCCCCGGGGGGGACATCGGCTCCCTATCCGTATACGGTACTGTGAACGACCTGTGGGTGGTCGGAGCGAGGCCACGAGCCCTTGCCCTGTCCATGGTCATCGAGGAAGGACTTGACCGCTCGCTCCTTCGCAGGATATCCTCGTCCATTGGCTCGGCCTCGAGATCTGCGGGTGTGATCATCGCAACAGGGGACACGAAGGTGGTCGAACGGGGAGGGGTCAAGGGAATGATCATCTCCACTGCCGGTATCGGCATCAAGCATCCACTCCTTGACGAGAACTGCAAGAGGGCCTCCTTTTTACGTTCCGGATCAGGGGAAAAAGCTCCAGTATCCCCATGGCTGAGGGATGACGGGGTGCGCAAGGGTGATGTGATAATCCTCTCCGGGTCGATCGGGGACCACGGCATATCACTGCTTTCCTTCAGGGAAGGATACGGTTTCGACACCGAACTCGTATCAGACCTCGCTCCACTTGGTGAGGTCATCGAGGCCGCCCTTCGCATCGGAGGGGTCATCGCCGCGAAGGACCTTACCCGCGGAGGTCTCTCGAACGGACTCAACGAATGGTGCGGAAAGAGCGGACACTCCATCCATGTATCGGGACCAGATATTCCGGTCAAGCCTGCAGTGGCAAGTGCCTGTGATATGCTTGGATTGGACCCTTACGAGATAGGGAACGAGGGCAAGGTCATCCTTGCTGTTGCTCCCGGCAGCGAGGAGGAGATACTGGAGGCCGTGAGAAGGACCAGGACAGGTAAGGATGCGGCCATTATCGGTCACGTGGGTGCAACGGGAAGGAACGTCATCCTCGAGACCGAGATCGGAGGGAATAGGATCATGGACCCGCCCTACGGAGATCCGGTCCCAAGGATATGCTGAATGGGATCATGTCAAGGAGACAGAACACCCCCAAATGTATTAAATGACCTCCTCATTCCTTTCAGAGGATAGGGATGCGGATAGAAATGAGAGCTTCGACGACGTTCCTTCTTGGTATTGTCATGCTATTTTCAATATTCTCGATATCGCCAGAGCCTGAAGGCCCGCAGGACATTGTCCAGGCCATTGGAGCCAACAGCCATGAAAATGGACAGGAGGAGGATCTTATCCTAGACTCTCCCGGCAGGGATTTCTTCATCGAGAACAGAGGTCAATGGGGGCAAGATGTCTATTACATGGCAAGAACGGGGTTCGGAAGCATTGTGCTGGGAGACGGATTCGTCTCATACCGCCTCATCAGGATGACAGGAGAGGAAGATGAGGGGCTGGCGGGGACTTTTAGATATCCTCTTGGCCCATCTCCGGACCCCTTTTCTGTTGCAGAGATAAAAGTACAATACGCAGGTTCCGATCGTCCAATTCCCACAGGTTGCTGCAGGATGGATTCCTACTCGAACTATTTCTACGGCAGTGACCCGGATGGATGGGTTTCGAGAGCTGGACATTTCGAGAGAGTGAGATATTCCGGCCTTTGGGATTCCATCGATATCGAGTTCTACTTCGGTACCGATGGACCGAAATACGACATCATTCTGCATCCCGGAGCTGACCCTGACATGATCTCCCTGAGGGTCGACAGGAATATCGTCCCTGTGATCGGAGAGCGTGAGGTGGGATTCGAGGTCGATGGTGAGATCCTCCTGACTGACGGCGCTCTCAGGACCTTCTACATGGACAACGGTGAGGAGATCGTATCCAGTTTCGAGATGAGGTCAACGAATACGATCGGCCTCCGCCTCGAGGGATACCAGGAATCAAGGACGGTTGTCATCGATCCTCTGGTATATGCAACATTCATCGGCGGTCAGAGATACGACCACTGCTACGACTGCGAACTGGATTCATCGGAGAATGTTCTCGTATCGGGTGACACGGCATCAGAGGATTTCCATGCCGGGGTCGGAACGTTCGATACCACATACAACGGTGGTTACGACCTGTTCGTGATGAAGTTCGACCCGTCCGGCAAGAACCTTATCTTCACCACCTTCCTGGGGGGGGGATATTCCGAGACCTATGGATACATCGAGATCGACAGCAACGACGACATATTCGTTCTGGGAAGCGGAGGCGGAGAGGACTTCCCGGTAACCCCGGGAGCTTACGATACCAACCCCTACGGAAGTGACAGGATAACCTTGAGCAAACTCAGCTCTGACGGGACCAAGCTGCTCGCTTCGACCTTCTTCGGGGGATCCAGTCTGGATCTGGGCTTCGCCATGATGCTGGATGATATGGACAGACCGTATATTACAGGGTACAGCTGGTCGAAGAACCTGCCAACGACATCCGGGGTCCTGCAACCAGAGTCTCCCGGCGGCCATCATGATGCATTCGTTTCCTGTTTAAGCTCCAACCTCTCCGATCTGGTCAGATCCACCTATATAGGAGGAGAGGGCCGGGATGAGGGTTACGGACTGAACATCGATACTCAGGGGAATATTATCGTCACTGGACAGACGGACTCCACAGATTATCCAACGACGGTGGATGCGAACGTGACCCAGCATATGGGCGGATCGGACGGATTTCTCATGGTCCTTGACCCGACGATGACGAATATGTTATATTCCACATTCATAGGAGGCAGCTCGGAGGACAGGGGATATGATATCGAGATCGGCAGCAGGAACAGATTGTACGTGACCGGGTTCACGGGGTCATCTGAATTCTACGTTACACCAGGGGCATACCAGAAACCGAATTCACCTGTCGGATATGCTTTCGATGTCTTTCTCATGAAGTTCGACCTTTCCAGAAATAGGCTCGAATATTCAACCGTGATCGGCGGCTACGAGAGGGATTACGGTATTTCCATGAAGGTTGACGACAGGGAACAGGTCTACATAACCGGATTGACCGAATCTCCCGACTTCCCCACCACATATAACGCTGATTACAACGTTCACAACGGTAACGAGGATATATTCTTCACAATGTTCAACCTGACAACGAACAAGATACTCTACTCAACGTTCATGGGAGGGGCCGCCCAGGGGAACGATGAAGGCCATGATCTGGAGCTGACAGAGGACCTCGATGTCTGGATAACAGGTTACTCGAGCGACTATCTTTTCAATATAACACCTGATGCTTTCGACAACGTGGACCCCGGAGGGGATGAGGGCGTTCTCGTGAAATTCCATGTCCCCGACCCACCGAGTGCCCCTCGCGGTCTAGGTTTCGATCTGAGGAAAGGTTCGATAGGCCTGGAATGGTTGCCGCCCTCCGATGAGGGGGATGAGATGTTGACAGGGTACATGATATATCGCGGGTTGAACGGTTCCAGACTTTCCCTTTACAAGACCATTGGAAAGACGACAAGCTACGATGACCTGAACATCGATAATCATTATACATATCAGTATCTCGTAACGGCTTTCAGCTGGATAGGTGAATCTCCTCCGAGCAACATCGTCACCGTTAAGGATGACCAGGACCCATATCTGGTCTCCGACCTCACATCCACCACTGGGTTGTCGGGAGAGGCGCATGAGTTCAGGTCGAGGGTAAATGACAATGTCGGTATTTCCAGGGTTACCCTTCATCTGGATATCGAGGGCAAATGGTCAGATCACGAAATGATGAACCAAAGCGGAACCGATCACTGGTCCTATATCCTCAGGATCGATCCAGAATTCTCGGGTGATATCAGGTACCGGATCGAGATCGAGGATTTCAGCTCCAATATCATATTCACAGTATGGAGAACGGTCAAGATAAGTGATGAGATCCTCCCATTCGTCACAGAGGACATCAGTGATGCCCTGGCAGTGGCGGGCTACATCTTCAACTTCAGGGTCAAGGTGAATGACAATCTCGCTGTCCGGAACGTATCGGTCGAATACTGGTACTGGGGAGGAGAACATACGAATGACACCATGGACCAGATCAACAGTACAACGTTCAGAAAGAACATAACAACAGAATCCCGTACAGGGACGATAACGTACAGATATCATCTGGAGGATGTTTCCGGCAACTGGAACAGAAGCATTCCTTTCTCCAGGGAGATCGTGGATGACGTACCCCCGGTCTTCGGAGGTGACCTGTCCACAAATGACGCTGGGACCGGTGACAGGTTCGTCTTCAGGGTCAGCGTGTCCGACAATCTGGAAGTAATTGGTGTTTTCGTCGAGTACTGGATGGGTGACATCCCCCATAACAACAGGACGATGATGGGTGATGATGAACCCACCTGCAGCATAGACCTGCCATCAGATTCGCTCCTCGACCTCGAGTTCTTCTTCTCGGCCCAGGACGTTTCCGGCAACTGGGCCAGGACAAAGGTCTTTCGGAGGACCGTTCTGGACAATGATCCGCCAGTGCTCTCAGCCGGTTGGGAGCCCCCAAAGACAGTTGGCACAGGGGATATTCTATCCCTAAATGTGCCCATCAAGGACAATATCGAGCTCCATGAGGTCATTGGCCACTATTCCTTCGATGACGGCAGCTCCACGGACGTCCCTCTGCTGGATGGTGACGTTATATGGTTGCTCAATATATCCATCCCGGAAGACCGTCTCGGGACCGTTCACATCATGTTCTCGGGCAAGGACACCTCCCAGAACTCCATGCAGTCCACGACATTCAATGTCACCATAGTGGATAACAAGAAACCCACAATACTGCCGATCGAGAACATCACCGTTGATGAACGAGCGCAGTTCACGATACAGGTCCTCTCCTCTGACAATATCGGTGTCGTATCCATCGAATGGAATGGATTTCCGGTCTCCCACTCGGGTGATGTGTTCAACGGTTCCGTTGACAGGCCCGGAAGGTATCAGGTCAAAGTGGTGGCCACGGACGGGGCGGGGAATTCCGCCTCGGCGTCTTTCATCCTCACTGTAATAGATATCAAGGAGGACGGCCCTTCACATCTTTCAACAACAGCAATGATAATGATCGGAGCCGCTATCCTGATAGTGGTCATCCTGTCGATATCATTGATGATCTTCCTGCTTGCGAGGAGAAGAAAGAAGAGCGCACCGATATTCCAGGAGAAGACGGAAGAGCCTGTCGAGGAGATCAGCGCACCGGCAGAAGAACAGAAGGAAGGGATCGAAGAGCCTCTCCTGAACCCTCTGCCTCTGACCGAAGAGCAGATAAACTTCCTCAACTACACCGAAACATCAGGAACATTCGAAGAACCTCACACCCAAGAAGAGATGATGAACGATGAGGAGAAAACAGGTGCCCTCCCATAATTTGGGCAGGCAGTAGGGAATCCCTTCAAGATCATTTACCGCTTCACTTCTTTCCCCCGAGAAGCTGCAGTCTTGCAAGGAGAGCCTCCAACTGTATCCTCTCATCGGCACCCTCCACAAGTCTGAAATCCGCCTCCCCTATCGCGTCCAGAACCTTCACCCTTATCTCTTCTTCCATGGGGATGTTGAAAAGCTCCCTGTGAAGCTGTGTCAGGATATCCTCCCCGGCAAGTCCGCCCTCCGTCAGTAATTTTTCGAGCTTGCTCCTTGCCTGAGAGAACTTCCCGTTCAGGGAGAGCTCTATGAGCTCACCTATATCCTCCGGCCTTGCCATCGCCGAACTCTCGTAGAGGTTCTCCGAATCTATAACCTTCGAGAAGGAGGCCGCGACCTGGAGAATGTTCACGGCCTTTCTCAGGTCTCCCTGGGAGACGTACAGGAGGGTCTCGAAACCGGATTCGGTAACCTCCACACCCTCACCCTTCTCTATCCTCATGATATAGCTCCTGATCTCCTCCTTCCTGAGAGGGGAGAACCTTAGAACCGAACATCTTGACTGGATGGGCGGAATGATCCTTGAAGAGTAGTTGCACGAGAGAATGAACCTGCAGGTGTTGGAGTACCTCTCCATGGTGCGCCTCAGCGCAGCCTGTGCATCAGCGGTCAGCGAATCGGCCTCGTCCAGGAAGATCACCTTGAACTGGGCTCCGCCGAGAGGAGCTGCCCTTGCGAAGTTCTTGATCTTGGTCCTGACGATCTGGATGCCCCTCTCGTCGGATGCGTTGAGCTCCTGGAAATTGTCCCTCCAGGAATCCCCTCCGAAGAGCTCCCTGACCATGGCAAGAGCACAGGTCGTCTTCCCGGTTCCTGCCGGACCCGTGAACAGGAAGTGAGGGAGGTTCCCTGTCGCTACTATCGCCCGTAACCTCTCGATTATCTCGGTCTGTCCGACCACCTCATCAAGGATCCTGGGCCGGTACTTCTCGGTCCATATCTCCTGAAGGCGGACCTCACCTGCATCCTCTGGCAACCTTCTCCCTCCGTCTGATGTACTTCTCATCGTTCATGGTCGGGGTCTCCAGGAACACTCTCGAAACATCCCAAGCCAGCTCGTCCCCCACCACCCTGGCACCAAGGCAAAGCACGTTCGCATCATTGTGGAGCCTTGCCATCCTTCCCATGTACTCGTTGGTGCACAATGCTGCAATGATCCCCTCCACCCTCGAGGCTGCATTGCACATGCCAACACCGGTCCCGCAGATGAGGATGCCCCTGCACCCATCAAGCACGTCGGCAGCCACCTTGAAGGCGATGTCGGGGTAATCCACTGGTGAAGGATCGAAGGAGCCTCGGTCCAATACACTGTAACCCGCTTCCGAGAGTCTTCCTTTGAGGAATTCCTTCAGGTGGAAACCCCCGTGGTCCGCCCCTATGCTGACATTCATGGGAACACAGCTCCAAGATGGACGGACAAGGATATCTCGATATTTTAATTACACTCCGGGGGGGTGGATAAAAGAAGTGGGTCAACACATCAGGTTCAAGTTATCTGTGCGACGTTCCAGACCTCTTCCTGCTCCCCGGTTGGACCGTTCGTCAGTTCCAGAAGGGCCTTCAACCTACCGTTCTCGAATGTCAGGTATGCCGATTTCAATGTTGACTGATAAAGGCTGACCCTCTTTCCCCTGGGGGTCAGGATCTTTTCCATTATATGGAGCAAACCCAAGTTCTCGAGCTCCCTTATCCGTCTGTAGCATGCCGCGATGGGAATGTTGAATTTGATGCTCAGATAATTGGCCGACCTGGGTATCCTGTAGGTAGCCGTAAGTATCTTGACGGTATGCTCGTCACTCAGAAGCTTGGTAACTGCAAGAGGATCCATCCGTTGAACACCATCTGATAGTTAGACATACATGTCCAGGTTTGTAAAAGTCCGCCATTATTTAAAACCTTTTGGTAATTCCTTCAGTCCAGGTTCAGACCGATGGACAATCCATCAAAAAACTAATCTACGGCAAGAGGGTTCGAGCCTTGATATAATGGACAGATCTGGCCTGACGGGTTCGAAGGGAACGAAAAAGAGTGAAGGGCAAGCCCGTCTGGGAGCCATTCTCGTCTGGTCGAGCATCTGCGCTCTCATTCTATCCCTTGCGGTCCTCTTCTCATTCGCGATAGTGGACGCAGGCCGGGAGCTTACGGAGGACGACTTCCAATACTCGGGCCCCGGTACATGGTCCTCCGAGATACATGTTGACGGTCTCGGCACTATTACCGGTTCGGTCAGGAGCCATGACAATGATTTCAGTAATCTCAGGATCACTGTCACCATCTATGACCCGTCAGGGGATGTCGAGGAAGAATACGACCAGAGGACCCCGGTGATCATATCCATCCAGGTGTTCGACCCAGGAACATACAGGATAGAGATAGAGATAAAGGACCAGGAAAGGTCCATCGAGAACCTCGACATATCGATCTCCTCGACCGGCATGGACATAATCCTGGTCTGCTGCGGTGCCATGGGGGCAGGCCTCGTCTTCCTGGCACTGTTCGTGACCGGATTCGTACTCCTCATGGTATCGATCTTTACAAGGAATAGGGAGCTGCGTCCGCCAAGACCCAGGTTCATGTATGGATATCCCCCACCCTACAAGAACGATCAGTACGGATCTGATCCTCGCTTCGGCCCCCGGTTCGTTCAACCATATGACGAAACATACCAGGAAAAACCCCAAGCGAACCAGGGTATGGTCTGCAAGGGTGAGTTGTATGACGGATACGACGACCCTCCACGGAGCCAAAAAAGGCCGGAGGACGAAAATGAGGGGGTGAGGCCATGGTGAACCCCCTCCTCGGGACCTTCTACGGTATCCTGGCAGCGGTTCTTCCCGTGATCTCGCTTATGGCCTGGACGTTCATATTCGCATTCTTCTTCCCGTATACAAGAAGGGAATTCAGGAAGGTGGTCCTCTTCAAGGGAACGGACAGGACCCTGCGATATATCATGATCGGAATGACCCCGATATTCTTCATGGCAGCGTCCATGGTCTCCGCAGGCCTTTCGATAATGATGGAGGCCTTCTTCATGGTCTTCATCTTCCTATTTGACAGCTCGATGTCGGCATCCTCCCAGATACTGAGCCTGATGTCGGCCGGGCCCATCGAGGAGACCATGAAACTTCTGACGGCAGGCCTCATATACATGACCATATACCTTATCTGGAGGAAAGCCCCAAAGAGCAGGCAGCTCGAGGTGAAGCGGGACCCGGTAAAGGACGGAATGATCATTGGATGCTTCGCAGGGGCCGCCTTCGGATTTTTGGAATCCATCCTCTATCTGTTCTCGAACTTCACCGTCCTGGCCGTACAGGGACCATCCTTCGGCTCTATCGACCCCATTCTGTGGAGGTTCGTCTTGGGTGTAATGGTCCATGCCCTCTATACTGGGATAGCCTCGGCAGGGCTCGGAAGAAGGACAATAACAGGAAAAGTGATCTACTCCTTCGTTTTCTTGACAGCATCCGTGGTACTTCACGCTCTCAATAACGGGATCCAGGGGTATATCATACTGGTCCTTGAAATGGACAACCCCACAGGATGGCTGATATCCGACGCACTGCAGACCCTTCTCATCCTGATCGGGATCACCATCTTCATCCTGGCATGGAAGACATCCGACAGATCCTCTCCGAGGCCGCAAAATGATTTTATTCCAGGAAATTCGTAGGGAGCACATGGAAACCGGCAGTTGGATGATAACTGCAGTTGCGCTGGTCCTGTTGTTGCTCTGCACCGTAAAGATCGATCTCCATGCTGCTGGATCTGATCTCCCCCTGTTGCAGGAGGACAATGACCCCCCGACAGTGACCAACATTTATCTATCCGGCAATGTGACGACCGGTGACCCCGTGAGCATATACGTGCTCCTTTCCGACAACGTCAACGTCAGCTCGGTCTGGCTCGTCCACAACTGGACCGTTCCTCGACCCTCGAGCTGGAAGAACGTCTCGATGACGGGAACATCCAACAATTTTTCGGCAGCGGTCGTTAACCCTGCCAATTCCACTGACCCTCTATGGTTCAGGATAGAGGCGAACGACACCTCCGACAACTGGCTGGTGACCCCGTGGTACTCGAGATCGGTCGTGGACAACGATCCTCCGACCTTTCTTTACGATATTTCTTCCGCGAATGCGACCACGGGTGATCCATTCACTTTTTCGGCAGTCATGGACGACAACATCGGAATAATGAACGTGAGTGTGAACATCACCTACAACTTTCACAGGATCTACATCTACAACATGTCAGGGTCAGGCAACTCCCGGCAGCTGCAACTGGTCCTGCCTTCAGATGCAAGGGGAACCCTTCACTACTGGTACTTCTTCAAGGATGCCGCCGAAAATGCCTTTGAAAGCCCTCTCTTCAACAGGAGCGTCATTGACAACGATCCCCCCGTCTTCCTGGAGGACCTGACGAAAGGCCCGGCAACCACGGGAGAGTTCTTCGAACTCGGGTTCGTTGCTGTGGACAACTGGGAGATCGATAAGGCCTGGGTGAAGTACGAGATGATAGGCCTTTCCGATTCAGGCCCCGCGAACTATTCGCTTGGACGCCTTGGCAACAACTTCACCCATGTCATAAAAATTCCAATCAACTGGGCCGGTGTGATGAACTACAGCTCCTTCTTCATGGACGGATCCGGCAACATGGTAAAGGGCGGCAATGCATCCATCGAATCCCTGGACAATGACCCTCCAGGACTTTCCGAGGACCTCACGATGAGGATCGGAACCACCGGGGAGAACCTGACTTTCTCGATAAGACCAAAGGACAATATCGGCACGCAGCAGGTCCTCATCCATTACAACATCTTTGGAAAGGGGTATTCAAGCTCGTCGATGCACCGTATGGAGGATGGGCAGCTGTTCAACTACACCATGAGAGCGGCTGACCATGAGGAGGGGGCCATCGATTACTACATGACCTTGGAGGACGGGGGTGGTAACCGTTTCATAACCGAGCCGCGGCAGGTGAATATCTTCGACAACGATCCGCCCTACATGATCTACGAGAATTCGGACAGCTTCGCCAGCACCGGTGAGATCTTCACTTTCAGGGCGGCATTCCGGGACAATATCGGAATGGACTATGTGGAATTGGATTATTCTTTCCCTGGAGAAAAGGAAAAGATCAGACTCACAATGGTCGAGGAGCTCAGCAAGGGAGGCATCTATGAAACTTACATTAACATTCCCGCAGAAACCATAGGCAACATCTCATTTCGCTATATTGCACGCGATGGTAGGTCCAACGCTTTCTATTCCGATCCCTATCAGGTGGAGATCGTTGATGTGATAATTCCCGAGATCATTGGAGTGAAGTTCTTCGACAACAGAACATGGGAGATCTCTGAGCGATTGACGACCGGTGATGTGTACATCATGGAGATAGAGGTCAGGGACAACCTGGAGACCACGGAAGTGGAATATCGCTACTGGTTGCAGGATAGTTGGTTTGATGTTGAAGGCTCCACGAGTAAGGGACCCAGGTTCGATACCACGAGGATGTACTATATCTGGATCGAGATGCCATCAAACCTCACGGGCGAATTGAGATATGAGATCACCGT
Source organism: Thermoplasmatota archaeon (assembly GCA_049472175.1). GTDB lineage: Archaea > Thermoplasmatota > Penumbrarchaeia > Penumbrarchaeales > Penumbrarchaeaceae > JAFGLL01. Next base: position 13,063 of record JBLIRF010000003.1, read on the forward strand.
GATCGACAGATCAAGCGCATCGATCGTCACATCGAGCGGTTCGATCCCGGCGATCGACGACGACCCGCCTACGATATGGGGTCTAAAATTCAACGATCCCATCCCCCTTGTCGGTAGACTCGAGTTGGAATTCAAGGCATGGGACAACATAGGGATCAAAGAGGCTTTGGTATACTTCCAATACAACGATACATACATGCGGACGGAACATATGGAGGACCACATCTACAGGCTCGTAGTGGAATATTCACTGAAGACCATGGAAGGACTCCGGCTGAGGGTGACGGTCTCGGATGGAAATACCGAGACAGTCGTCCCCCTGCTCATCAAAATCACCGATAATCTGCCTCCCCAGGTGGTGGTGAGCCTGACGGAAAAGAGCAGTTATCCAGACGATTCCCCGATACAGGTGATCGTGAATGTTTTCGAACATAGCGGATGGAACGTCACGAGCATCAGCATCGTGAAGGGAACGGAAGGTTTCGAGATCATGGACTATGAACTGTACCACGATGTGATCACGTTCTCCTTCTTCCCTCCAGAACCGGGAACATGGGTATTCCAGCTTATGATCGAGGACAACAACGGCCTATTTACCTACATGAGGAGGAACTTCACGATATATGACCACACTCCCCCGTATTTCCAGGTGGACCATCCTGAAAAGGCTTTAAAGGGTAACCTTGTGAACCTTTCCGTTACCAATATTTCCGATTATTCTGAGATCATGTGGGTCCAGTGGACCATATATGGTCCTGAAGGTGAGATATTCACCTATCAGGGTTCTCTGTTCATAGAGTTCAGGCCAAGGTCTGCGGGTTCGTACAAGGTCACCGTATCCCTGAGGGACCAGAACGGTAATGAGAGGGAAAGGGGCTTCTGGTTCCAGGTGGAGGATAAAGACGGGACGAGCAGGGACCTGGGGCTCTCCTGCCTCGCCGTTATATTGGTCATAATGACCGTGCTGATTGGCCTCGGGGTCCTGTTCCTCACCTTCAGGGAAAACATGACAGGAACCTGGGACAGGATCACATCGGCAATGGCCCCTGGAAAGGACCGGAAATGATCTTGAGAAGGGAGTCATCGCTTCCTCTTGACCCTTTTGAGCTCGTTTCCTCTGACACGTTTCAGGTAACCGAGGTCTATCGCCTGCTGGAACCTGTCAAGTTCCGAAAAGGCTATGGTAATTTTGTCTCCGGCCCTGTATCTGGTCTTGGTCCTCCAGTCCGTGAACTTTGATACGACGCTGTAGACCTCTGCCTGTTCCACGAGCGAATCCAGGTCCCGCTGTCCTATCGCTTTTGAATAGTTCCCGTTATATGTCCTCAGGACACCGTCCTTGACGAAACCTATCTTGTTGCACAGATGGTCCAGAAGATATCGGTCATGGGTCACCATGACGATCGCTCCCCTGTAGATGTCGAGAGCTTTCTCAACCGCCGTTCTCGATCTGATGTCCAGGTAGTTGGTGGGCTCGTCCAGGATCAGGAGGTTCCTCCTGCTTGCTGTAAGGTGTGCAAGCGCGACCCTTGCCCTTTCTCCCCCCGATAATGTCGAAATCTTCCTCTCCACGTCCTGACCTCTGAGCTCAAACCTCGAAAGCTGCCTCCTCGCTAGACCCTTGTTATCCCTTCCCAGGTCCTCCATTAATTGCTCCTCCGCGGTCAGTTCGGGATCGAGATCATCATGACCCTGTGCAAAGTATCCAACCCTTGCACCAGGGGCCACCCACAGATCACCCCTGGTCTTCAGCCTCCCCATGATCCCGAGGATGAGGGTCGTTTTGCCCGACCCGTTCGGGCCAAAGATCCCGAGCTTGTCCCCCAGCTCCACATCGAGTTCCCCCTCCCTAATCACGGCTTTCCCCTCCCTGAGCACCATCAGGTCCGATGCCATGATGAGGTTCTTGCCTGCAGCCCCTTTCTCCCTCAGAACTATATCCAGCTCGGTGCGCCTGGCCGGACCTTCCATATCCCCCTTTCCCTCGGCGGCCTTGATCCTTGCCTTCGATGTTGGGATGTACTTCCATTTCCTCTTCTGCTCATCGATAACGCGGGCCTGTCTCTCCTTCTCGATCATTCTCCTCCTTGCTTCTTTTGAAAGCCTTTCATACTCGATATCGGTCTTCATCAGGAAATCGGAGAAGTTCCCATCATACTTCCTCGTCCTGCCCTCCCTGATCTCGATGATCCCCGTAACCACATTGTCAAGAAAGTATCGGTCGTGGGATATCACGACCATGGCGCAGTCCAATTCCAGAAGGTAGTCCTCGAGCCATTCGATGGTCTCTATATCCAGATGGCTGGTCGGTTCGTCAAGGAAGAGAATGTCCACATCCTTTACCTGAACGAGCACCCTGGCAAGCATGACCTTGGTCCTCTCACCACCGCTGAGCTGATCAAGGGTCTTGCCCAGGACCTCCGCTTCCAGTCCCACCTCCTCCAGGGCCCCTTCGGAGAACGATGAAAAATAATGTCCCCTGGAATGGCTGAACTCCTCCTGAAGGGTGGAGTACTCCTCTCCGATGGCCGTCCAGTCAACATCATTCCTCGAATGATCGGTCATGATCCCCTCGAGCTCGGATATCCTTCTCGACAGCCTCGATATCTGTCCGTAGGGAGCCCCGAGGATATCCTTGATCCTGTGGTCCGGCCTAAGCTCAGGGAACTGTGGAAGATATCCCAACTTCTCCGTCCTTGCCTTCAACTCGCCTGAATCGGGTCTGAGCTCGCCCATGAGCATCCTGATCAGGGTTGTCTTCCCGGACCCGTTGTCCCCCACGAGCCCGATGCGGTCCTTCTCGTTGATCTCAAGGGTGGCGGACCTGATCACGTCCTTCCCTCCGAAGGATCGTGTCAGCCCCTCGGCGCGCAAGAGCATGCACCTGGTATCGATGATCGGCTTAAATCGTTATTGCCCATGGGTCATTGACCAGAAATGTCTGATTAGTAATATGCTTCCGACCCCTCGATATGACCTGGAAAAACCTTTAATCCATATGGGATGCTATTCCATCGTGAACATCCAGGCTCTGGAAACGGAAAGACTCCTTCTCTTCCCCATATGCAGGGATGATATGGGGGAATTGCTCCGTGGTAAAAAAATGAGAATCTCCGGATATCAATGTCACGAAGAATGGCCTGGCGATGAATTATTGGAAGCACTCCCAGTCATGATGAACGACCTTCAGGACGACCCTTCATCTCTGGGATGGCACGCATGGGCAATGGTCGAGAAACGTTCATCCACCATCATCGGGGACGCGGGTTTCAAAGGTTCCCCCGACTGTCATGGATCGGTTAAGCTCGGATACTCCGTCGTTGAGCCTTTTCGAAGAAAAGGATATGCAAAGGAAGCTCTACGGATCCTTGCATGTTCGGCTCTTGAAACAGGGGAAATTTCAGGGATGATCGCTGAGATCGACACCAACAATCTGCCCTCGAAAAAGCTCCTAATCTCCCTAGGCTGGGAACAGAAAGAAGGACATGAAGGTTTCGATGTCTGGGCGCTCGAGCGGACCGATATCTATGATCAAGATGAAAAGAAGCGGAAGATCATCGAGAAATGAAATAACAGCGGGAGGCCTTGTGATCCTCCCGCGACGACGGAGCAAACAATGGAAGGATGGATGCTTGCCTGAAAGGATCTGAAACCACTCGACTCCGTCTGTAACGATGATAACAGATGGAGCATATATAACAAGTATTGTAACCATTTTGTCAATGTATAATACCTTTTTGGGCGTTCTTCACGGGGATCCCATTCAATTCCTTTTCATGATATATAAAATGAAAAGGATACAAAATACGAGATATCCTGAAAGTATCTCACGGTCCGATGAGATGGACCACGTTGATCGGACAGAACGCCTTCTCGGACCGGGACCTCATCTCTTCTTAATGAGTATGACGACCCCTATCATGCCGAAGATCATTAGGGCACCAGCGAGCATGACACCGCCACAGATACCATCGCTGTCTTCCTCTATGACGTTTACATAATATTCAATATCAATCTCGGACCATGAGTCAGAGCGGGCAACGAAGTACCACATCTGCTGGTATGGGATCGTTGTCGTTGCTTCGCGCTGCCTAACCTGGTACTGGACATCCCATCCGACGAATGTCTCCAAATCGGATGTGAAAGCTGCATAATTTGTGGAATCCATAAAGGCGAGATTGACAGATTCATCCTGGGTAGTGACCCTTATTCCGTATTCGATCTCCGTTCCCTGGTCCAGTGTTCCGATCTCAAAGTAAAGCCACTGGTCCACATAGAGATGTTTTGCCTCCCAGTTGGGAGCAGCATCCGTATCTTCCGGTATCAGAGCAACGATCCCGGTGCAGAGCATAATTCCGATAAGTATCAACGGTAACGGCCTCATAGTATCAATCCCTTGTACCCCGCCCGGGAATGAATCCTGTGAATATAAATAAATGTCGAAAATTGTCATACGTATCACGAAAAAAGCTATTTACTAACATTCGGTTATATTAATAGTTCGATCGGTGTTTTCGGTCGTTTCCTGATAGGGGGTTCCAAAATGGTGTCCAGAACGATATATCTCTTTTCCATTGGTATGAGTGTATTACTATGTTTCGCATTGGTCCCTTCCGGGGCACAAGCCGAGACGGAGATCGATGTGGAAAGCCTGGCAGATGTTACTTTCACCAACTATCTCGAGTGGAGCATCTACTATCTCTTCATCTCACCTTCAGATAGCGAATATTATGGCGGTGATGTTATAGATACAACGGGAGCTACAATAATGGCTCCTTATGATTCATTGCTGCTCTACATGGTCCCGGGTGATTATGACATTCTGATCCTCGACGAGGATTACGACATCTGGACCGGGGCATATTCCCTTGTTGACGGTTCGGAGATATACTTTGACGAGCTTTCATTGACCTACGAGGGACCCAGCGATGCGGGCGGACTTATCAACATCGACGTATATGTGGACACGACCGCATCGGTTGATTATCTTTTCCTCTCACCAAATGATTCCGAGAGTTGGGGGGTTGACCTTCTTGGAATGGGGTCACTTGACAACGGGGATGTACTTACGATAACTCTAATCGAATACGAGGAGACCGTAGACTACGACCTCCTGGCGATCTTCGATGACGGGGACCAGGTGACCGTGGCAGTGGAAGCCTACGATGGAGCGGAATTCTATCTTGTGGATACGGTCCCCGGTGATGATGATGTTTCGGACGACGATGATGTGGTCCCTGATGACGATGACGTGATCCCTGATGATGATGATATCGTCACGGACGATGATGATGAACTTCCTCCCGAGCAGCAGCCCGGAGGGGTCTCCGGGAACAAGGATGAAATCGAGGGTGAAGAGAACAAGGATTCGAGTGCCCTTGGTATTATTGCCATTATAACCACCATGACATTATTTATCGCCATAAGGATGTACAGAAGAAAGAACTGAACAACGAGGTTCATAAAAAAAACCGATCATTGACCTGTCACATATGGTCTTACGAAGCTTTCCTGGCGGCCATCATCTTGCGATGGAGCCTGTCCGCCTGAAGGCAGAACGCCTCGAAGTTCGCCTCTATTATCTGAGGGAAAGGTCCACCGTCGCTCTCGATGGACAGGAATGGCAGGTTCTTCGTGGTCCCTAGGACCTTTTTAACAACTTCATCATTGGTGATCTCGAGCTTCCCCTCGTCCGTCATTGTCTCGCTCAATATTGCCTCACATACCCTGCTCGGCATGCACCCGAAAGGTCCTATCGATATCACCCCGCAGGAGTGGTCGACGATATCCGTCATCGACACTCCCGTGGTCAATATCGCTTCCCCGGCCATTTCCGGGGGGATGAGGTGTTTCGCATTTCCGATTATATGGTCCATATCGACCTCTTCGTAATGGTACAGGCCCGTGCTGGCAAAGAGCTTCTTGATCTCCCTCTCGTACTTCCTCTGGATCGTGTTCTTTGCCTTGTTCTTCATTATCTCCGTCATGGGATGGGGGGTCACATTGTACCTGTTCTGGATCATCCAGTCAATGTAGTACATCCACTCGTGGACCGGGCTGACCTTGGTAACGAAACCCTTATCGGCCAGCCTCTCGGTGATGTACCTTCTCGAAATCGCATCGTGCCGAACGAAGATCTCTCCCACAAGCGAAATGACCTTCGCATCCTTGATGGTCCTCTTTACAGGGACCTTCCTGAGCGCGGCCATGACCTTATCAAGGGTCTCCCTGATAACCTTCCAATCCTTGTTCACGGTCTTCACGGTGGACCTGAAACCGCCAAGCTCACCCCTGACACCGGTCCTCATAACAGCATCCAGAATCCTCTTCCATTCGCGTTCAAAGACCTTCAGGGCCTCCTCCTTGTCGACCGCATTTGCCATCAGCATGTTCCTGACATCCTCGAGGACGTCGGAGATTATCACAAGGAACCATATCTTCAGAAGCGCGGCATTTCCAAGGCCGCCGTACCCGTCCTCAGAGGTCAGTGCAAGGACGGCAACGTTCTCGATCTCAAGGTTTCGGACGAGAAGCTGCAGGTAGACATGATACTGCCCGAACCTGCATGGACCGTTCGCGGTTGGCATGAAGTAGACCATGACCTCGTCGGTGCCCGGGTCCCGGTACTTGAGGTACTTCAGCATGCTCCCGGTCGTGACCATCATGGGAAGGCATTCCTTGCCGCTCGTGTTGGACTTTCCGAGCTTCAGGACCTCTTCGTCGGCCGGTGGCAGCGCAAGGGAGTTCACACCGACGGATCTCAGGAACTGGGCTGCTCCTTCCGTTCCGAGATCACCCATGGAGGGGAAGACTATCCTGACCCTTGGATCGAACATGTCCATTTCCTCCCCGGCCGAGTTCGTCACGATCATCTTTTGGTTGACGATCTCGGCCTTTGCCTGCCTGAAGAGCTTGCTCTTCTTCAGGATCCGCTCCTGCTCCTTTAGCTGCCTGTAGCCTCTGAATATGTCGATGGCCGCCTCTATCCTCGTCTCGAGACCCGCATCAGCAGTGTGGCTGTCGAGCTCAAGGGTGAGCGAGGGCTTCATTCCCATGATGTCCCTGAAATATGTGATCACATATGAGTCGGGGCCGCAGCTGAAGTTGGTGATGAACGTTCCGAAGAGCTGAGGATGTTCCTCAACGATCCTGGCGGCCTTGAGGATCATCTGCCCCATGGACCAGTACATATGACCGTAGACGGGCTCCTCTTCGTACGGAAGGAAATCATAGGGGATCACCATCAGTCCTCTTGATGCGATCTTCTGGGGAATTCCCATGTTGGCCTCTTTTACGAAAGCGTTGTAAGGTCTGCCGAATAGAACGATGGCCGTCTGTGAGGGGTCCTTTTCGAGATCTGCAAGGGCCTGGCGGCCAAGCTCCTTGAACTTTCGAAAGAGCGATCTCTGTTTCTCCAACGCCAGTTCGAAGGCAGAATTCGCCTCCTTTGCCGAGTATCCAAGGTCCCTTGCTATCTTCACCATCGCATTCCTGGCCTTGTCGAGACCTCTCATCATGTTGAGCGTTTCCGTTATCAGCTTTACCCCGCTCCTCTCTATACGCTCCTTGAAGGTCTGTCTAAGATAGAACGGTTCGCACTGGGTCAATGGGCACGCCTGGGAAGCGTGAAAGCCTTTCTCCACATGGATCCCTCTGATGTGTGGAAGGAAGAGGTAGTCAGGACGCTTCTTCAGCAGGTTCATGAACATCCCGTGGGTGATCTCGGCCGGGTAGCAGAAGGGAGCACCTATCAGATCAGTTCCCTCCTCGTCCACCTCATCCGACAGGACAACCTTCATCCCGAGTTTCGTAAAGAAGGTGTGGAACATGGGATAATATGTGGTCATCAGGTAGGTTCTGTTGATGCCGATGGTCTTTGCAGGATGTTTTGGGGCCTCCTTCGTGTCCGCGAATTCTGTGAAAACCGATCTCTCCCTGAGCGAGACGAGGTTCAGCTTCTCCAGATCATAGCTGACCGAATGCCTGAGATTGTAATATCGATTGCAGGCCCCTCCGAAGGGGTAGACCTTGTCTCCTATCTTGATCCTGGCCACCTCGCATCTGAGGTCGCATTTCTCCTTTCCCCCCTGACAGGTGAATGGATCGAGGTATTCGACCTCCCTGTCCGCCAGCTCTGTAAGGTCGAAGGAGCTTTCCCTGATCAGTCCCCTCTCGATACGCTCCTTGATCGCAAGGGCAACACCGTAGGCTCCCGCCAGGTGTGGCATCGGAGGAACAATGACCTCCTTGCCGGTCAAAGATGCCATCGCAATGGGAACTGCCCTGTTCAGACAGACCCCTCCCTGCATGAACACCTTCTCTCCAACCGGTCTGCTCCCCTTGACCCGGTTGGTGTAATTGATACAGATGGAATAGACCAGACCAGCAACGATGTCCTCCCTGTCCATACCTTCGTGGGATGCTCTCTTGATGTCGCTGCTTATGAACGCTGCGCACTGGTCATTGAAATTGGGCGGGTCCTGCCCTCTCATCGCCACATCCGCGATGTCCTTCATTTCAATCCCAAGGGTCTCCTTGGCGGATTCCTCCAGGAACGATCCTGTCCCCGCCGAGCATGCCTCGTTCATCGCGTAGTCAGATGGGACACCGTTGGTGATGTAGGTGTATTTTGCGTCCTGGCCCCCTATCTCGAAGATGGTATCGACATCCCTGTCGAAGTGAACGGCGGCTGTCGCATGGGCGATTATCTCATTAAGTATCCCGTCCGTCATCGCATGGAGCCCAGCTATCTGTCTGCCTGAGCCGCAAACCCCGAGACCTACAATGTTCAGAGGCATATTGACCTGATCTGCAAGTGCCGAGTAACATTTTCTGGAAGCACCGACGGGGTCACCCAGGGTCCTGAGGTAAATGGACCCAAGTACCGCATTGTCCTCGGTCCTGAGCAAAACGGCCTTCGTCGTCGTTGATCCAACGTCCAGACCTATGATGCAGCGGTCATCCTTCCTGGCTTCCTGAAGGTTCATATCCTTGAACCTGACACGGTCCTCGAAAAGGGACAATCTCGGAAGGTGATCGAAGGACGACCGGTCCTTGAAGAATAGCCTGTCGATACCCTGGTAAGGTTTCGTGTCATGCTTGAGCGCCCATAATGCTGCTCCCAGGGCTTCGAAATAGGGAGCCGTATCCGGAATGTACAGACCATCTATCTCTTTCCTCAGGAAACCGGTCATGAGGTGGTTCTGGGAGGTGCCGCCCACCATCATTATGTCCTTTTTGGGTATCTTCTTCAGAAGCTCTATTACCTTGTGCCCCATCATCTCGCACAGACCCGAAACGACCTGCCCCTTCGGGACCCCCTTGTTGGTGGCATGGGTGCAGTCGCTCTTGCAGAAGACCGTGCATCTGCTCGAGAGCCTGTGGGGCTCCGCTTCCTTTCCCTGCTCCATGGCCTCCTGGATCGTAAGGCCCATCCTCCTGATCTGCTGGAGAAAGAACTCCCCCGTTCCGGAAGCACATTTGCTCCCGGTGTGAACATCGATTATCTTGCCGTCATCATCAAGTACATAGACCATGAAGGTCTCGCCGCCTGCACTCACGATGGCATTGTATCTCCTTCCTTCCCTGTTCTCCCACTCAAGGGCATGTTCCACCGCCTCGGGTTCGCTGATGGAAGAGAGGTTGACCAACTTGCGGAACCTTCTCCCTGTCACCGCGACCCTGTTGAACGATGACATGTCAACCGACCTGATGTTCCCCGCAAGCACACTCTTAGGGTCCCCTTCATGAGGTTCCAATATGACGCTCTCGACCTTGGGTCTCGATCCCTTTCCGCTGTCAGAGATCTCGACCAAGGTGACCGTGGACCCGCCCAGACATATTCCCAATGCTCTCATCTTGCTAACATCCTGTCCATTCTTCTTAACACCAGGCAGCGGATGGGACCTTCCCGTGGAGGGATCCCGCAGCACCGAACAAGGGGCCACTTCGTTGTTTCCTTGACCTTTGGACTTGCTAACTAAATAAGGACCTCCGTGGTGCTGTCGGACCGGATAGTCCGAATTCTTATATTAAACCTCACTGTCGAGCTTTGTTGGGGTCCTTTACGTGTCTTGCGCCCAGGGCGCCTATGGCCCCCATGTACTGGGACCTTTCAGGCACGAGCACTTCCACGGAGAGGAAGTCACTTATCGTCATGACGAGCCCCGAGCATCGGGACACCCCTCCAGTGAACACTATTGTATCACACGGGAACATCCTGAGAAGGGGGCGGACCCTCTCGTAGACCGAGTATATGACACCCTCTGCAAGCCTTTCCTTTGTCGCCCCCTCCACCATCAGTGAGATGAGCTCTGTCTCCGTGAAGACCGAGCATATCGATTCCAGTATCTTACCCTCCCCTTTGTAGGACCCGAGCTCGGCCACGCTCATTCCAAGCATGGCGGACATCTTCTCCAGGAACCTTCCGGTACCGGCAGCACATTTATCGTTCATGTGGAAATCCTTGATGCCCTTTTTTTCAACCCTAACGACCTTGAAATCCTGTCCTCCCATGTCAAGAAGTGTGAAGTCCTCGAGGCCTGTGCTCTTCATGACACCCAGTGTATGGGCCCTGATCTCCGGAATAGGTCTTGCGCTGGGTATCATCTTTCTACCGTATCCGGTCGATACTACATCCAACCCAACCAGGTTTTCCGCGAACTTCCCATATATGAAACGGGAAGTGTCCATTATCGAGGTCATAAGACGGTCATCCTTGCGGAATGCGAACTTGGTGGATGTTGAACCTGCGTCCACGCCCAGCCTCTGCCCTTTCTCCATTTCTTTCAGGAAGGAAAGTTCCGGTATCATCCACCCTCCTCCAGAACATCGATGAACGACTCGAGGCGTATCAGGGTCCTCTCGTCCATTGGACCGGGCAGGTTCCCCTCAAGGGTCAGGATCGGCACATCCAGCTTATGGCGGAATATGATGTCATCTATCTGCCTGTGGCAGAAGGATTGTACATAATGTACGAGCCCTTCTATGCGCCGTCTTTTTACCTCTGCTTTGATATCCTCGACCCTTCCTGCTATATCGTAAGGATAGGTGTAATCGAGATACCTTCCTATCCAATCACCGGTCTTCGAGGGCATGGCGAACTGCCTCTGAACCTCGAAGAGAACGGTCCTTGCCCCCGAACCCTCGATCCTTGTAAAGATATCGGTGATTATCGGAGGTACCCCTATGTACCCCAGCCTCACGCCCTCATCCTGAGGACTGTTCGTCCTGCCTCTCTCGAGTATCGACCTCAAATGCCTCTCCCATCTTTCCGGATCGGAGCACAGGTCGGAGGTGGAGACAAGGGAAAAATGACAGTCCTCGGCGGAAATGCTGAGATCTCTCCATCTCTGCTCATCTATGCTAAGGGCGATGTTCCTGAGCTCCTGAAGTCTGCCCGATGTCTGCTCCGCCTCCTCCATGGTGCATCCGAGGAGGCTGCACAAATCCTCGATCTCGGCGATGATGGCATCCCTTGAGCGGTCGTAGGGATAGGAGAAAGGGTGAACGGGTTTTCCCTCGCTCCCAAGGGTCTCGAGAAGAGACTCTGTGTTCGAGCAGTCGCCCCGTACAACGCCGACCACCAGGTCCACATCTGCCGATGCGGTGTAGAGCCCTTTTATCCATGTGCAGATGTTCCGTGGGAAACCTCTTACCTGGGCTTCCTCGACGTGCTGGATGGGGCTTTTGGAATCCATGAAGAAATTGTTCAGGTCGACCGGTACCACTGAAGCTGCCACCAGCGGCTCCAGAGGTATCGTTGTTGTTATTCCGATCCTACGATTTCTTGCCATGGGTCTCTTTGTAACCGATGTCGAAGGCCTTAAGGTTTACTTCAAGGGACCTGTGTGGAACGATCTTCTTGATGGCGGACATCATCTCCTCGTAACTGAAGGGCAGAACATCCGTGCCCATAAGAGCCCCAAGCATTACAACGTTCGTCACCCTTTCGTTCCCGGCGGTCCTTGCATGGGCCTTGGCGGAGACCTGGAACACGCACTCGAGACGCTTTCTGATCTCCTCGACGACGGTATCCGGCTCCGGATAGCTCCTTCCTCCGGAACTGACGGAAACCGGTCTGACCGGGTCCGTGGACATGACCACTATAGTGTCCTTGGTCAGCTGGAACCTCGCCCTGTAGACCTCCAGGGGTTCGAAACCCACCATGACGGTCACGTCCTGTCCGAAGGGTAGAGGGGATATCGTCTCCCCCAGCCGTATCGTGGTCTGAACAACGCCCCCTCTCTGGGCCATTCCATGGATCTCGGATATTATTATGGATATCCCCTTCTTTACAGCAGCAGCCCCGATTATCCTGGACACCGTGAGGGCTCCCTGGCCGCCTACCCCCACTATCTGGATCGTGCAGGTATCCCTGTTGATCTGCCCCATTTCATTCACCTCCCTTCTCTTTCCCGATGGGACCCATCGCCCCGAAGGGGCAGACCTGGGTGCATACACCGCATGACCAGCACAGGTCCGGATCGATGTAGTGTTCATCCCCGATCTTGTAGAATGCCGGACAGGCGAAGATCTTCGTGCAAGTATCACATCTGGTGCATTTGTCCTGGTATACCTGATATTTGGTCCTGACCACGTTCCTCTTCCTCAGCTCCCTCTCGAGCTTGAGGGCGCAGGGAGATCTCGTAATAACGACGGAAACCCCGTCATGGGCAAGGGCTTCCTCGAAGGCCTTCTGTGTCTCCTTCACGTTCAGAGGGTTGACCGTCCTCACGAATTCGACCCCCACACCCCTGCAGAGCTTTTCGATGCTGATGGCGGGTGCTTCATCCCCCATTCCGTCCACCGGGAGTCCGGGATGGGGCTGGTGCCCGGTCATGGCGGTGGTGGCGTTGTCCATCACGTTCAACACGAACCTGTGCTTGTTGTGTACAGCGTTGACAAGAGGTGCTATCCCTGCATGGAAGAAGGTCGAATCCCCGATGAACGCTATCACTGGCTCGTCCACGACCCGTGAGAGTCCGCCTGCCGATCCGCCGGAGCTTCCCATACAGATGAGAAGATCTCCCGTGGACTGAGGGGGCTGTATCCCGAGCGTATAACACCCGATATCGTTGGGATACACCGCCTTCCCCTTGGTCGCCCTCCTTACGGCAAGGAAGGTGGCTCTGTGGGGGCAGCCGGCACATAGAACGGGTGGACGGGGTGGCTCAGGAAGTGTTTCCCAATCTATGGTCTCCTTTTCTGGAAGGTCGATCTTCATACCTTCACCTTCCAGCGCTGACACTATCCCTCTTAGAACAATATCCGGGTTGTATTCCATCGGTCTCGGGAAATGACCGTCCCTCTTTCCCAGAACGGTTGTGGGAACATCCCTTTCCTTGAGAACGACCTTCACGTGTTCCTCGAGATACATCTCTCCTTCTTCCACGGTCAATATCATATCGCATTCGGAGGAGAACTCGGATATCATATCGTCTGGCAGAGGGCTCGTCATTCCGAGCTTGAGCACCCTTGCCTCTACACCTAGATCGATATTATCAAGCACCTCCATTACATAATTGTAAGATACACCGGAGGTGATGATGCCAAGCTTCAAGGCCCCGGCAGTGTTCATCTTCTTCGGGGCGATGACCCGGTTGAAAGGCGAAACCTCAGATTCCTTTTCCATCTCCGGAATTATCTCAAGAAGGGCGAGATGCCTCTTCCTTGCGTTGGCGGGTACGGTCACGAACCTGCTGAGGTCCTTTTCGAAATGGACCCTTCCGGAGGGCTTTCGTATCTTTCCAAGTTCGATGACGCCCCTGACATGGTTCAATCTCGTGGTGGTTCTGAAGAGGACGGGCATCTGGAACTTCTCCGACAGCTCGAAGGCGTAGTGTATCATCTGCCTTGCTTCCTCGGGAGATGACGGCTCCACCATGGGTACGCCGGACATCTTCGCATAGAAGCGGTTGTCCTGCTCGTTCTGCGATGAATGACAGCTCGGGTCGTCCGCGGAAAGCACGACATATCCGCCTCTTACTCCAGTATATGCAAGGGTCATGAAGGCGTCAGCGGCCACATTCAGACCAACATGTTTCATGAAGGAGAAGGCACGAACCCCGGCAACGGCTGCGGCCGCTGCGGTCTCGAACGCGACCTTCTCGTTCGTCGAGAACTCGAAGTAGATACCCGCCTCCTTTGCAACCCTATGCATTGTGTTTCCGATCTCCGATGATGGTGTACCGGGGTATGTGGCGGCAACGGTCACTCCCGCCTCGATGGCGGCGCGTGCTATTGCCTCGTTACCGAGGGCCAACACCTTCTTTCCAGGCTTATCTTCCATTATGGGGTGCATGTTCACATCAACTCCCTGAGAGCGTGAGTCCTTTACCCGTCATATTACTGGGGCCTTCACCTTTCGACACCCGCTGCCCTCTCCTTCGTGATCTTCTCGAGGAAAAGGAGATCCTCCCATTTCCGGTCAAGATCGACCTCTATCTCATCAATAAGCGACTGGGGCATATGCTTGAACCTGCCCTGCTTCAGCAGATAATCCTTGAGAGGGGTCTTTTTGGGTTTCATATTGATCGTATATTCACCGTTCTCTATCTCGTAAAGGGCGAATGCCCTTGAGGACAGCGCTTCCTTGCATATCTTCACCGTCTGTCCCGGGTCCATCTTCCACCCGGTCGGACAGGGGGAGTATATCTGGATGAACTTTACCCCTTTGATCGATAGGGCTTTTTTCACCTTTCGTATCAGGTCCTCCGGATAGGCGACCGCTGCGGTCGCAATGTATGGGATACCGTGGGCGGCCATGATACCAACCATGTTCTTCTTTGGTGATTTCTCCCAATCCCCGTGCGTTCCGACCGGTGTTGTCGTGGTCCATGCCCCGACAGGTGTCGATCCGGACCTCTGGATGCCCGTGTTCATGTATGCTTCGTTGTCGTACATGATATAGAGTACATCGTCTCCCCTGTCGGCCGCCCCGGAAAGGGCCTGGATCCCGATGTCCGCGGTTCCACCGTCCCCCGCGAAACCGATCACATTGATGTCCGTCTTGCCGAGAGCATCAAGTGCGGCCTTGATGCCGGAGATGGACGCTCCCGTGGTCTCGAATGCTGTATAGAGTTCGGGTATCTGGAGGCAGGTGTTGGGCCAGACTCCTGGCATGACAGCCCAGCAGCATGCCGGAATGGAGATGATGGTCCTCCTTCCCGCAGCCTTGAGGACGTACCTCATCGCCATCGTGCCTCCGCATCCCAGGCATCCCATATGTCCGGGAGACATCAACTCGTCTTCTGGTATCGTGAGCTTGATCATCATATCACCTCCTAAAGCTCCACCTCCGGAGTGTTCCCGTCGAGCAGACCCCACCAGTGGACCTCTCCCTCATGATCATATCCGCTCTTCTCCACGTTCATGAGGTCCCTGAATATCCCCTTTACGTGCTTAGTCCTCACATCCCTTCCACCGACCCCGATTATGTAGTTCTTGGTAACCGGTCTGTTCCCGTGATTGTATATCTGTCCGTTGGTCTCGTTGTAGAGGGGGCCGCCTCTCCCAAAGGTGAAGGTGCGGTCGAGGACCCCGATCGCATGGGCCCGGTCAGCAAGATACCTGACCTCCTCGAACGGGAAAGGTCTGAATACCCTGAGCCTGGCGACCCCGACCTTGTAGCCCTCCTTCCTCATCTCGTCCACTGCGTCCTTCGCGGTGGACATCATGGTCCCTGCACCGAACAGAATGAACTCGGCATCCTCGCATCTGTACATATCCATCATTCCACCGTACGAGCGCCCGGTCAGCTCTTTCCATTCCCTGTCAGCCTTTTTAATGACCTCCCTTGCCTTGTCCATGCTCCGTGCCATGTGTGCCCTGAACTCCATGTACTGGGGCGGCATGATGAAGGAACCGAAGCCCTTGGGGTCGTCCACGTCGAGCTTGATAGGGGTCTTGAACGGTGGAAGGTATCCATCGACCATTTCCTGGTCAGGAATGTCCACGGGTTCATTTGTGTGTGACAGATAAAAAGCATCCTGGTTGATCATTGCCGGGAGCAGAATATCATTGTTCTCGGCAACCTTGTATGCCATTATCACGGTATCCAGGATCTCCTGGTTGTTCTCGCACCAGAACTGCATGACCCCGGTGTCCCTCTCTGCCATCGCATCCTGATGGTCGGCATAGACGGACCAGGGCGGTGCCATGGCCCTGTTGACGTTGACAAGTACGCATGGGGTCCTCGCACCTGCAGCCCACATCAGCACCTCATGCATCAGGGCAAGTCCGTGAGCGGATGTCGCCGTGAATGCCCTTGCTCCGGTGTTCGAGGCTGCAATGGTGGCCGCCATGGCGGAGTGCTCGGATTCCACCTTCACGAACCTGGCGTCCCATCTTCCCTCCGATATGAGATCGGCTATCCTCTCGACTATTGTGGTCTGGGGTGTGATCGGGTAAGCTGCAACCACCTGAGCTCTGGCGAGCATTGCACCGTAGGCTGTCGCTTTGTTGCCGGCCATAAGTTCCTTTACCATACTTTCACCTCCTCACTTGCTCTCAGGGACCATCTGTATGCATTTCACGGGGCATTCATTGGCACAGATGCCGCAGCCCTTGCAGTGGTCATAATCGAATTTGGGCCCGTTCTCAGTAATGATCACGGATACATCCGGGCAGTACTTCCAGCAGATCCAGCACTTTATGCACTTGGATCGATCGCAGACGGGTCTGAACGCCCTCCAGCCTCCGGTCTTGATAACCGAACTGTCCTGGACGTTCAATGGTGTTGGCGGTATTTCATCCAGTGTCTGCGGCATCTCATCTGCCTCCTGCCATTTTTACAGCCTCGTATGCTTCCTTGGCCGCCTTTGCATTCCTCTCGGCATACAGCGGCAGGGTCAGTATCGCCTGCTCGACGGACTCTATCGAGACAAGTCCGGATGCCTTGGCAAATGCCCCTACTATCCCGGTGTTGACGATGGGCTGGACCTTGCTCCCGAGCTTGTTTTCAAGGGCTATCTTTGTAGCATTCACGGTGGCCACATTGTCGAAGCCTATCTGCTTTGCGATCTTTTCAGGCTCCTCCCCCGTATTGACCAGGACCATCCCGGTCTCCTTGAGACCCTCGGTCACGTTCACTGCCTGGATCAGTGAAGCCTCAAGGACAACGACATAATCGGGGGTATAGATCATGGACTTGTCCCTGATGTGTCCGTCATCGATCTTGGTGAAGGCGGTCACAGGAGCACCTCTTCTCTCGACCCCGAAGTAAGGGAAGGCCTGAACGTCCTTCCCCTCTCGGAAAGCCGCATCTGCCAGGACCTGGGAAGCGACGACCGCTCCCTGTCCACCTCGTCCATGGAACCTTATCTGTATCATTCTACTCCTCCATTTCATCGAGTGTGAAAACCTTTCTGCAGGATGCACCCCGGAGATGCCAATACGCGTTCCCCGGCAATTCGGCAACAAAGGACCTACCCGGATATCTTGAAGGTAGGGGCTTTTCTGTATGATGAGGGCACATTTTAAGGTTATGGTCAGGTAAAAGGACCCATTATATATATATTCAAAGTTGATGGGTTCTCTTCATTCCTTTTTCAGATCGAACTTGCTGATGCCCATCTCCCGCAGCCTGAACTTCTGAATCTTGCCCGATTGGGTCATCGGGAACTCATCGGTGAACCATACATATCTCGGAACCTTGAAGTTCGCAAGGTTCACCTTGCAGTAGTTTATGATATCGTCTGCGTTCGCTTTCTCTCCTTCGGTGAGCTTGATGACGGCCATTCCCACCTCTCCGAACCTGGGATCGGGAACACCCACAACAGATACGTTCTCTACCGCTTTGAGCTTGAAGAGGAACTCCTCTATCTCTCTGGGGTATACGTTGAAGCCACCGCATATGTACATGTCCTTCTTCCTGCCGACTATCCTGAAATACCCCCTCTCATCCATGATCGCAAGGTCCCCTGAATGGAGGAACCCCTCATGGTCGATGGCCTCTGCTGTCTCTGCAGGTTTCTTGAAGTAGCCTTTCATCACGTTGTAACCACGGACCACAAGTTCACCTGTCCTGCCGGGTGGAAGTACGTTGTTGTCATCGTCCACTATCCTGACCTCTTGCTCGGGGAGGGCTTTTCCGACCGTCTCCACCCTGTCCTTGATGTTGTCGGTCAAGCTGGTCATGGTGATGACGGGGGAAGACTCCGTCAGACCATATGCGATCACTATATTGGCTCCCATATTCTCGGTGGCACCCTTCATCACCTCCACAGGACACGGTGCTCCGGCCATGACCCCTGTCCGTACGCTCCCGAGGTCGTAACTCCTCTTCTTCATGGCCTCAAGGTAGCCGATGAACATCGTCGGGACGCCATGCACAATCGAGATCCCGAACATCTCCATGTACATCAGACCCTGCTCTGCGTCGAAAGATGGCATCGGTACGATACCGCTCGATGCAGATACGCACGCAGATATTCCAATAACGCACCCGAAGCAGTGAAAGAAGGGGACCGCTATCAGCGTGACGTCGTCGACATTCTGTTCCATCACATGGGCTATCTGCTCCGCATTCTTCGATATGTTGAGATTTGTAAGCATGGCACCTTTCGGTTCTCCCGTTGTACCTGAGGTGTACAGAATGAAGACCGCATCGTCCTCATCGATGTCCTTTTCGATATTCTCAAGCACCCCGCTCTCCCGGTGATCGGCCCCCAGCTCCATCAGGCTTTCATAGGAGTCCATCCCGTCAGTCATCCGCACTCCAAGGACCACGATCCTCCTCAACGCTGGTGTCCTGCCCCGGAGATCGTCAAGGATCTCGATATAGTCTATCTTGAGGAAATCGGAGGTCATGACCAGACAGGTTGCCTCGGAGTTGTTCATTATGTAGTCCACTTCCTTGGCCTTGTATCTGGTGTTCATCGGGACTACGACTCCCCCCATTCTGGCGATCCCGAAGAACGCTACGATCCATTCGGGATAGTTCGGCATGTAAAGAGCTATCCGGTCACCTTTACGTATACCCATCTTCAGCAGTCCGTTGGCGAACCTTGATGCCATATCGTCGAGCTTTTTATAGGTTATTGCCCGGTCCTCGTAGAAGATCGCGATCCTTTCAGGGTTTTCTTCCGTGGCTTTTCTCAGAAGTCCACTGAGGGTGTATCTTCGGTTCATCGTCATGGTCCAAC
Source organism: Thermoplasmatota archaeon (assembly GCA_049472175.1). Lineage (GTDB taxonomy): Archaea > Thermoplasmatota > Penumbrarchaeia > Penumbrarchaeales > Penumbrarchaeaceae > JAFGLL01. The sequence goes on from JBLIRF010000003.1 coordinate 32,208, forward strand.
CTCAATTGATCGGTCCGATCTAGGGAACGATGG
>JBLIRF010000030.1:0-12503 GCA_049472175.1 Thermoplasmatota archaeon
CACGGAGGTCAGTTTCGGATCGAAAACGACGCTGGCGACCTCCCTGCCAAGGCTCACATCGGCTTTCAGGACCCCAGGCGAATCCTTCAGGGCCGATCCTATTGCCGAAGAGCATGCTGCGCATGTCATCCCGGTGACATGCAGGTTTGCGGTCAGTTCGCGCTTTTCCATATTTCAACTACCCGTTCATTATTGGTCTATGGCAGGGGGACAGTTCCTGTTTCCCCCCGCAAACTGCATTATCCGGTCAAAGGTCTCTGAGATGGGCGAGCACCTCGTCGACGTGCCCCTTTACCTTGACCTTCCTCCAGACCCTTCGAACGATCCCATCCGGGTCAATAAGGAATGTGGACCGGTCCACACCAAGGAAAGATCTTCCGTAAAGCTTCTTGTTCTTCCAGGCGCCGTACTTCTCCAGGACAGCATGGTCCGGATCGCTCAGAAGGGTCACCTTGAGATCATGTCTTCCGATGAACCTCAGATGGCTTTTACCATCATCCGGACTGATGCCGACTATTCGCGCACCGAGTTTCGAGAAGTCCTCGACGGCGCATGAGAAGTCCTTTGCTTCCGCAGTACATCCCGGGGTGTTATCCTTTGGGTAGAAGTACAGTACTGTCCACTTTCCGATAAGGTCCCTGGAGCATAACTCCTTTCCTTCCTGGTCGACGAGGCAGAATTCAGGTGCTTTCATACCCTCCACAACATCATTGCCTGCCATGAGAGATCACCTGTGCGATCGTAGGGCATACGTGATATTAATGGGGTCTCCCTAACCTTTCAACGTCCGTGGAAAGGTCATTTTTTTGGCATGGGAGGAATGAAATCCTTCAGCTTGTTGATGTTCGGGTTCACCTTTCCCCATTTTATGAGAGAGAAGGCGACATCGATGATCTCGGGTCTGTCCTCCAGGAACAGTCCGTACTCCAGCCGGATGGAATCGTAGTATTTCCTCGCGGTGATCCAGTCCGGCGCGGCGAATATGACCAGGAGATCGTACTTCCCGTTCAGATAATACGTGTCCATGAGCCTTATGTTGAGCTCCCCGGGTGCGTTGGTGAGATGGCGTCTGATCAGGAGCTGTGCCTGGTCCGCCGTCATGGGTTTGAGCTTGATCAGGAGAAGGAACGATTTCCAGTCGATCTCGTTCTCGTCAACCACCGCGGTGTATCCCCAGACGGCCTCGCTCTCCTCGAGCTTCCGCTTCTCCCTCCATACCTTCTGCCTGTATGACCCGCAGGCTCTTGCTATCTCCTCCAGGCTTCTTGTCGGGTCCTTCAGCAGCTCGTTGAGGACCCGGTGGCCCCTGTACTCTGTTGTTATGGGGTCTCTTACCTCCCGTGCCAAATCGTTCACCTTCGATGCAATTATGATACGATTTATTAAAGATTTATCCTTCCAGCCCGTGCAAATGTACAGGATGTCTCTTCCGGAGTTGCCCATCCGATCTCTCTCTTTTCGGATGCGGCCGGGAACCTCGATTTAAAAACATTTAAACAATAGAAGACCACTATCCGTCATTGTAGCGCCGGCGTTACGGGGAGACACGGCAACTGTCGAACGAATGGATCAAGAGGGATATGCATGCTTACGGAGATCACCAATCTTCAGAACCTGGAAGTGATAACGGACAAGGGTCTCTCCCTTGGGTATGTGGAGGATGTCCTGGTCGACCTGGAGACAGGCGAGGTCTACGAACTTCTGGTTTCGGAAACCAACGAGGAACTGGTTCCTGACGGGGCATCGGTGGGTGTGCCTTTCAGATGGGTGCAGTCCATATCTCGGGTCGTACTTCTCAAACATTTTCCTGGCCGTATCAAGAGGAAGGAGCTCTTCGAGATGCCGGCGGTGGCGGCCGACGGAAAGAGGAGAAAGCTCAGGGTCGTCAAGAAGACCCATGGCGATGGCGGTGTCGATCGTCTAGGTTGGAGATAGGCCCGGGAAAGGGGTTCTGATAACATGGCCATGAAGGACCTGACGGATCTGGAGATGAGGGTTTATCATTATATCAGGGATAACGACTTCGGGAACCATCCATGGATCACCAAAAACGCCGCCAAGGACCTCGGGATAACCGAAGAGACGCTATATCTGGCCCTGTCGGAACTTACAAAAAAGATAAGGGAGAACATCTGGATATACTACGAGGATGGTTCCCTGAGGGTCGTGGCCGATTAGATCATACGGCTTCGGAGAGCAGGATATGAACAGCTATACCGGGTAGTTTCCCCCTCGTGTTCTCCACCCATATCGAACCTTCGTACCTGTCAATGATCTTCTTCACCAGATAGAGCCCGAGCCCCCTCGAGCCCTTATCTGCGGAACTCGGCCGGTCCAGGATCCTCTTCAGCTCCTCCTCGCCAACATTTCCCATTTCGTCCTGGATGACAATATGGACCGGTTCCGGGACCTTGTTCGACATGGAGGGATCCCTTTTTGCGGTCACGGTGACCTTCCCCCCCTTCCCTCTCCCTCTGTTGGCAGAATTGAGGAGTACCCTCATCATCGCTTCCTCGAAGAGATCGTCCGAAAGGACCTGGAGTTCAGGGATAACTATCTCGATCCCTGGCGACCCTGCCCCGCATTCCTCCGCGCATTTCCGTGAAGCGCTCTCGAAGACATCGAGAAGCGTGACGGGCCCCTTCTCCGTCGCCGGTTTTGCAAGGGACATTAGCTTTACGTCCTTGATTATGGACGAGCTCCTGTTCACCTCGTTGAGGGCGCTGGATATGTATCTGTTCCTCTTTTCCCTGCCGATACCCTCGATGTTCAGAAGCTCGAGAAATCCCATTATTCCAGCGTTTGCGTTGTGAATATCATGTATCATCAGATCGTAATATAGGGCCACCTCGTCCATGGCGCAAATCAGTTTCCCGCGCTGCTCCCGGAGAGAATCCTCGAGTTCCTTCATTCTGGTTATATCCTGTCCTATCATGAGGACCATGGTCACGTTCCCGCCACGGTCGAAGATCACGCTGTTCTCAAGCGATACGATGACCGGGGCTCCGGTACTTGATCTGACCTTGGTCTCGTACTGGGTCCTGAAACCGGAACCTATGGACCATTGGAGGACCTCCATCTTGCCGGTCTTGACCTCCCGGTCCATCAGATAGTCGAACCATGAGGTGCGCCTGATCTCCTCGTATGTATATCCGAGCGCCCTGGAAGCCCCGTTGTTGAACAGGACCACATTTCCTTCAAGGTCCAGGCCGATGATGATCGCGTTGGCGGTCTCTATGATCTCCTGTCCGATGCCTCTCCCCTGCCTTTCCTTCCTCCTGTCAGCATCGGATGATCGTGGTATCCATATCTCCAGCACATGTTCCGGTCTCTCCCGGGAGGGAAGAGGATGAGCGGTTACCTCGTATTCGATGGGCTCCTCGGATGTCCTGACCTGGATATTGAAGCTCATTGTCCTCCCGGTCGTCAAGCATTCGAGCAGCTTTCCCCTCATCTCCTTTCCGGGGCTGCTGATGGGGTCCTTTCCTTTCGAGGGGAGTATTATCCACTCATCGACCGAGCTGTTATGGAACACGGGCACGAGGTCCCTGTTCAGAATGGCAACGGGTAGAGGCAGCCCCTCCAGGGCTTCGAAGCCTATCTCGTTCTTCGCGGTCTTGACTTTCAGCTCCTTGAGAACGAAGAGGAATCCCTTTTCGTCCCTTAGGGGATGGTCCTTTACCAGGAACAGACCGTTCAGCGATCTTCCGGAGGGAGGGTCGAGGATGAGGTTGAGCTCCTTGGGGCCGCTTTCTCCCGATCTGATGAACGACAGAACATCAGGGATACATGAGGGTTCGAGTATATCGTAAAGAAGTGATGAGATGATATTCTCCTTCTTCATTCCCAACCGTTCCAAGAGGTCGGAATTCGTGAACTCGATGTTACCCTTTGGGTCTATTATCAGGATGCCCATTGGAAGCTGGTCCATGATCGTTTTATCCATGGACCCCGTCACATCATTTCCCATGATCGATCCTTTCTTTGGGCTCATATGAACACACCACGAAACCGGTAATGGAACGATGTTCAGGTTAACCATGGGGTGGATATTTAAAATCTATTGCATCAGTTCGGTTATACCAATATACCCTGAATGATAGTTTCACACGCCTCCCGGGAAAGGGTTTTGTACATCGGGTCCACTTACGCATCCATGGACGGGATCGGGGCAGATCCCCGAATATCATCATGGACCGAGAAGTACAGGCCCGCCACCCTTGGCGACCTAGCAGGTCACAACAAGGTAGTCGATCAGATGAGGGCCTGGGCAAGAGGGTGGGAAGGAGATTCGGCCCCCAAGATCAAAGCGCTGATACTGGAGGGAGAGCCAGGAACCGGCAAGACGACGGCCGCCCTTGCCCTGGCAGGTGAAATGGGGTGGGGGATCGTGGAGCTCAACGCATCGGATGCAAGGAACCTGGGATCGATCAGGCAGCTTGCAACGAGAGGGGCGATGTCGCACGACATCACCGATATGGAAGGTTACTCCGGAGAGAGGGACCACAAACAGAAGCTGATACTCCTTGATGAGGCGGACAACCTCTTCGAAAGGGGCGCTGTCTCTGAGGATGGCACCGATCTATCGGACAGAGGGGGAAAACGTGCGATCGTTGAACTCGTGCGGTTGACAAGGCAACCCGTGATACTCATTGTCAACGATCTATACTCCCTGATAAGCGGCTCCGGAGCATCGCTGTCCTATACCTGCGAGAAGCTAAAGTTCCGGAGACTGATGCCTTCCTCGATCGTCAGGAGGCTGTCCCAGATATGCGAAATGGAGGGTATAGATCATGATGGGGAGGTTCTCCAGACCATAGCCGAGCGCTCTTCCGGAGATATGAGGTCTGCCATAGGAGACCTTCAGATGGTCTGTTACGGAAAGACCCGGATCACAATGAAGGATATGGCCGTTCTCGGGGTGCGCGACAACAAGGAGAATATCTTCAACACCCTTGACATGGTTTTCAAGGCTGATTCCGTTTCCAATGCCAGATCGGCGCTCATGGAAACGGATGAGAACATCGAGAATTTGGTATTATGGTTTGCGGAGAACCTCAATGTGTCGATGTCACACCCGGAGGACATGGACAGGGGAATGCAGCGCCTCTCCCGTTCCGACATATATCTGGGAAGGGTGGCGAGGAGGCAGAACTACAAGCTCTGGAAATATGCCAAGGACACACTTGCCACGCTTTGCATCGCAAGGAAGTACCCGAACCGGAACCGCTCAAGATACCAGTTCCCCACCTACCTGAAGTCCATGTCCAAGACGAAGGACACCAGAGCGGCCATGAAACAGATTTCCTACCTGCTTGGACGCTACACCCACACTTCGATAAGGACGATCAAGGAGGATCCCCTCTACCGTTTCAGGCTGCTTGTTAAAAGAGAGGAGGGTTTCTCTGTAAATCTTGTTGCCAGGGCATACCTTACGAAGGAGCACCTTAGGATGCTGTCCGGTGATTCGCTCAGTGAGAGGGACCTCAAGAGGATACTGGCAGTCGCTGAGGATTATCAATCCATTCGGTCAGCTCCCAAGTTCCTCGATCTCTATGGATCGACAGCAGGGATTGGTGAAGAGGAGCCAGAAGCTGAGGTGGATAAAAAGGCTGAGACGTCGGAAAAAAATGAGGATGAGCAGGGGGGCAAGGTCTCCGCGAATGGAATTTCAAATGCGGGAGAAAAGGACCGCAAGCAGACCTCCCTTTTTGAATTCTGATATCCTTCTCGCGTCCGGGTGCGTTAGGATGACTGATCATCAGAGTTCGATCTCTTCCGTGTTTTCAGTATTCAGGACGATCCTACCGGTCTTTCCGGACCTGGATGAAGATGTTTCCTTTCTCTTGAACAGGGAGAATTCACCACTATCCTCCTCTTTTTCCCTCTCGTGCCGCTCCTTTCTTCCCTGCCGCTCCTCCTTCTTCCTGTCCTTTTTTGCAGCCTTCCATGCTTTCTTCTTCCTGTGTTTGCTCTTCTCCTGGAGAGCCGGGGGGAGTTCCCTGAACCTTCTGTTCCATACTCCCTTGCGATATCTGGCTAAAAGGACTATCGCCGTTATGATGATAGCCCCGAGCAGTAAGTAGAGGAAGGCCTGGCCTAGGACGTTCTTTATGATCTCCACACTCGATACGTGTGGTTTATGGACGGTGAGGACCATGGTCTCGGATATATTGTTGATCCCCGAGTAGTGATATGACATCGAAATGAAGATCTCGTAGTTGGCCGGAGGGCTTTCCCTTTCCCATATGATCTCCCTTGTGCGGTTGATGGAGTTCATCTGGGACATGATCTGCTCGTTCGGCAGGGTGACACCGTCCACCCTCAATTCGGTATAGAGCATGATCCAGGGAACCATGAAAGCGTCCTTGTACTCGACAGTGATCTTTTCCTTGTCCATGAATATGTTCGCAAGCTGCAGAGAGTTCGAGCCGAAGGTGAACCCGGAATCGAGATCGGTGGATCCGAACCTCATTGTTGCCCCGCCGTTGCATCTTGCCTGGATCATCAAAGACAACCTGTTGCCAGCCTCTATCGTGGTATCGTTGCCCGAGGGAAATCGGCCGGTGGCCACAACCTCTGTATCGATCCCGGTCTGGAGGACCTTGTCCATGGCTTCGAGCTTCAGGAGGACCTCGGACCCCCTCATGATGTAGAACCAGAAATCACAGCTCACGCTCCCGGATTCCGAACCCCTTGTTGCGTAAATCGACACACGGACCTCACCACCGAGGTTGACCGTCTCTCTCAGTGGGGACGTCTCCCAGATGCCCACGTCTTTCCAGTAGAGATGTCCGATGGGAAGTATGCTGTATCCGAAAAGACCGTCCTTGATGAACCCGTTCGGGATCGAGATCGCCTGGAACTCCGCGCTGTCCGGAGGGAGAGGTGATAATGAGAACTGCTCGTCAAGATAGACAGACATCCTGTTGAGCTCCATGGGTGTTCCGGCTTCCTGGGCCTGGGCCGATTCGTTGTTCCAGAAAAGTGCCATCGGCAGTATTGCTCCAAGTACGGTTATCATCAAAACGGACCGTAACATCATGGATCTCATTGGTCGTTCCTCCTCGACTACTGGTATTTGGGAAGTAGGGATACTTGATATTTACAAATATCCTTGCTGGGCATATAAGTTTTATCCATGCATTGGGGACTTGGAATATTAAATGGTTCTGGTAGGACCATGTAACATTGCACCCTGCCAAACTTCATATAATGCAAGGACCTAAAAGACCCATGGTCCACGACAACAGAAAGAGGTATTTGGTCCTCCACGTCGCTTCTCCGGAGGGCGTCGGGAAGGGTCTCCTTATCAATCTTATCAGAGGCCGCACCCGGGACCTGTCCGAGGAGGAGTTCGAGAGGGTGAAACCCTGGTTCGTTTATTATCACCAGGGGTGGGCCATCATCCGAACCTGGCATCGGGGTTACGATGACCTGATCCTGATCATAGAGGAGCTCAACGGCAGGGAACTCAAGGAAGGCAGGCTCGAAATGAACATCGCAGGTATATCCGGGACCCTCAGGTCAGCTTTTCTAAAGTTCGTACCCCAGAACGTCAGGGAGCAGAAGCATTATCGGGACGAAATTAAATGAAGGGTACGGACCGTTCACGAATTCTCCGAGCTGCAGTGCTGAACCCAATAAGTATTTATGAGAGCAGGATTCTTCGTGAAGGTCGAGACCTGGGGAGGAAAGCACCTTTCCGGTCCATCTTTATCGAACCAGGGTGAAAGAAATGCAGCCGGGCAACATGGCATATGACAGGGCTATCACGGTCTTCTCCCCCGACGGGCGCCTCTTCCAGGTGGAGTATGCACGGGAAGCTGTCAAGAGGGGAACGACCACGGTCGGCCTGAAATTCAAGGATGGTGCCATCCTAATAATTGACAAGAGGATAACAAGCCCCCTGATCGAACCGAGTTCCATTGAGAAGATCTTCAAGATCGATGAGTTCATAGGATGCGCCACAAGCGGGCTGGTTGCGGATGCAAGGGTTCTGGTGGACCGAGCCAGGATCGAAGCCCAGATCAACAAGATAACCTACAGCGAGAGGATCCCCGTTGATGTTCTTGTCAAGAAGATCTGCGATTTCAAGCAGAACTATACCCAGTATGGCGGCGTAAGACCTTTCGGCACAGCCTTGCTGATCGCGGGTGTGGATGACAAGGGGATCCATCTGTACGAGACAGACCCCTCCGGTGCCATGATGTCCTACAAGGCAGGATCGATAGGCTCCGGGAGGAGCGTGGTGATGGAGATATTCGAGGACAAGTACAAGAGCAACTTTTCCCAGGATGAGGCCATCAAGCTGGGTCTGGAGGCACTTCTCGGCGCCACGGAGGAAGGCAGCCTCAACTCGCTGGCCGTGGAGATCGGAATGGTCCGCAAGAAGGAGCCCTTCCAGAAGATAGATCCCAAGAAGGTGGCCCAGTTCGTGAAGGAGGCCAAAAAGTAAAGGTGATCTTCGATGGTCTCCCTGGATGATGCGGTGATCGCAAGACTTGACAGGCACGGAGAGAGATTCGAGATACTGGTATCCCCGGAATTGGCCAGCAAGTTCAGGGAAGCTGAGGAGCAACCGGAGCTGTCCGAGATACTTGCCGTTGAAGAGGTTTTCAAGGATGCCCATAAAGGGGATAGGGCCTCATCCGAACAGCTGATGGACGCTTTCGGGACCGCAAATGTGATGGAGGTCGCGGAAATCATCCTTCAAAAGGGCGAGATCCAGCTGACCACCGAGCAGAGGAAGAAGATGCAGGAGGAGAAGCGGAAGCAGATAATATCGCTGATCTCCAGGAACTGTATCAATCCGGTCAACAAGACCCCTCATCCCCCCCAGAGGATAGAACTTGCGATGGAGGAGGTCAAGGTCAACATAGATCCCTTTAAAAGTGCGGAATCCCAGATGAACGATATAATCAAGGAGCTACGACCGATACTTCCCATCCGTGTCGAGATGTCCCAGATAGCCGTGAAGACGGAATCCGCCCATTACGGAAAACTCGTCGGTGAGATACGCTCTTTCGGAAAGGTCATTCGCGAGGAATGGACCAAGGGTGGCGAGTGGATATGCATAGTCGAGATACCCGCGGGGCTCCAGATAGACTTCTTCGATATGCTCAACTCGCGCACACACGGCGAGGTTCAGACCAAGCTGCTGAACCAGAACGATCCCTGATAAGCAGCGCTATCTGGGACCACGGACACCCTGCGGAACATATAAATAAGGAATTCTTATGTAGGGTCCTTCCCAGAGGTTATATGCCGATGGAGGACCTCAAATGAGCAGAAGAACGAAGAAGGTCGGAAGCTCCGGCAAGTTCGGCCCCAGGTATGGGATCAGTGTCAAGAAGCAGATCCGGGCACTGGAAGGCAGCAAGAGGTCCAGTTATGTCTGCCCGAAATGTTCCAAGAGGAACGTGAAGAGGGTGGCCACCGGGATATGGGAATGCAGGTCCTGTGCGCACAAGTTCGCGGGGGGCGCCTACGCACCGAGGACCGGCAAGTTCAACACTCTGGTGAACCGCGTAGGACGGGTTTAAGATGTACAGATGCGGCAGATGCGGAGAGAAGCTCGTGACCGAGTTCAGCCCCATCGGTATCCAGTGTTCCAAGTGCGGGTACAAGATCTTTTACAAGGAGAGGCCGAACAGGAAGAAGGTCCTGAAAGCCCTTTAGGGGGTGTCTCCCTGAGGGGATCTTTGGAATTCCGGGCAGTCCTTTCACTCGATACAGCGGAGCTTCTGATCGGGCCAATGGAGATCGAGGCCGGATCGGCGCCCGAAGGAGGCCGGATCGAAATTGAACATGATAGGAACGGGTGTGCACTTGTTATCGGCATGCATTCAAACGATCTTTCCACCCTCAGGGCTATGCTCAACTCTTATCTGGGACTGGTAAGCGCGGCTTTGAGGACGGCAGGCATCCCAGAAGGACATATATAAAAACTAAATAGCACAGGCCGTTATAGGTCGCAAAGGATGGTGTCCAAATGTCTTTTCAGATCGATCCGGACCTCCAGGAGAAGCTGGCGAGGTTCGAGCAGGTGAAGACCCAGCTGCAGATGATCCTTACCCAGAAAGGGGAGATGGAGATCAGGAAGAGGGAATTGGAGGAGGCCTCAAGAGCCCTGGAGAATAGAAAGGAAGGGGATGTTTACAGGCGGATAGGGGATATCATGATAAAGGTAGAGGATACGGGGTCGCTTCTAAGTGAGCTCAAGGACGAGCTCGAGACCCTCCAGGTCAGGATCAGATCCATGGAGAACCAGGAAAGATCGCTAAAGACGATGTACGAGAACATGGGCAAAGAGATCAACAAAGCTCTAAAGGGGTACCAATGAACGAACGGGCCCCGGTCGTGGCGTCAAGAGGAAAGAACGGCTGGTCCATGGGGTCTGGCAGACTTCCATATCCCCGGGACGAGCTTCGCATGTGGAGGGTGATACGGGATATCATCGACAATCGTGGGCGCGGGGTCCTTGTTCTTGCCCATCATAATGCGGATATTGACGCGGTGGGAACCGCAATAATCCTCAAGAGGTCCTTTCCGTGGGTGGATATGGGAGCCTTCAGGTCGGTATCCCATGCGGGACGGAGCCTTCTTTCATATGTCGGTATGGAAATGGAGATCGATCCGGACATCTCAAGGTATGCCCTTGCCGTGATCGTCGATTCCTCGTCGACCCTACAGGTATCCGAGGGTGACATCTCCGGGTGGCCGCCTTACTGGGTGATCGATCACCACGCTGAACACTCTCACTGGGACGGGAATGTCTATCAGGACCCGTCGATGGGTGCATGCGTGGAGATCGCTCTTCAGATATCCCTTCTGAGCGGCGCGACACTCGATGACATGATGGCGGTCTCCGCCGTGGCCGGGATCGTGGCTGACACCGGGAAGTTCAGGTTCACGAAACCAGTGGATCTCGACGTTTGCTCGATGGTCCTTGAAGGGTCAGGTCTCAAGATGGAGAACGTCCTGGGGGTCATCGAGGGAGAGGAGTACTTCGACGTTTCCAAGAAGATCGCCCAGCTCAAGGCCATGAGAAGGGTGAGGTTCGAGAAGGTAGGGGACCAGATCGTGGCCACATCCATGGTCTCTTCCTATGAGGCGGCAGCTGCCAGGGCGCTTCTGGTCGCAGGGGCTGATGTAGTTTTCATTGCAGCGGAAAGGAAGGACGATCTCAGGATATCCTCGCGGGCGAAACCGCACATACTTGCGTTGGGGGTCCATCTGGGACATTTCATGGAGGAGATCGGAAGGGAGACTGGAAATCAGGGTGGAGGCCATGATGGTGCCGCAGGATTGAACGGGACAGGGAGCGGAGAAAAAACCCTGATGCTGTGCATGGAAAGGATGACGGAGCTGCTGGCCGGGAAGCTCGGGGTAAAGATAGACCGGAGAAGGGACCGCAGGAGCGGACGGAGAGGCGGGGCTGCCGACCGTTCGCGAAGGGCAAGTTCAGACACGGACAGGGATCGGGAAGGGACCACCGGCCAGGAATAGGATCTACGTACCTGACAGGCCCCCTCATTCCTTTTCAATAACGGGATACGTTATCTTTACCTCTACCTGGTCCCCGTCGCTCAATCCAAGCCGGTCCCTGATCTTCACATCGGATACTATCTCCAGGGTGGAGACATGGACCGATCTGTTAGGTAGCATGATGGCCCCTCTCTCCCCGTTGACCGTGCACGGGTAACAGATACACGGCCCGAACGTCCTGCCTCCGGTGTTGAAACCCTCGATAACGATACCAGGCCCTTTTTTCAGAAGTTCCAGGACGGGAGCGTCCCTGGGGGCAACCGAGATATTGAGAGTACCTCTGAATGGTTCGAACCCGAGGCGTTCCCTTATCTGCCGGACATACTGTATCTGCGAGAGGTAGTATGCTCCCTCTCCAAGTCCCGCAGATATGCTTCCCCTGACCTCGATCACCCGGCTCACCTCGAAAATGGACCTGAGCAGCCCGTACAATCCCTGGAGCACCTCCATACCTTCATGCGTGATGGTGACCGAGGTGCCTCTATTCCTTCTGACCCTCCGGATGGCACCCTCCTTTTCCAGCTTCTGAAGATAGAGCGAGGCCGACTGCTGGCTCGTTCCGAGCAGGGTGCCAAGTTCGCGGGTTGTGAGATTGATGTACCTCTCAAGGGCTCCCAATTGTGCCAGTTTCAGAAGGACATCCACGCTTTCCATGGGACTACCCGCCATAAACTTCGCTGATGGCCGTTGCGATCATGTGGGAGAGCCGGACAGGTTCCGGAACCCTTCCTCTCACTGTGGATCGGCGAACAGCATCATCAGCCGCTTCCGGGGTAATACCCTTTTCCCTCACATAGCAGACACCATCTTCCAGCTCGAGCTTCCTTGGAGGATGGTCCGTGATGAGTCCAAGCTTCCTTTCCCAGTCCCTGAAGTTGTTCTTCAGGGCGATTACTACGGAAGATAATGGGTAACCTCATGATGCGTCTTCCTTGTCTGTCAATGATGGTGAA
>JBLIRF010000031.1:0-12761 GCA_049472175.1 Thermoplasmatota archaeon
GAACCTTCGAGAAGAAAAATAAATTTAAATTATTTACAAAAATTTGGATTAAAAAAAGATCCAATAATTAAAAAATTACAGCAAGCAAAAAATATTACCTATAAAGGAAAGAAGATATCAGCATCAAAAGCAACATATATAATTCCAGCTAATGCTGACGTTTATACTCTGGTTTGGAATAATCCCTATGTTGAAAATGTGGTTTTAAATTATGAGATTGGTATCGATTACCATTGGATCGATATGGATATGGGAATTGCGGATGGTATCAATAATGACGGAAAAGGAGGGATAGACGAATTTATTGATGAATCGATAGATGAATCCAATGGAGGCTTTAATGGAGTTCCAGAAGGAGTGGATGAAGACACATTTGATTTCGACGCCCAGGGGAACCCTATCGACACCGATGGGGATGGCACCATTGACGAGGATCCCAATGCGTTCATAGCAAGGAGAGGATATGAGAAGAGACTCTTTGTGGAGATCTGGCACAAGACCAAGACCACCGTCGAGGTAATAGGATCGGACCTGATCGATGTGGGAGACACTTTCACCGTAAGAGGGACCATAGAGGACATATCCTATGAGAATACCATAATGGGCACAAAGACCATGAGGCTCTTCTGGGACGGACAGCCTGTTGCCGAATCGGTCGCACTCCCGGTCCCCTCCCAGTATTTCTCCGAGTACGAGTTCACATTCCGTGTTCCCGATTCCGCTACTGCCGGTGCTCACAGTGTCGCAGTGGAGTTCAGCCCTAGCTACAACATCACGAACAATTACTATTTCGACCCATCCAACGCCACGGCGACCATCCATGTGAGAAGACCAACGAAGATCATATTCGATAACGTGGACCCCAATTATCAGGTGACCTGGGCTTATAGAGGTACAACCATATGGATCAACGGCTCCATCGTTGACAAGCTCTACTATGAGCGCGAGTTCATCCGCGAGGGCCCTAAACTGTCCATTGACGGTGTGGATTATGGCAACAATTACAGATACAATGTACTATGGGATGACCCGATTCAGGATTGGGCAAATAACTGGCCCGGAGAGTTCCTAAAGGACGACAACGGAACATTTTCCATCGAATACGTAGTGCCCACAAACCAGCCTCTCGGTCCGGTTACCGTATTTGTTGATACGAACTTCGATGAGAGCCGCTATCATAGTCCATTGATGTACTATTCCAATTCCCAGAACTCAACGAAGTTCATGGTACGCGCACGCACCGAACTGGATGTCTGGATCGATCAGAACAAGAACGATATCCCTGATGAGATGGAGGTGGATCAGTACGGCAATCCACTTAATACATTCATCACGAGGATACAGTTCAAGGATGCAAATGGCAAGGTCTATGATTGGAACAACGCCCGTGTCAGAGGTAAATTGAATGATCTATCCCTGTCATCTGGAGCCCAGAGCAAAGGCGTTCCCAACCAGGAAGTAAGATTATACTGGGGATTCGGTAAGAATTATCAGAAGACCATTGACCTAGTTACAGATGAAGATGGCTCATTCGAGGTGGACATTCCCATAAGTTCCAACCACGTATTGGGACCGGTACCTATCAGGGTATCGTTCGCGCCAGAAGGCTATAGCTATCTGACGAATTGGTACGATATTTCCACCTACGTAGATACGGACGGACAGCCGTTCTCTGTCGTTTCCTTCACATCACTATCGGTCAATGCATCGGTAGCTATCAAGGGAAAGGACGTGAGGGTCACGGGCACATTGCTTGACGACCAGCTTGTGGGGATAGGTAACAGGACAGTCAAGATATTCAGGCTGGACAGATGGGACGGGAATTACAACTCCCTCTCCTCTCCTGGGGGTTTAGGGACATCCATTGGGTCCGCGACGACCAATTCCATCGGTAAGTTCAGCTTCAGTGACTATACCGTCGAGGAGAGAATGAACGTCGGTTCGGTCTGGGTGGTGGCCGTTTTCGAAGGCTCCAAGGAATTCCCATATGGACCAGGGGATGTCAGATATCTGCCGAACGATGCATACACTCGCATTATATCGGTTCCCGACAAGCTGATCATAACCTCGGAGACGGCTTTGGTCCTCGAAACGGTGCCCAATTATCTCGTTAGGAACGGAGAAGCGAGGATCACTGGCAAGCTGCTGGAATCATACAAAGGAAGGTATGACCAGACCCGAGGTGTTGCGGGACAGACCGTTACAGCTTATCTGAAACAGGGCGATCAGGTCTTCAAGATGGGCGCCCAGAGGACAAGGAGCGATCCTAACCTACCTGAGTTCAACGGATATTTCGAGATCAAGACCCAGAACGTACCCTCAAAACTCACAGTGGGGAACGTTGAGGTCATCGTGGATTTCGAGCCCGAGATAAGCGCTGAAGGAGTGCCCTTATACCAACCATCCAGTAACAGGACCATGGCCGAGGTCTGGTCATCAACCCGGGTCAAGGAGGTCTATATCGGACCCGTGGACCGATCGGACCCGCAGGATGGCAGGATCGATCTTTATGAGGATCACCCTGAGGAATGGGTGTTCACATACCAGGTTCTCGAGGGTTCCACCGAGGTTACTTCCGGTGACCCTGTTACCTACGGCGTCGTCTGGCTGAACATCACCCTTGGGCCATATACGAATGTGACAAGAGCTTTGACGGACATTCGCGGGAGGGTTCACTTCAACTTCACCTCCAGGTTCACAGATACTGCAACAGGCAACATGTTCTCAATACCGGCCGAACAGGAACAGGCCAACCTGACGATCCAGGTCAACTTCGTGGGAAAACAGGGGTACACCAGCAGCATAAAGACGAGGTTCTGCACCTACCACAAGGAAAGGATACCTCCGCCACCGCCGTCCAGATGGGCAATATTCTTCCTGTTCCTCTTCGTGCTCTTCCTGATCGCGATAGTCGTCCTCTTCTTCTTCTATCGTTATATAGAGAGAAGGAGAAGGCTCAGAGCTCTCAAGAAGATCATCAAGAAGGCCGCAGACCAGCTCGAAACGGGGAATCCATATTCGGCAGTCATTTTCAAGGCATATCAGAAAATGGGAGCTCATCTGCGGAGATACGGCTTCATGCGGCGTGACGCTGACACCTTCAGAGAGTTCGAGGATGCCGTGAGGGCTGCACTCCCGGTTGATGAGAGTAGCCTTAACAACTTCCTCGACATCCTTGAAGAGGCAAGATATTCCAAGCACGTCATCGGCTCCGGTCACAAGGACAGGGCGATCGACTGCCTCAGGAACGTCGAGAAATCCCTTGACAATATCATCCTCGACGAGGAAGCCGCCTTGAGGCAGATGGAGCTTGCGGACGAGGAATATATAGAGACCGATATCGTGGTGAGCGAAGATAAGGGGGCATAGAGCGGATGAAATGGAACGAAGCCATCGCAATAGCCATAGCAGTTATAATGGGAATAATATTCATGATAGTTCCTCTGTTCTCGCTTATATTTGATGTAACAGGTATCACGGAGGAGGATCCGAAGTTCTCGGCCTATGATGAGGACTACTGGGACATCAGCAATTTCGTCGAGGACGTTGAGAACTATAACTGTCAAGTCCCGGGTTCCCTTTTTTACAACGGGAAAGGGAACAACGATGGGGCATACGACTATGAGATAAAATCCATCGTTTCAACTCCCACACTGCTCCTTGGAGACCTCATAGACCCCGAAAAGACCTTATACATCGCAGTAGGCATCGAGAGGTCCTATACCCAGGAAGAGGTCAGGGCTCTGAGGAATTTCCTCGCAAGGGGAGGTCACGCAATCATCGCGGACGATTACGGCTATGCAAATCAGATCGCGAACGACTACGGTGTAACGTTCTTCGGCGGTCAGTTCTACGACGAGAGCTTCGATACAAATGTCAACTACACCCTGGTCCAGGCTCATATGGGCTCCGACCTCTACGATGTGGACGGGGTCAGGGTATGGTCCAAGGATGTGCCCTATGGAGACGGGGTCTGGGATGACGATCAGGATGCTGACGGTAAGATCGATGAGGATGATAACACCGGAAGCTCCAGGAACTACGATGATGACAGGGACAATGCAGAACTACAGAAAAACCTGCGTGATGATGACAACGATGGGATCGTGGACGAGGAGAACGAAGGTTTCGATGAAGACCCCATAGATGACGATGTCGTCTTCACACCGGGAGGGGATGCGGACAATCTATGGTACGGACATTCCAACATTGACCTTGAATGGTTGAACGGAATTGACGATGACGATGACGGCCTCATAGACGAGGACCTGCAGTCCTACGAGCTTATTACCTACAAACCCACCGGACTTTCATCATCCGTAAATCCCTGGATATGGGCAGCTGGAACCTCCAAATCGTTCATAGACATGGACAATAACGGCATTCTTTCGATCCCCACCACGGGGGAACTTAAGGGAAAGAACGCTGATGAGGTCTCTTCAGTTGGCAACGAGATCCAGTTCTGTGTCGAGATACCTGTCTCCGATGACGGGACCGGAGCAGTGGACGTGATATCCGGAGAGTCCTTGGAGACGATCAAGGAAGCCGAAAAGCAGGCAAAGAAATTTCGTGTCAAGGAACTGAATCCCGAAGCTGACAAACTTATCACAGAACTCGGGTCTATTGTCTTCATCGCGGACCCTTCGATCTTCATGAACGATCTATATTCTCTCAACCACATCAGGTACGATGTCAACCTCCCATGGGATCCCGAGGGGAACGGGGAGGATGATGACGGCGACGGTCTCATTGACGAGGACCGTGAGATCCTGAGGGAAACTGGTGATGTCTCAGATAAGGACATCAAGGACCGCAACAATCTGGCGGACAACTCCCCGGACTACTGGTCAGAGAGCGATGTTGAGAAATTCTCCTGGCTTTCCGAGGATATGATAGGGAAACCCAAACTGGACTACGACAATCAGCAGTTCCTCCTCGATCTGATCCATCATCTCTGCCCCGCAGAGGAGGGAGAGACGAACCTCATCCTGATCGACGAAAGCAGACATTCCCAGCCAAACCATCTTCTGAAACCGATTTACAAGACCATGGAGGTGACGGGATTTCTGACCTCCTCCCCCTATTATGCCTTCCCTATCATCCTGTCCTTAGGTTTCCTGATGATATTTGCAGCATTATTGGTCAAGGACAAGGAAAGCTGGGCACACAATTTTGATATCAGCCTCCTTGTTCCCAGAAAGGCGGTCCCTGTAGATAACAGACTCCAGACCACGAAGCTTAGACTGGCAATGAGGGAAAAGGTCAGGCTCTCTCGGGGCTTGAGTCCCGAGGAGTTCGCCTCGATCAATGAATCTACAATATTGAGCTCGATAAGGGACCCGGAGCTGATCGAACTTCTGCAGAACTTTGATCGCACTTACACTGCACAGGAACTTCAACGTATAATGGAGAAAATAAAGAAGATCCAAAATATATGAAGGATGGAATCAAAGAAAATAGGTGATGAGAAATGACACCGGATGGAACCCAACCAGTACCACAGGCCAGGCCACCCGCAGCACCGCAGGCGCCTCCAAGGGCACCTCCTGCTGGTCAGCTGCCCCCTTCACCGGGAGCGGCTCCTGCTGCGCCTGCCGGACCTGCTAGAAAGACCACGACCTCCCCGGAGGTTCAGAGGGCAATAAAGGGTGTGTCTGCAACATCTACCGCGCTGATCGCGGAGGTGGAGAAGGCCATTATCGGAAAAAGGAACGTACTCGAGCACGTTCTCCTTTCAATTCTGGCCGATGGACATATCCTGTTCGAAGATTTCCCGGGAACAGCGAAGTCTCTCATGGTCATGACCTTCGCTTCAGCCCTGGGATGCAAATACCGGCGTATCCAGTTCACTCCTGATCTGCTTCCGACAGATATCACCGGTACGTATATCTTCGATGAAAAGGACAACGAGTTCAAGTTCAGACCAGGCCCGATATTCGCCAATATTATCCTGGCTGACGAGATAAACAGGGCACCGCCAAAGACGCAGGCAGCTATGCTCGAGGCCATGCAGGAGCGGCAGGTGTCCATCGAGGGTGTGACACACAGGCTTCCAAAGCCCTTCCTCGTGATGGCAACCCAGAACCCTATCGAACAGGAGGGGACCTATCCGCTCCCCGAGGCTCAGGTTGACAGGTTCATGCAGAAGATGTCTATGGGTTATCCTTCCAGGGAGGACGAGAGGGAGATCCTTATCCGCAGGATGAGAAGGGGTAAGGACAATGTGGACATCAACGTGATCACATCCCCGGAGAAGATCATTGCGATGCAGCAGGTCGTTGAGAAGGTCCACATGGACCCTGCTCTTCTGACCTATATCGTGGAGATAGTCTACAGGACCAGGGAAGACCCCAGGGTCGTCGTCGGCTCATCTCCCAGAGGCTCTCTGGCCCTGTTCAAACTTGCCAGGGCGAGAGCCGTGTTGCAGGGTAGGGACTTCATTACCCCGGATGATGTGAAAGCGGTTGCGATGCCTTCCTTGGCCCACAGGCTTATCCTCAAGCCCGAGCCAAGGATCCGTGGTGTGTTGCCTCAGGATATAATAAACAAGATCCTGGCCGAGGTCCCAGTACCTGCGGTCTGATCTTGGAACGATCGGGGTCCGGGTGGTCTCATCACCGCCCGGACACCATTTGGAGAAGCGTGAGACTATGTGGACGAAAAAATCAGCTGCCTTCGTAAGCATGTCGGTTATCCTGACCCTGTTGGGATTGGCCACGAACAACCTGCTGATCATGATGGTCGCCCTTACCGCTCTGGTATATACCACGGTCAGTCTATTCGCCAATACGTCCACCAGGTTGACAGCTGACAGGGAAATGTCCCAGGAGAAGATATTCGAGGACGGAACCGTCAAGGTTGAGCTCAGGATCCTAAACCAGGGCGGAAAGACCGGTTTCCTCGAGGTCCGGGACAAGCTTCCCAGGGTGATACAGCTCAAGGAGGGAACGAACTACACGTATCTGAACCTCAACCCCAAGGGTGCAACGAGACTCAAGTACACTATCAAGTGCCCCCTGAAAGGTGTCTTCAAGATTGGACCGATCACCCTTAGGACGCACGACCCCTTCAATATGTTCTACAAGGAGAAGACGGTGGCATTCGAATCGGACCTCACTGTATTCCCGCAGGTCAGGGACGTCAAGGAGCTCTATATCAAATCAAAGCAGCCAAAGATGTACCCTGGCGAGATGAAGGTGAAGATGCCCGGTCCAGGGACAGAGTTCTTCGCCATCAGGGATTACATGCCGGGGGACCCTTTCAGGGATATCAACTGGAAGGCGTACGCCTCTACCGGAAGACTCCTTGTGAACGAGCATGAGAGGCTTTCCGTGTCGGACATAACGATAGTGTTCGACTCCAGGACAGCTTCGAGGTACGGCATGGACTCCGATAATGCAAACCTCTACGGTGCACGTGCGGCTGCCACCCTGGCGAATTTCTTCCTTAAAAGAAGGGATTCGGTTCAGATGGTATTGTACTCGGACAAAGTGCTTACAATAAAGAAGGGGACCGGACAGAAACAGCTCTTCGAACTTCTTACAGCGCTAGCGGGTGCCGAACCAAAGGGTGATATCCCGCTTTCAGGGATCGTTGAAGTGGCCATTCCATACATGCCAAGGCATTCCCCCGTGATAGTGATATCGAACCTTGAGGAGGACGACTCCGTTAGGAAAGCTGTCAGCATGATGAGGATGTTGGAGTTCGACGTCACCATCATCTCTCCGAATTCGATCGAGTTCGAGATCATGGCAAAGCAGAAGAAAGGTGAGAAGATCAATCCAATTGCCTATGATATCCTGAGACTCGACAGGGAGATAATGATCCAGGAGCTGAGAGGATACGGTGTCAAGGTGCTTGACTGGAAACCTGCAACACCACTGACCCAGGTACTGCTGGAGGCGAGGAACTACTGAGGTGAAAAAATGGCGCAATACTCTGATGAAATGGACCTTGTTCCTTTTGAGATCGGCCTGCAGTCCAACGAGACCATCCTCATGTGGGCTATAGGCATACTCTTCTGGATCGGAGGTTTCTTCCTTATGTTGTTCTCTGTCCTCGGGAACCTGACGGCCTTCGGCGTTATCACTTACGGATTGGGCGGTTTCATGCTCATAGCTTCGCAATTCGTGAGCCGTTACAATCCCATGAAGACAACAAGGATCCCCATTACCGGGATTATCCTCTGGGTCTGGTCCTTGTTCCTGGCCTTCTGGATATTATTGAAAAGCTGGGGCGTCTATATTGGCTCCAATGCGGGATATTTCATCCTGTTCTATCTCGTGATAGCCCTCCTGGTCACAGGAGGATTGCTGTTCGCGAACTTCCTGACATATATGAGAATACTGGATTGGATGAGTTTGGATATGACCTCGTTCCTTTATTCCGCGGGTGTCATATCCCTTTTGGCTGGTATCATCCATATTGGTTTCGACAACCCCGCACTCATCGAGCTCAGCGAGATCTCCGTGATGCAGTGGGTCACGCTCTTCCTTTTCAGCATGGCCTTCATATTCATGCTGGAGCTGTTCAATGGGTCGCACAGGTTCAACGAGATCATAAGATATGCAAAGGAAAGGTCCTCGGGAGAATTCAGTCTGACCCCGGTGATAAACAACTATTACATCATGGGTTTCATCCTCTCTCTTATCATCGGATTCGTTGTTCTGGGGGTTCTCGGGGCGACCTTCATCCAGATCATCATCCAGTACCTGCTTGTTCCTCAACTTGCCGACTCCATCATGGCGAATTCCGTCTACCAGGTGTTCTTCACAATGGCCTGGATCTTCATTCCGCTCTGGATAGTATTGATCCTCTGGACGGAATACAGGAACCGGAAGGAGACGGCCGAGGAAGAGGAGATGAGAAGGAAGATAGAAAAAGAGCAGAAGCTGGGCATATACTGATATTCCCAGCTTCTTTTTTTTTTTTCTCCGTTCATATCAGCTCTGGTGAACCTTTAAATCCCAATTTCTCCATCGCTCAGAGGTGTTGTTGATATTCAACCCCAGACATTACCCGCTGAGGTCAGGTGTCCTGGTCATAGCGATCTCGTCTTCGATCGCACTTCTGGTTGTAATGTCCTCCCTGAGTGTAGGGGTGAGGGATAGCTCTAGGGATGCCCTTAAGAACGTAGGTGTGGACATATATGTGGTCCCCGAATCGCTGAATCCACTCCTGCTCGATCTGCAGAGGTTCGATCAGGGATGGGCTGTTATCAGAGAGATAGAGGGTTCCCCGTACCCTCCTATCCACCTTTCACCAAGGTTGAAGGACACTCTCTTTTTCGATGTCGACAAAAAGATAGGAGAGACCATTGTACACGGTCTGATTCCCGGAGATGAGTCCTATTTCGATCAGTTCAACGTCGTTGAGGGCAACTGGTTCGATGTTGAAAATGATCCTGTAAGGGAAAAATACCTAGCAGGTTTAGGGGTCAACAGTTCCTTCTTCACATCGGAGGTGCTTATCTCCGAGGAGTTCTCCAGGAAGAACGGAATCGGGACCGGTGATTTGATATCTCTCTTTTCGAGAATGAGCTCGACCGAGACCATGATCTTTTCTGTGAAGGGCATATATATCGACACCCTTTCCCAGAGGTCCGTTTCCGTGCTCGTTCATCTCGGGGAACTGCAATACATACAAGGTGTACTGAGCTCGGACCCACTGACGCAGATCCTTGCTGCATATCCGGAAGGGGCAGATCTTGAAAAGGTGATAGCATGGTCAGACTCATCGCAGTTCCTTTTCAATGATATCGTGGACCTCTATACCAAGGACGAATTCCTGTCGGAGCTTTACAAGTTCACCAATATCCTTGGCGGTTTTTCCGCTATCGTCATCTCGGTCACACTGTTCGTCTGTCTGATATTTACCGCAACGATCTTCATGATATCGACCAAGGAGAGGACGGTTGAGATCTCCATTCTGAGAGCGATAGGCTTCAAGCCGATCAAGGTGTTCCTCATGGTCATGAGGGATTCAATGATATTGTATGGGATCGGTGCCATGACCGGATTCATCCTTGGTCTGTTGATGAACGGAGCTCTCAATGTTCTCTTAAAAGGACTTTTCAATGGACTTCCAACGACCTTCCAGCCTTTCAGACTTGATCTCTCCATCATACTTTCAA
This sequence comes from Thermoplasmatota archaeon, assembly GCA_049472175.1. Taxonomy (GTDB): domain Archaea; phylum Thermoplasmatota; class Penumbrarchaeia; order Penumbrarchaeales; family Penumbrarchaeaceae; genus JAFGLL01. The sequence continues at coordinate 10,133 of JBLIRF010000031.1, forward strand.
CGCTGTTGGCCGCCTTTCTTCTATCGCTGATATCGGGACTGCTTCCCGCCCTGACATCCGCCAGGAGCAGGCCTGTCAACGCATTAAGGAGGGAACTCTGATGGCTTCGGGGAGGTTGAGAAGAAAATGGGCAAGGAACATCCTGACTGTCCTTGCGATAGCGGTCTCCTTCTCCATGCTGCTGTCACTTTCCTCGATCTCCCTTGGTCTTCATAGAGCATCCGAGGAGAGGCTTGCCGGATCACCAAGAGATATAGTGATCTCATCCCTCGGTCTTCAACCAAGTATCGAGAACTCTCACGAGATCGCATCGGAACTTGGAGAGGACCGGAACCTTTCCGCCGTGATGCCTGTATTGACCGTACTGGGGCGTCTTGCCCTCGATATAGGGATCGAAGGGAACGTAGGTATAGGGGACAGGATATCAGAGCGAGAAGGGATCGAGATCATAACGGTTGGAATGGTTGGCATAGTGCCCGATATGGCCAGGGATTTCATGGAAAAGGAGAACGAGCTCTTCATAAGATCGGACCTTCTGAGGTTCAATGGCTGGTTCTCCGAAGGGTCTGACCCTTTCTATGAATCTCACTACAGTGATAACTGGACCGGGGAGCTGATCCTTGATGAAAACCTACTGGATGAGCACGGGCTTTATGTCGGGGACAGGGTGTACCAAGTAAACGGGTCCGGGCAGGTCTCCGCAGTATATTCAATCCGGGGCAGTGTTGAGACATCCCTGGTCGGCGCTGGCCTTACTGCCGAGTTACTTGGAGGTATTGGAATGGTCCATCTCGGAGAGCTCCAATGGGCCACCGGGAACCATGAAAAGGATACACCGGAGGGTAAGACCACCGACCTCGCGAATGCGATATATGTGAACCTCGAAGAAAGCCTCGACACAACCGATGCAAAGAGACGATATTCCATGATGCTCGAAGCCAGATTTCCGGGTCTGGAGGTAACCTCGAAGGAAAGCCGCCTCTACCGTATAGACGAGGAAGTACTGATCCTAGAGGTATTTGCCGTATCCGTTGCTGCGGCCACTATTTCCATCGGTTTACTCTTCCTTTCCTCGATAATGATCATTGATGTAGAGGACAGGAAAGACGATATATCCATCATGAGAGCCATTGGAATATCCAGACGCACCATCTTCCTCCAGACCGTAAAGGACTCCCTTGTGCTTTCAAGTCTGGGGGCCGTAATTGGACTGATACCTGGCTGGTTGGGTTCAAGTACCATCGATGCATTCCTTCGGGACCTTTACGGTCTGAACATTGCTTTTTCAAGTTTCGAACCACTGGTCTTTCTGGGGAGTTTGCTTTATCTTTTTGTTCTAGCATTGCTTTTCTCACTGGTGCCTGCAATAAGGGCCACCACCATAATGCCAGGGTCGACCCTAAGGGAGCTGAGGAACAGATAATATTATCACACAAAATGGATTACGGATGTGTCCAAGGAGACTCAGTCTATGGATATCGAGCTCAAGGAGGTCTCGCGACGATTTCGCATGGGGGAGACCTTCGTACACGCCCTGAGCGATATCGATCTGGTTGTCAAGGGAGGAGAGATGATCTCGATCACTGGCCCCTCCGGATCCGGAAAGACTACCCTGCTCAACATCATTGGAACACTGGACCGTCCAACGAGCGGTCGTATGATCCTCGATGGCGAAGATATCACGGATCTCTCCGAGAGCAGGTTGTCGAAGATCCGATTGACGAGGTTCGGCTTCATCTTCCAGCAGTTCTATCTTCTTCCAACCCTGACAGCTTTTCAGAACGTTTACCTTCCGATAAAGGAGAACAGTGGATACGGACCTTCAGGAAAGGAAAGGGCAAGAGAGCTTTTAGGGGTCGTCGGCCTGTCGCATCGCATCAAGCACCTTCCGTCACAGCTGTCTGGCGGCGAGCAGCAGAGGGTCGCCATCGCAAGGGCGCTCGCCAATGATCCACCAACGATCTTAGCAGACGAACCAACGGGGGAGCTGGATTCCGAGAACTCGAAGATCATAATAGACACTCTGAAAGACCTCAATCATGATACAGGCAAGACCATTATCATGGTCACACATGATCCGGAGATCGCAAGAAGGTCCAAAAGGATCGTCAGGATGAAGGATGGCAGAATCCTTAAGTGACACAATGCGAAGATGGATGGGTTCCATTGTTTCTTGGAAATGTTTATATATATTGGAAAATTAGTCCAGATACCTATTAATAATTTTTACTTTTAGTAATTTTCTAGCAACCTAAGACAGTCGATTGGCGTTTGCCTTGTTTAGTTTCCTTTGGTTTCGGAATCAAATGGGGGTATACTACATGAGCTTGAAGAAAGGATTTGCTAGTTTTTCGAGAATAACATCTTTTTCGGTCCTGATGGCGCTTCTCATGATCTCTCCGATCTATGGAACGTCCTTCGGGAATGGGGAACCGGAGCCTCTTATGGACGAACCCGAGGAAGACTCGGGTCCATTTTTTGGAACGTTAAATCTTGCAGAGGGAGTGGAGCAGTACATAAGCGGAAGTGGTGAGGGTGATAACCTTGGTTATTCCTTTGAAAAGGCCGCGCCAGAAGGAACGCATCGATTTTGCTCCCATGTTTGTTGCCGTGCCGGTTTAATTTGCAG
>JBLIRF010000032.1:0-12534 GCA_049472175.1 Thermoplasmatota archaeon
GGAAGGGATTCGACGCAGTAAAATCACTTCGTGATTTCACGCGCCTACGAGACCTCGGATAAAGAGACCTCGGTCTCCCAGGACCAAGGTTCGTATCCAAATCCCCCTGATCCCATTTTCTATCTCTTATTTCGATTAGTGAAAATGGGATTGGTGCAGGGGAAGGGATTCGAACCCTCGGACCACTAAGGACTGGACCCTGAATCCAGCGCCGTTAACCAGGCTGAGCTACCCCTGCGGGTGTTCGCAATTTCGCTTCAAAGCAGGGGTACTATTTCTGGTTAACGGCGCCCTGAACATCGTTCAGGTCGTGCGTTGAAGGGGGGTTGTTTCAACAACCCATTTCCGTCAACGCTTTGCCATGCAAAGGGTTGTAACCAGACCGAGGTACTCCTGCCTGCAATATGGGATTCTCTTCATCGAAAAACCCCTATTTATAACATACCGAATTCAACGATGTTCCTGTCTACCCTTTAGGACCTTTTCCTTTGCCTTTCTGTAATCCTCTTCGGTCAGCTTCCCTTCATCATACAGTCTTGCCAACATTCGTAGCTCCACGGATATTGAGAAAAACCTGCCCATATCTCTTCTTCCATGTTCAGGAACAACTCCCTCTGCGGTCATCCTCACAGAATCGATGAACCTCAAGACCTGGGACCGGATATATTCATCCTGGACCGGCCCCTGACCGGAGTTGACCGCTTGGACGATCAATTCGGTCCTTCTGCTGTCGATCGCTCTGACCTCGATGTTCATTTCCAGAGGATTGTAGTGGTCGAACCTGCCCTTTTCCTTAACTGCGACAAACTCCACTTCCTTATCTTTCACGATCCACCCGAGCTCCTCAACGACATCCAGGATTATATCCATCAATGGTATGTCTCCCTCGAATATTATATCGGATCCCTGGTATTCGGACATTCAGTCCACTCTACAAGGAACAAATGTACTTACTCCATATTTACATATGTTGCTTTTCCTCGAATATCGGGATAAGAGAATATCGTATCCAATTTCTCAACCTGTTAAAACAGCGAATGAATACCATCTAAATTAAGCCATGATGAAAAAAATATGCAGGCAGGGGACGGAGCAAGAAGGAAGGAATAGGGGCGTGGAGGCAAAAAAGTGTTGCTTTCCCTTGCCTGCTTGGTGATTTATCCTGTTTCAAATACCCTCAAGGTCACCTTTAATAATTTACGGTTCAACCTTGAAAGGACGCCGAATTATGATACCCAGAACTATGCAGGAATAGATTGAAATACGCAACATAATATGTTTCCCGATTACCATGGAATACAGGACAGGAAATGAGACCATTGTCGTAAGGATGCTCCCCGGCGAGGATTATCTGGAATCCCTGACGCAGGTATGCAGAGAGTCCGGTACAGGGACCGCGGTCGTTCTTTCATCCATAGGACAGTTGAGGGACGTGCAGCTAGGATACTTCGCGGGACCTGGAGACTATTCCCCGGAAAAATTCCCGGGGCCCTGCGAGCTTCTCTCCGTATCGGGGTCCATCTCCCTAACCAATGATAGGCATATACCTCATCTACATGCAGTGCTCGGGCAACCCGACAAGAGCGTGATAGGAGGCCATCTTATCTCGGGAACGGTGGATATAACCAATGAGACCGTACTGTCGGTCATGGATATACCGATGTCAAGGTCACTGAACCCCTCCACCGGATTGTGGGACCTGGTCCCTTAGATACTTCTTCTTCCTGTCATCCAACCTCTGGAGCACTATCCCGAGAGAGATCAGGACAAGACCTGCGACAGTGCTCGGTAGGATCCGTTCACCCACTATCCATGCTATGAAGAACAGGGAGAGGAACGGACCCAGATAGATCAGGTTGGATATCTTCGAGGTGTCGCTCGAGAGCCTTAGAGCTGTTAACCATATCAGGAACGTCACTCCCATCTCGAAAATACCTATGTAGAAGGCACCGGCAAAACCTGGCCATCCACCTGTATCGAGCCCGAATGCCACCATCACAAAGATCGTGGTGAGGATCGTACCGAAGAGAAAGTTGAGAAAGAGCTTGATCATGCTGTCGGACCCGTCCCTCAGGTTCACTATCCAGTATACCGACCAGATAACGGCCGAGGAAAGTCCGAGTCCCAGACCCAGGGGGTCAAGGACCCCTTCCGTGAAGAAGCCCCCCCTGGTGGTAACGATTATCACGCCGATGAAAGAAACAGCGATCGCGACCAGGGATAGCCTGCCGATCTTCTGCTTCAGGACGAGTATGGACAAAACCGTGAGTACGATGGGCCACGTGTAGTTCAATGCCTGGGCTTCCTGGGCCTTCAGTATGTCGTATGTCCAGAAGAGAAAAAGGTAGTACATGAAAGGGTTCAAAGCACCGGGCAGCATGAGCCTGCACCTCTCCTCCCTGGTCATCGAAAGGAGCTTGGAGAGCCTGCCGGTCATCAGCACCATGGCGAAGAGCGCGGCCGTGGAGAACATGGATGCCACGACAACCATGGTCGGTGGGTCCATATGCTCGAGGGTGATCTTGAACGCGGAAGCTACCGTGGACCATATCAGTACAGCGAGTATCCCCAGCAGATATGCCTTCTTCTGTCCTTCCACTCGCCATTATCACATTATCAGATATATCAAAGGGTAATACCGAAGATGCGTTTTTATACCCTCTCTTTATTGCATTCCGTATGACGGCCGTTGTGGTCAAGGACATACGCAAGAGCTTCGGGGAGATCAAGGCGCTGGACAGGGTAACGTTCAGGATCGAAAAGGGTGAGTTCTTCGGGCTTCTGGGGCCGAACGGCGCAGGCAAAACGACCCTGCTCAGGATACTCACAGGCCAGCTGGAACAGGACGAGGGGGAGGCGATCGTTGTCGGGACCAGGAATACCGACCATGTAAAGGTAAAGGAGAATTGCGGCATAGTACCGGAATCCGAATCCCCTCCCTCTTTTCTCACGGCCCTGGAATTCCTTCAACTCGTCTGCAGGCTCAGGAATACCGGGGACCCTGAAAAGAAGATCCATGAGTGGTTATCGTTCTTTCAGATGGATGGTCGAGGGGATATCCTTTGCAAGGACATGTCCAAAGGTCAGAGGCAGAAGCTGATGCTGGCATCCGCTTTCATCCATGAGCCCGAGATCCTCTTCCTTGACGAACCGTTCATCAACCTTGATCCCATATATCAGAGAAAGGTCCGGGAGTACCTGGACCATGTTCGAAAGGAAGGGGTCACTGTACTCATGTGCACGCATATACTGGACCTTGCGGAGAGACTTTGCGGGAGGGTGGCGGTCATAAACAATGGAAGGATCATTGCCATAGGAACGTTGGAACAGATAAGAAAGGGGGGAACAGAAGGTCTGGAGGACATATTCATCCGTCTGGTAGAGGGTGATTGAGCTGGGGAGGATATCTACGGACATGTTCCTGTTCAAATGCATGCTCCTTGAGGAATGGAGGCTTCAGAGGTCCTACGTGGGGAGTTTCGGTTCATATTTCTTCCCGCTGATGATCCTTGCCTTTTCCTTTTTCCTCGTGGTCATATTCCCGTTCGAGGATGCGGAGAGCTCCTCGGTCATCGACATCATACACCTGCTGATGTTCATCTACGGAGCCGGGGTGGGGGGGATAGCACTGATGGGAGAACAGGTGATGACCCGGAGGATGGGACGGGTGAACCTTCTCCTGAAGCTCTCGCAGGTGCAGAACATCTCATTCCGGAGGACCGTGGCGGTCTTCTATCTCAAGGAGCTTTTCTTCTACCATATATATTCAATGGTCCCCTTCTGCCTAGGACTCGTTGCCGGCGGCATGGTCTCGGGTCTATCCCTGACAGGTTCTCTAATGGTCTCCATCACGGTCATCCTCGTGTTCAACCTGGGAGTGTCACTCAGTTTCGCGATATCCGGGATGCTCACCAGATCACGAAGGCTCGGGATATTCCTGTTGCTGCTTGCTGCCGCATCCATATCCGTAACTGCATTCACGGGTCTGTTGGACCCTGTTGTGCTCGTCCATCCACTGTATTTCCACAGAATAAAAGATCCCGTCTACCTAATAGCAGCTATCCTCGAGATCATCGGCCTTTCCATCATTGCGGTGATGGTGACGAAGGAAAAGGTCACGTCGCCCGTGAGGAACTTCAGGAGCTCTCTTCTTCCCCTATCCGACTGGTTCCCGGGCAGCAGCAGTAAAAGGGCGCTCCTTGCCAAAGAGTGGCTCGAGCTCAGGAGGTCCGGTACGATGTGGCCCGTCCTTATGGGGTTCCTAATCCCTCTCCTGGCCGTTTACGGCCTCGTATACATGCTGGACCGGGGCCTGGACATCGATATCCAGTTCAATGTGGTCTTCTTCGGCGCCCTGATAGGAGCCTTTGGAGTTATGACCTATTCGTGGTTGAACAACGTTGAGACCAATGAATCATTCGACTCCCTGCCCATTTCCGTTGGCAAGGTGATAGAGGCAAAGCTGTGGCTCTATTTTCTCATCACCTGCATCATCTCCTCGGTGTACATTGCGGCCATCGGCATCGTCCAGGGTGAGACCTTACTTATACCGCTCGGCATCCTGGTCGGGCTTTCCACCAATTTCTATGTGGCCCATGCCACCGCTAGGCTCACGGGTCTCAGGACCAATACCATGCTTCTGGATGCCGTGACGCTGTCCAAGTTCACATCACTGGTCACGCCGCCACTCATAGCCCTGGTGATACTTTCCTTCTATCTCGAGGATGGCTCCATCTGGTCAGTAGTATCCATCATAGCGGTCTCCTTGCTCCTGATAGTTGCGGGACTCTTTTTCCGCAGGGGGATCGACCCCAGGTGGGACAGGCAAAGGTTCGGCATCTGAAGGTCGATGCACTTATTAGCCTCCAACCATTAATGTTGAACGGGAGCGATATGGAAAACGGGAAGATATACCGGCTGACCCTAGTCGTGCTCATGGTCATGCTTCTGGTCCTGGTCACCTTCTTCTTTTCCATGTTGTATCCCCTGTGGGACAGGAGGGCTCCCCTGAAAAACGATTTCAAACTCTCGGAGCTCGAGGGAATGGAATTCTCCAACCCGATCGAGAAGGGGGCCATCATGGGAGCTCACTGGTTCGGAAGGGTGCAGAGGACGGACGGCAGCTTCATCTACATATTCGATCCGGACAACGGTACAGAGGTGACAAAGTATCCTTATTCCATAGCAAGGCATTGCGGATCGATATACCCGCTGGTCTGGGCATATCAGTACACGAAGGATGAGAGGTACCTCGACGTTGCCCTGCACGCGGCCGAGAACATCCGGGAACTGATGAGGAATGACGGGGACCGCAGATACATCCTGAACGGCGGAAGATCGAGGCTGTTCGACAACGCCCTTGCTCTGATCGCCTTCTGCTATCTGTACAACTCGACCGGGAACACGGATCACCTGGAGGACCTCACGGGACTCGCAAACCTCTGCATGGACCTTCTCGATGAGAATGGGAGGTTCGATTACATATTCGATCCCCTCCTGCCTGACGATTTCAGCGAGAACCTTATGGCATCCGGGGAGGCTCTGTTAGGACTCGGTCTCGCGGCCGAGTTCACCGGCAGCGACCGTTATCTCGAAGGTTTCGAGAGGGGTCTAGTGTACCACATCGACAGGCTCACATCCAACTGGATGACCAACATGTCCACGGAATACTACTCATGGATGTCCTCTGCCTTCTCCAAGGGTTATGAGTTGACAGGGAATAGGTATTACCTGGAAGCCTCGTACAGATTGAGCGACTGGCTGATCAACCGCTACTACGGAGCGTATTTCAACGCACAGGGCAGACCGATGGAAGAGGTCATGAGAGAGCATCCCGAGCTCATCGGGTCCTTCAGAACATTCCCTTCCATGAACAGCTGTACATATTCAGAAGGCCTCGGTGACGTTCTGCACGCGGCTATCATGGCGAACGATACAGAGAGGATAGAAAGCTACAGGAGCGTACTCCTCAATGCTTCCATGTTCATACGGAACCTGATGTATGATTTCGAAGACGTGTTGAACCTTTCCCAACCCCACCTGACGATCGGTGGATTCAGGCATGATCTTGATGACAGGGTCAACACCGAGATGCAATGGCAGTCCAGATGGATCAGGATCGATTACACCCAGCATGCAATAGGAGCATTGTTCCGGATGCTACGCAATATCCCGCCGGATATGATAGCCGGTCATTACGGTATCATTTGAAAATGGACTGGAACATGATCCGGCAAGGAGTCCCACAATGGACCGAACGACCCGGATACGGGAAGACTCACCCATCACTACTTGCCATCCTGTCGTATCTGTGCAGCCCGTATTTCCTGAACCACCCGATCATATCTTCCAGTCCCGATCTGAGGTCCACCTCAGGCTTCCATCCGGTAAGGTCCCTGATGAGGGTGATATCGGGTATACGAATGACAGGCTCGTACGGATATTTATCAACGAATCTGAAGTTCTCCTGCAGCCCGAGGATCCCAGATACCATTCTAGCAAGGTCGATTATGGGTATCGGATCCGGATAACCGATATTGACGCTCATCCCGTTGATGTCTTCTTTCAACAGCAGGACCAATCCGTTGACCAGATCATCGATATGACAGAAGGACCTTACCTGGTTTCCATCCCCGTGGACCCTCAAGGGCAGGCCCCTCAAACCCCAGAGGCAGAAATTGGGTATGACCCTTCCGTAGGTCGTCATCAGGTCCATGTTCGGCCCGTAGATATTGAATGGACGGATGATGATATGCTCCAACCCCTTCCTGGAGCAGAGGTTGAGCGCCATCTCCTCCCCGAAACATTTGCCCACCACGTAAGGACTGCGCTTCTGGTTAAGGACTATCCTGCCTGGCAGGGATTCGGACAGGGAATCGTTCGGGATGGGATCGTAATTGCCATATACCTCGGAGCTGGAGAAGAAGACATACTTGGCCCTGCTCCTCTCGGCAATGTCTATCATGTTCCGGGACCCGTCCGAGTTTACCATCAGTGTCTCCACGGGGTTGGTCTCGTAATCGGTAGGATTGGCTATTGCAGCAAGATGGAGGACAAGGTCGAACCCTGTTCCGGCCTTTTCGATGACAGAGGGGTCGGTGATATCCATTTCCAGCAGGGACAGTCTCTTATCGCCACCGGATCCTTCGAGATTCTTGCGGCTGCCGGAAACGAAGTTATCGATGACCACTATACTCTCTATACCTTCCTGCTGGAGCAGATATCCAGCAAGATTGCTGCCTATGAAACCCGCCCCTCCCGCAATTAAAATGTTCCTGTAACCTAAAGCCGTTCCAAGCCTCTCCATCATCATTTTACTACCTTCTCATCCCAGTGGAAACGAGAACAATGACATCGCCAGCGTTTTCAGTGAAGAGTGATTCTGGATTTATAATTTTCCCGAAAAGGACTTTTACTTAAATCCGGGAGCTCCCTTCACATATGAATCCTGGTGAGAAGGACTTCCAATAGCCGATCCCCAAAGGAACTGATAAATATTTCAAAGGAGTTCCCCGCAGCGCGGGATAAGGCCTCTTTCCTGGCCTGCCCCGCTTGAAGTGATACATCTTGAATATTGCCATTTTTCATAATTACCTGGACAATATCGGTGGTGCAGAGGTTGTCGGACTCACACTGGCAAGAGAGCTTGGAGCCGATATATATTCCACGAATATCGATCTGGACAAGATAGAGAGAATGGGGTTCAAGGGTCTGAACATCACATCCATCGGCAAGGTTCCAGTCAATGCACCATTCAGGCAGCAGCTTGCTCTATGGAAGTTCCGCAGGTTCGATCTGGGTGATAAATACGATTTCCATATTATCGAGGGGGATTGGGCTATGTCGGGGGCGGTGAAGAACAAACCGAACCTCTGGTACGTCCACTCCCCAATAAGGGAGATCTGGGACCTCTACGAGTTCACCAGGAAGAACAACATCCCCCCTCTGCAGAGACCTCCTTTCGATATATGGGTCCGATACAACCGACACCTCAACAGGAAGTATGTCCGACATGTACAGGCACTTGCATGCAACTCCAATAATACCTGCAACAGGGTGAGGAAGTATCTTGGGCGTAAGGGGGAGGTCATATATCCCCCGATAGAGACCTCCAGGTTCCGATATACTACCAATGGCGATTACTGGCTATCCGTGAACCGCCTCATAAGCCACAAGAGGGTGGACATCCAGATCAAGGCCTTTTCGATGATGCCCGAGGAGAGGCTCATTATCGTGGGATGCTATGAGAGGTCCAGACACTTTCAGGAGTACGCCCGGTACATCGAAGGGATCAAACCTCCCAACGTCGAGATCCTGCACTGGGTCTCCCAGAAGGAACTCCTGAAACTGTATTCAAACTGCAAAGGGTTCATCACGACGTCAAAGGATGAGGATTTCGGAATGACACCGGTGGAAGCCATGGCGTCCGGGAAACCCGTGATCGCACCTTGTGAGGGGGGATACAGGGAAACGATCCTTGATGGAGTGACCGGGAGGTTGATACAGGATATAGACCCGACCAGACTGCGAGATGCGGTAAAGGAGGTCGGGGCAGGACCGGAGAGGTTCAGGGAAGCATGCCAGAAACGCGCCCGGGAATTCGATACATCGGTGTTCATTGCCAAGATAAGAAACATGGTGGAGAGGGAGCCGCGGGATAGAGAAGCTTCCAGATAAGGGCCGGGAACAAATGAGATCCTTACCAACACCCTTCCATCGGATCTAAGGAGACCAGATATTTCCGTTAAGAGGTTGATTTAAATAGTATCGCCTGACTTGTTATGCCTGAATCCGGGAGTGTACATCATATAACTGCCAGGACGAGAAGGATCACATGTCGGAAGAATCCATTTCTGAAAAATGGCCAAGATCGAAGCGTGTCCTGAGGCATCCCGTAAGAACGGTAATGAACCGGCTTGCATATATCAGAGCGGACAGGGCAAGGAGGTCCTTCACGAGTTCGATAAGGTCCATATTGCAATATCTTCCTTTCCGTGTTCACAATGATTATGACAGTATCAATCTCAACGGCAGGGTACTCACAGTCCTTGGTGCCACGAACATCGATCATCTGCACTCCCTGCATAAAGCTCTTGAAACTGAAAGATATCGAATATTTCCCGTTGACACAGCTCATTTCAGGGGGATCCTGTTCAGAGGTTCGGACGATCTTTCAGGCCTTTTCATCTCCCCCAAGAAAGAATATATGGATGCTGACAGGGAGATACTGAACCAATCAAGGGATGCGATCACCCTGTACGAACTGCAGGCCTTTGGCAGGGACCACGGCCTGAAAGAGCTCGAACTTCTGGACTTTTCCTCTGGGGTACCCCTGCGCCTTGCGGACAATGAGGTGCTGTCTGAAGCTCTTGAAATCCCGTTGGATGATATTGAGGTCATCAAGTACAGGAACAGTCATGAACTGTACGTCAAGAAGTTCCTGCAGTACAGGAACGGCCTGGGCAATTACCGCTTGAAGGAGATCTACACGGAAGGCTACGACCATATCGAATATTTCAGCCGGGTATATTATCTGGAGATCAAGATGATTTCGGAGATAGTAAAAAAATTTCCCATATCTCTGCATGATGCCGGTACAAATGTCGCTCAATTCCCTCTTCTGCTGAGATCGCTTTCGAGGGAAGAACTCTTCAACCTTGATATCTCGGATATCATTGCATCCGATAACGGCCTGTCCGGGAAAAAAATGGCGGATAGACTGTTGAGGCAGAACGATCAGATGCCTATCCGTTTCATCGATCTTGACCTTACGGGTCAAATGAACGATGCACCGACCACGGATGTGGTAATTATTAATGATGTTCTCGAACACCTGCCGGACGATGGCATCGCGATGAGGGCTTTGAGAAATCTCTGGGACAGGACAAATGCATTGCTCATCGCGCATGTACCCTTGGAACCTGCTCTGAATCGGGTCTGGGACCATCATATTATCTTCACCGCTGACAAGATCCGGCAATGGGCCGGACAATTACCGGGAGCGAACAACATCTCTGATGACCGATCCGAGGACGACGGACTTAGCATGACAGAGCATGGGTTCTTGATGGTTGCAAGGTGAGAAAGGACCGATCTGACCTGGCCGATGGACGGTTGGTTAGGCGGATAGGATGCTCCATGATGTCGGAGCGATCAGCTGCCGTATCAGTAAAGCGGCTCTTTCCACAATCCCAGTATAAATCCGATCTGCTGGAGGACCCTCTTGATATTGATCCGTGAGAAGATCACCAGTTGAGGTCTTCCCATATCGATCAGGGCCCTCTGTCTTTCCTCCATGGTCTTCATGGAGACCTTGGGGAATATCTCCACGGAGGCGCAGGACCCGTATTCATGGTACTTGTAGACGTCGACCTGATCGAAACAGCATTCCTTGAGAAGTTTGACCGTCTCATCGAAATCCTCCTCCGTTTCGGATGGGAACCCGACGATCATCTGGGTCCTTATCCTGACCCTCGGATAGGCTTTCTTCATGTTCTTGATCATCATCTTGTATCTATCGACATCGAGAGGTCTGTTCATGAGCCTGAGGAGCCTCTCGCTTCCGGATTGGACCGCGGTCTGGAGGCTCTTGATCCTGCCTGTCCCTATCATCTCAATGAGCTCATCCCCGAACCTGCAAAGATATTGAGGATTTACGTCCTGAAGATAATCTATCCGTATCTTCTCGTCCACGTCAAGCACTTTCTTCAACAAAGAGATCATGTCCGTTCCTATGTCCAGACCGTATGCGCCGGCATCGTCGCTGACGATGGAGATCCTGTATTCTCCCTTCGATACGGCCGTCCTGACCTCCTGCAGTATCTCTTCGGGAGCTTTGCTCCTGAGCCTGCCTATCGCATCCTTTATGGCGCAGTAGCTGCAATTACCCAGACATCCCGAGGATATCCTTACCGAGTATCCTTCAGGGTCCACATCTATCAACCTCGGGAGGCCTGTCCGCTCAAGAAATGGCATCCTTATCTCGTATTCGATCACCCTGAGGACTATCTGTTCCAGACCTCTCACGAAATATGCAAAGGACTCAAGGAAAAGAGCCTTGATTGGTACATTTGTACTTTTGCTGTACTGATGATAGTAGCCTTCCCCGAACAATCTGTTCGTATCACCCATATCCTTGAACTTGAACCTGAAGTCAGGGAACAGGTCGTCGATCCTTTCCAGCTCCCTGGTTATGACCGTCCTTCCGTCAAAGACCTCTGCCAATCTTTCAGGTTCCATTGCAGGAAGACAGCCACATATTATCAACTCCCCCTTGCACTTCTTGTACTCATGTATCACCTTCAATTCCCCGGGAGTTGAGGTGGGAAGTCCGCAGGTGAGCATCAGAATAAGATCGGCCTTTTCAACGACATTGACCATCCTCAGGCCGTTCTTGACAAGATAGTCCCTTACCTTCTCGGCGTTCATTCCACTTCGGGCGCACCCCGAACAATTTATGAAGAATGTCTTCCTGCGAAGTGACTTCTTTCTATCGGTCCGGGTCTCACTCCCCGCTTCCATCATCTCTTCATCTCCCTCATGATCCTGTTGGCCCGCCGGGTGGACAATATGGAGACCAGATCGTCCTTCCTGAGGTTGCCCAACGGATCCTGGCCGCAATGCTCCAAGGATTTCACAACATCGCCATTGGATAGAATGATAATATTGAGCCAGGCGAAACATCGAATGAGACCTCTGATCTCGCGCAGGAACTCCTTCCCCGGCCGACCTCCTTTCACGATGATAGTCATCGGTATGCCAAGTTCTGCAGTTAAGCCTGCCATACGCAGCACGTCATCACTGCAGATGAGAGATCTGCTCCCGCTTACGGTCACCCTGCTCAGGTATCGGGCCATGTCCCTGATGCCCTTGAGGACCAGCTCCACCGGTATCTTCTCCTTTTCGGGGATATGGTATATCCTGCTTTCCTGAACGTCCTTTTCACTTTCCCGGGACATCTGATACGTCAGCTCATGTTTGTAGTTCCTGAACAAACCAACCTTCGGCTCATACCAGTAGGATATTGAATGTTCTATGCTCTTAAGTAAAAAAAAAGGAGGGATCCTCGAGATCCGATCCACCTTGCCAATGAAATGAAGGACATTCTTGGTGTATCCCGACACCATGCTCTTCACCACATGGAATATCAGTCTCCCCGAGTTCCTGTCCGCCCGATGGGAATTTGGTACAATATACCATATCAGATCATACACCATATTCTTGAACGGCGGCGGAGGAGCATATGGTTTCCCGAAATAGTCGGAATGCAGAGTGAACAGGATGAACAGGGACTCCCGATATCTTTTGAACATCCTGATGAAGCTGCTCGTTCCACTGATGAAGTTCCGGTATCCGTAATCATGATGGACTATCGCATCCTCGCAATATCCGATATCGTACTTTTTTCTGACCCGGAGACAGTAATCGACATCCTCCCCTGCTGCAATGGTGAAGTTCTCATCGAACTTGAATTCCCCGGCTATCCTGTCCGTGATGGCGAAGTTGCAGGTGGGCTGGTAATCAACATGGTCTTTC
>JBLIRF010000033.1:0-12529 GCA_049472175.1 Thermoplasmatota archaeon
CAGGGAAATGGAGGCGGCATGGCTTCTGATAAGGAGAGGCGGACTGGAGGGATCCGAGGCATCAAAGGCAGTGTTCGAGATGGCCGTCGGAAAGGGCCTGAGCGATACTAATATCTGGGACCTGCTTCCCGGTTGGACCAGATGGTGGGAGAGCGGCTGGCCTGCACTGGGGGATACCGGGCATCTGTTCGTGATGAAGAGGCCGGGAGGCTCCCTCTGGGAAAAAGACCCTTTCTCATACATGGTCAGGTTCTCGGACAGGTCCGCTGTCATGTACACTCCGGACATTTCTCTTTGAAGGACCTCCATATCTTCCTCGCAATCCTTTAATATGAAACCCTTCATGTGCTTATTCAATCCAGCATCTGGAGGCTTGGATATGAACGTATCCGATATAATGGTCAAGGACCCCGTGAAAGCAGAGCTGCCCATCACCCGGGAGGAGGTACTTTCGCTCCTCGTAAAAAATAAAAGGACCGGCATGCCCGTGGTGGATTCCGATGGCAAGGTACTTGGTGTCATTACCCGCAAGGACATCTTCGAGAATCCTGGAGAGGAGCAGGTGGCCGTGATCATGGAGTGGGATGTACCAATGATATCTCCGTCCGCGACGGTCGAAAAGGCTGCAAGGATCATGTGGGAGCAGAACGTCAGGAGGCTTCCCGTTGTCAAGAAGAACGAGCTGGTCGGCCTCCTTACGCCGTCCGACCTTCTCAGGGTCATCGAGAAGAGCAGGATCGAGAAGCCGGTGGAGGAGTTCATATCCAAACCCACTGTGTGCATATACAAGAAAACACCTGCGAACGTTGCGGCCACGATGATCAACCTCTCCAAGGTCTACGCCCTTCCCGTGCTCGATGAGGGGGGTAAGATCTGCGGCCTCGTGACCGACAGGGACCTCTTCGATTTCAAGTTCCTTGGGGAGAACATCACGCTCACGACGCTCGGCATATCCGAGGACGAGGATTCGTGGACCTGGGAAGGCCTCCGGAATGTAATGAACCTGTACTATCAGGAGGCAAAGATAGAGCTGCCAGGCGATCCGATCGAGAAGTTCATGGCAAAGGACCTCAGCACCGTATACCGGCTGTCTCCCGTCTGGGAAGCAGCGAAGCTGATGAGGTTGAAGGATTTCGATCAGGTGCCGATCGTGGACAAGGAGGACAACCTGTTCGCGATGGTGTACGACATGGACCTTATGAAGAGCCTTTTTGAATGAGGTGCTGTAATGGGGGAGTTCATCTCCGAGGGGAGCCTTCGGGGATCTGCGGTCTCCATCATCGGCAGGGACATCGAGATCGTTGACAGTGCAGTATCCACGAATGATATCGCCCGTCAGAGGGCGGAAAAGGGCTGCAGGGAAGGCTTGATCGTACTGGCCAGGACCCAGACCAGCGGTAAGGGGAGGATGGGGAGGAGATTCCATTCACCTGATGGTGGTCTCTACATGTCGCTGGTCCTCAGACCATCCCTCCCGCCGCAGGAGGTCTCTGTCCTCCCGCTTCTGGCGGGGCTTGCCGTGTCAAAATCGATATCCGCGACCGTAATGTTGCCCACCCTATTGAAATGGCCCAACGACGTCCTCCTGGATGGAAGGAAGGTATCGGGGATACTGGTAGAATCCTCCATAAAAGGGGACAAGCTGGAATATGCGGTGATCGGGGTCGGTATCAATGTGAACTTCGAATGTTCCGAACTCCCGGATGAGCTCCGGGAGAGCGCAGGGACGCTCATGGATGCCTCAGGTTCAAAGGTAGACATGGAGGAGCTCTTCCATAACCTTGTGTGCTTCTTCGAGATATTGTATGGCCGGTTCAGGAACGGGGACACCGGTTCCATACTCGAAGAATGGACCGAAAGGTCGGAAACGATCGGAAGGAAGGTGAGGGTGCGGACCGGGTCCCGTGATCTAACGGGAACGGCACTGGGGCTGGACCAGGCAGGAGCCCTTCTCCTCAATATCGATGGTGTCCTTCAAAGGATAGATGCCGGGGATGTTCAGTATCTGTTTTGATCAAATAGCCGAATGGACGATAGGCCGTAGTACTCTTTCATATACGATCGATCGGTTCGCTGGCTTCATTGATCGATCCGATGACCAGGGATAATTGTTCCATGAAGCATTTATTCCAGCCTTTGTCAGTGGATACACCCTCCGGTGAATAACCGATAGGATCGGACCTTTTTCCATGTTGCCTATCTACATGGTCTGTTCCGAAGGTGGTTCCTGCATTTGAGGTTCCGATGTCTCAGCAGGTGGTTCCTGAACTTGCTCATCGGTAGGGGCGGCCGGGAGGGCTTCCATCTCCGGTCCCTCTCCAGTCGCGGAGGGTAGAGCAGGGCCGGAGACCTCTTGATAAGCTGCACCGCTAAGTATAGCCTGAAGCCTTTCCTGGGCTTCCAGGGCGTCCTGCTGCTGTTGTGCGACCAATGCCTCGTGTGCCTTTTCCTCTTTTTCCGCCGTCTTTTCAAGCGGGTCCTTCCTTAATATGAAAAAGAGCAGCATGGCAAGGAAGACCACAGCGATCACCACCAGTATGATTATCAGAATGATGGTTCCCTGATCATTCTCTTCCACTGGCTCGATCGTGACAAGCGGTATTTCAAGGACCTCCACGAAGACCTTGATCGTGGTGTCCTTCTGAGCACCGTAGTTGTCCTTCACGACCAGTCTGACCGTGTAATTCCCGGTGACACCGAACCTGTGCTCGACTCTGGTCCCTGCATTCGTGATCTGTTCACCGTCGCTGAAGTACCATTCATAGGTCAGCTTCTCTTTGGAATTGGGGCTGGCCAGGTCCGGGTCATAACATTCCTTGGCCTGGAAGATCACCCTCTTTCCGATCTGCTGGGTCAGTGTTGCGGAATCAGCGGGGGAGACTATTGCCGGATCGGTCATGATGTCATTTATGTTCTCGACGATGAGCCTGATGGGCACTGTTGATGATGCCTTGTGGCTGTCGGTAACGGTGATCTCGAAGAGATGTTCCCCTACCAGGGAATTGGGAAGGAACGCCGTTAAACGTCCGGAGTTGACCTCGAACTGGTAATCGGAATCGGGTAAGATGTCATCCCCGATCACCGATCGGAAATTGGTGGAGAATTTGAAGGTGTCCCCGTATATCTCATCTGAGTCGGATGCTCCGACCGTTATTATACAGGAGGATCCCTGTATGCCCTGGATTATGACGGTATCCCCGAACCCCACGGGTTCGTCATTGACGATATCGATGGTGGGCTCATCGTTCACAGGGAGGACCTTGACATTTATGGTCACGGTGGGCCACTCCTCCTGATGGATCTTGGCATCGAATGCCTCAATGACCACCTCATCGCTTCCTATCCAGTCAGGGTCCGGGATGAATGATACAGCGCTCGAGACGGGGTCTATTGTGGCCTGTACATGCCTCTGGCTCTTTACACGGAACGAGAGGTCGTCCCCTTCCCTGTCGGTGAAGTAGCTCATAAGATAAACAAGGTCGAGCCCTTCCTCATCCTCGTCGATCGTGATGTCCTCGTGATCGACCATTACTTCCGGAACGAGGTTCTCTATGTCGAAGACGAGTTCTGTGCTAGGGCCGTACTCGATGCCATCGTATGGCTTTGCGACGATCTTGATCCGATCCCCCTCGCTGGTCTTGTCGGAGTTCAGGGTCATCATGTTGAAACCCGACGCAAGGATGACCCAGGTATTCTCCTTGTAGGCATACCATTCCACGAGGTATGAGATGAAGTCCCTGGGATTGGTGTCGATATCCTTGCTAGCATTGGCAATGACAACCGTTACATCATCTCCGTTCGAGACCGGTGTTCTCTCGAGAGCTATGACCGGTACGGAGGGAGGAGTGTTGTAGGTCTCGAAACTGAATGAGATGCTATCCGTGTTCGCCATGGGGTCCGATGCTTCGATCTCCACCCAGTAAACACGGTTGTATCTGAGGTTCTTCGTGAACGTGTACTGTGGAGGCCGGATCTGGGCAGGGACTATGACGTTCTTGATGACCAGCTCACCGGTGTAGAGCTCATCAGAATAGACGTTCACGGTGTAGACACCGTAATTGATAACGTTTTCGTTATACTCCCAAGCCTCGCTCCATTCAAGGGTGGGTCTTCTCTGATGTGTTCTCTCAGGGGTGTGCGAATAAGGATCCGGGAAAGAAGGGGGACCGTATCCTGGCTCCTCGCCATCATCACGGGAGGGAATATCTCCGTCCGCTGTATCCACTGCTTCGATGGTCTGGACCAAAGTCGAGAATGCACCTGCTGCCATCATTAACGCAACCATAATCAATAACGCTTTTCGTATCATCATGTACCCCACCTGATGCACGTCTTCACTAGGAGGTAACGATTGTGCGCCTAACACAACCTCTATTAGGATAGCACTGAAGTATTACCGTTTAGACTTATTTAATTTTCCCTGGCTGGAAAAGCGACTGGACACCGTTCCTCAAGAAGGGCTGGAAAGGGGACTAGGTCAGATCAGCAGCTCTCCTATCTCTTTCTCCACGTTCTCCACAAGTATTCCGGAGCTAATGAGTTCTGAAATGGCCTTGATGTCGGGGTGCAGAGGTCTGTCCGCCTCCATGACCGGGACCTTCTCGCGTATGGTCCGATGAGCGATGCCCGTACCTCTCCCTGGTGACAGTGGTCTTCTCAGGTCCAGCGCCTGTGCGGCTGCAAGCATCTCGATCGCAAGTACGCCGACGGTGTTCTGGAGTATCTCCTTGAGATGCCTTATGGCAACTGGACCCATGGAAACATGGTCCTCCTGGTCAGCCGAAACGGAGATGGAGTCCACGGATGCCGGATGTGAAAGTACCTTGTTCTCGGATACCATGGCAGCGGCGGTGTACTGAGCAACCATCATTCCCGAGTTCATTCCCGCACCTTCCACCAGGAATGCGGGAAGGCCTGAAAGTACCGGATTTAGAAGCCTGTTCGTATGCCTCTCGGAAAGGTCACATATCTCGGACATTCCGATCTTGAGCAGGTCCGCGGCAATGCCCACAGGCTGTCCGTGGAAGTTTCCAGCCCCTATGTGGTCCATCTCATCCGGGAAGAATATGGGATTGTCCACGACCGAGTTCAGTTCGGTCTCGATGACATCCCTCGTAAAATTCCATAGGTCCAGGGTCGGTCCGAACGCCT
Organism: Thermoplasmatota archaeon; assembly: GCA_049472175.1. Lineage (GTDB taxonomy): Archaea > Thermoplasmatota > Penumbrarchaeia > Penumbrarchaeales > Penumbrarchaeaceae > JAFGLL01. The sequence continues at coordinate 5,152 of JBLIRF010000033.1, forward strand.
GTGGTGTGCATCTCATGGAATATCCGTCCTGGACCTTTCCGCTGGGTTTCGCAAGTATCTCAGAACCGTGAAGGAGGCTCCTTAGATGGGCAGCCACCTTGACCTGGCCCTTGTGGGGTCGAAGCTCGTGGACCCTGGGATCGAACGGTTTCAGGACCGTGTTCAGGGCATCAAGAGACATCGCGGAAGCTATTATGCCGTTCTTGATGAGATTCATCGCATCTTCCAAGAGGAGGCACATCTGGCCGACCATAACCTGCGTTCCGTTGATGAGGGCGAGCCCCTCCTTGAAAGTTGGTTCGATGGGTTCCAGCCCCGCTTTTTTCATGGCTGCAGGGCCTGGCAGCACCTCTCCCCTGAATCTCGCTTCGCCCCCGCCGATAACGACCTCGGCGATCTGAGATAGCGGGCTCAGGTCTCCGGAGCATCCGACAGAGCCTTTCTCGTAAACGATCGGAACGACACCCTTGTTGACCATATCGATGTATGTCTGGGCTGTGGACAACCTCAGACCGCTGTGGCCTTTTGCCCAGACATTTGCCCGGGAGGTCATAGATGCCTTGACCTCTTCCCCTGGCAGCTCGCGGCCAAATGATGCTGAGTGGGAAAAGATGATCTTCTTCTGCATGTCGAGTCCCTGCTCGGGAGAGAGGAACACGGATGCAAGTTCTCCGATGCCCGTTGTCACCCCGTATATCTTCTCACCTTTTTCAACCAGCTTCTCGATCATTTTCTGGCATCGCTCGATCTTTGGAACGCAGTCATCCGAGAATCTTACATGGGCCCCGTATCTTGCAACCTTCACCACGTCCTCGTATGTGACGTGCTCACCGTCAAGAACTATCTCCATACACGCACCTCATGGATGAATACTCCACGGCAGTATCGGGGCATTTACCTTAAATCTATCGGGACCAAGCTGGAATCGTCCATGTCCATACAGGGAAACGGTTAAGTATGAACTCCGGGATGGATGTCCGATGAACATGGAACATGAACCCAAGGAAATATCGGAGACCCCACCATCCTATTCACTTCCCAAGATATTTAGCACTATAAGGGAGAAGGGATTCCTGGGAGCACTCGATGATCCGGAACAGGGTCCTCATGTCCATTTGACCGTGTTGCTTGCCACCGTTTTCGTTGTCTCGGTCCTCATAATCCTGATCACAGAGTTCGTGATCTGAACCCTTTTTAGAATTGATGCATAAGGAATGGTCAGGTGATATCTTCGAGAAAAGTGTTAAATAAACAAGTGAGGTTCCAACATTCGGAGGCGGAAAAATGGCGGAAATATTCTTTCCACCCTGCCCGAAGTGCGAGAAAGGGAATCTTATTCCATTCTCCAGAGGTCAGGATATATTCGAGCTATGGAAATGCACCAACTGCGCTTATACCATAAATAAGAGGTAAGTCGGGACCACCCGTCCGGGAGCATTTCCTGGGAAAAAGGGAGAGGGGCCAAGAATACCTTGCTCTACAGCGTGAGCTTTTTACTGCCCCTCACCTAACGAAGATCTCCGTGTTCCTGCCAGCCTTCCTTACGATCAGATGTCCACGTCTCTTCAGGGAATTTATGTGGTAGTTGGCGACCTGACGTGTAATATCAAGCTCCCTTGCCACCCTGGATTGTGATATGCCAGGTTTCGAGTGAACAACATCCAGGATCTTTTCCTCAAGGTCCTTTGGGACATTCGCGTAGGAAGGGTAGAACCTTCTGAACATACCCATCTTCTTCGACCTGACCAACCCCTCCTTTTCGAGTTTGGTCAGATGATGGGACAGTGTCCCGTTCTTGATCCCGAGCAGGAGTCTCAGATCGGTGTAACTGGAGCCTGGAGACCTCTGTATGGCGCTGAATATATTTGATCTGTTCTCGTTCTGCATGAGGTCTTCAACGGAGTTGAGCCGTTTGTATCCCATTGGGTCACCATATAATGTTGAGGTGGGAGGATATTTAAGGTGTTTCCCGAAATGTGCAAAGGGCAGCAAGGATATGCTTTCCTGTCCGGATGGAAGCTTTCAGGGTTACTTTGGAAAATCATACTATCGGGCTCTGTTGGCGCTTACTTCTCTTTTTCTTGTAGATCGTCCATCCGGCAACCAGTGCAGCCGTGAAGATGAGTATTCCGATGATAAAGGGCCAGGGGGAACCCTCGTTCTCCCCATCCGGAGCCTCCTCCCCGAAGGGAATTACCCTGTCGAGGTCGTAAACGGTTCCTGCTATCGATATCACACCGCCCGAATAACCCTGGGAGGGGATCTCCTCCTCCCAGTAGGATGACATCGAGTTGGGTCTCGGCATTTGTATCTCAAGGGCACCTTCCTCCGGTATGGCGACCTTCATATTGACACCGAGGGTATACTCGATGCGTAATTCCATGTACTCTCCGTCCTGGATCGGTCTCACCATCTTGAAACCCCGTCCGTACACCCCTATCGCCCAGTACATGTTCGTCTTTCCCTCGAGTTCGGTGAAGGTATGTGTCTTGGCCCCCAGTGTCATGGTCCTGAGGAACGGCTCCTGGTAATCGAACTCCCCGTCGAACCCGTGGTCGACCACGAAGGTGAGTTCACCTATGGTCCTGTCCACTATGTCCACTGGGTTGAAGTTCAGATTGATCGTGACCTCAAGGGCACCATCAGGGACCCAGATAAGTCTGGACTGGTTCTGTACAAGGATGGGATTGTCCCCGTCCTGGGCATACCTCGCGAATTCGGCACTCCATTCCGTTTTCAGCGTATCAGTTGACAGTTCCCTGACGCCATTGTGGAACACTCCCCTCCCTTCGTATATGTCGATAGCATCCTTCACTGTCCATTTATCGTAGGGATATCTGGTCCTCAGCTCCTCCAAGGTCAAGGCTATACCGACGGCTTTTTCAGCGTTTATCAGACCGTAACCCTGCGCCCAATCGATCCTCCTCCCCTCCCATCCGATCTCGGTCTCTCCACGGTCGGAGACCTCGGGGACACCGTTATCCTCCTGCTCGTTCGAGAGGGGAATACCATCAGGTTCGATGTACGTGGCCGACTGCTCCATGATCCATTCGATCTCGTGAATTCGGTTGTGATCGTAACCATACCACCATTCCTTGTCCGGACCGGAGTAGTCCTCCCATCTTCCGGAGATCGTCAGCGAGGGGGCTGCCTGGAACATCAAAGCCGCAAGACCAGATACATGGGGGGTGGCCATTGATGTGCCTGAAATGGCGAGATAGTAAGGATTGGGATTGCCCGCTATCATTGACATTGCGGATATCTCCGTCAACCTTGCGTGGGCGGACCATATCTTCACACCCGGGGCTCCCACGTCCGGATAGGTCTGGTTCATTCCCTTCTGTCCTCTCGAGGAGAAGTAGGCCACTCTTGAGCCGTCCCTTTCGATCGCCGCCACCCCGATATTGGAAGGGATTAACCCTGTGGGGGAAGCTGTGAGTTCCGTACCATCATGGTGTCCGCTGCCTGCGTTGCCCATGGCAAATACGACGACAACGTTGTTCTCGAATGTTAGCTTCTGGCAGATCTGGGAGGTAGCGTCCTGCGGGTCATATTCCGCCGCTCCGCCTCCCCAGGAGTTGGATACGACCTTGATGTTCAGCTGGTTAGGTCTCCTGGAATTGAGATAGACCCATTCCAGGCCCTCGTAGGTATTCGTGAGGGTTATTCCAACATCTCCCACGCACAGACCGATGAGATTGGAACCTGGGGCCACCCCTGCCCTTGCGCCGGCGGAGGCGTCACCGTTGCCCGCGATCGTCCCCGCACAGTGTGTACCGTGACCATAGCTGGTGTCGGAATTCTCTATCTCGTAGAACGGTCTCCCTGGTTTGTCCTGCTTGAGGTTGATTATGGTCTTGTCGCCGTAGTCGAGGTCCGGATGACCGGCATCTATACCGGTATCCACGACGGCGACAGTTACTCCCTCCCCCGTTATCCGCGGGAACCTGTCCCTTGCAGACTGGATGAAACTGTTCCAGGCGATCGTGGCATTTATGGTGGACAGCGATTCCTCCATGAGGAGTTCAAGCTTGCCGTCGTATTCCATCCAGTGTGTGCGAGGGTATCCCGACAGTGCTTCGAACTCATCCTTTGTACCTTCGAGGAGCGCAGCCGGAAGCACCTTCATGGTTGCGATATGCTTCAATCCGATGGCTTCGGAATATGCGAGGTCATCGTCTATCGGCCAGTTCTTGAACTGTACCAGCGATCTGAACACTTCCTCCTCCCCATGGTCCACCATCATTTTCCGGAGGTAGGGATCCATGGCCCCATCGAACCTGGGATAGATATCCGGTCCCCTGTTCAGGAATGCCTCGGTCCCAGGGAAAACAAGAACGATCAGTAGCAGGACCGTCAATGCTGAAACCGGAATTTGGATCGAGCGTCCGGACATGACCATCTCCTCCGGGGTTCAAGGTGAATATTACCATATATTGATTATGGGTGGATACAATTCATTTTTGGTGGAACGATAGAACGATCCCCTCCTGTCAACGCCTTCTCCCCTCGTAAAAAGCGTTGGAGGACGTGCATGGGATATCCCAATGGAAGTGGATTCGTCCAACAACCATTATATAATATCCAGAATGTAATTTCTAATGATGTCTAGCTTTCAAGGGGACAGACTGTTATCCGCTTCCGAGGTCGAGAGATGGAGCTACTGTCCGCTGTCCTGGGAGCTCGAGAGGAAGGGGTCCAGATCGGATCCCACAAATCTTGCCTTGGGATCGAAAAGACACGGGGATATCGGACGCAAGGCCCGGTCTGTCAAGACCGCCCAGAAAAGTTCGAGGCAGAACACGCTCATAACATGGACCTTTCTTACCTTTTCAGCACTGCTGCTCCTGATGGGTATATCCCTGATCGTTGTGGACCGGTCGCAATTCATAGATATCGACGTCTGGAAGGCCGGTGTGCTTGTCCTTTCACTGCTGATGATCAGCGTTTCGATCATGTACTATTTCTACAGCCGGGAGTCAAGGAGGAAAGGACCGTTGGATGCACTTAGGAAATTATTGAAGAGCATCGACTCCAGCAATTGGAAGAGATCGAACAACCCGCTCCTCTTCTACTTCTCCGGTCTTCTTCTTCTGTTCAATGCGGTGGTCCTGTTGAGGCCTTTCGGTATCAACCTGGAAATGGTGGCAGGTATCATGGCCTTTTCCCTTATCCTCACGTATATAGTGATACTAGTGATGTTCACTCTCTATTTCAGGTTACGCAGGTCCGATCCCGAGGGTGGTGGCCCAATGATCGGAGGACCTCTGATACTGATGTTGCTTATTTCCATATCAGTGCTTTTCATCTTCATCTCGGACAGGGTGGACCCTAGGGGAAATATGGGGTGGGTCTTCATGTTCATATCGCTGCTTTGGTTCATGGGAGCGATAGTGTCCGATATATTGACCAGGTTCAGGAGCAGTGAGAAAAAACGTGACATCGGAGATAGGCGTGGCCTCCTGATAGTAACGATGGCATTAATGGCTTCTGTTTTCACTGCATCCACCTTCCTTGCGAAGGGAGACAACCTTGATGAATACTATCCTGCATCCGTTGCCATGTCAGCTGCTTGGCTGTTGGGAGGTGTGTTCTTCTTCTGGAGGGGAATGCATCAGAAAAGGATCGCCCGGAACGGTCTCGACTCCCTTTCGCTGCCGAAAGAGGCCGAGCTTGTCTCCTATGATGATCCAGACCTTCGCAAGGGGTCCAAACCTTTGACTTCAAAGAAGCACTTCCTTGTGGGCACTCCAGATCTGGTGATCGAGGAGGATGGGTTCAGGATACCCGTTGAGGTCAAGACCGGAAGGATCCCACCAAGACCCCATTTCAGTCATGTGATGCAACTTTCGGCCTATATGATCCTCACCGATGTGAACTTCCGGCAGCAGACCCCTTACGGATATGTGGATTACACTTGCGGAAAAGGTAAGGCCAAACGCCACAAGATAGAATGGGACCTGATGACCAAGGCCATTGTCCTCTCGAAGGTATCCGAGATCCGTGAAGCGGAGCGGACAGGCGAGGTACATCGCAACCACGAACGTGAGGGTAAATGCAGGAACTGCTCACGTCGGGAAGACTGTCCAGAAAGACTTGTTTGATACTGGCAAATCAGCTGAAGCGGATCCTTTTTCCGGGTCTCTTTGCATGCTTGTGGGCCGAGATCGATGGACGGACCTTTTCTGCACCCAGGCCCTTGCTTCTCAAACCGCGGCTCTTCTTCCCCGCCGAGGTGAGGCCCCTGTGGACCCTTCCGGTATGCTGTCTTTCATGGATCCAGTTGATCTTCGGGTCCTTCTTGATCACGGGATGGTGCGGATCGACCAGTATCACCTCATAGAACTTGTGCTTACCGTCCTCCCCCACAAGGTACGAGTTGAGGACCTCCATGTTCGAGTACCTGTTCGCCGTCCTTTCCTCCGCTATCCTCCGAAGGTTCTTCTGGACCCTCATCCTGATGATACCCTTTCTCCGGGCCCTGCGTCCTTTTCTGATGGCCCTCTTTCGGAGCGATCCCATGCGGACCTTGGCCCTGACGATCACATAACCCTGTTTTGCACGGTAACCGAGGGCGCGGGCCCTGTCAAGCCTCAACGGCCTATCGACCCTGACGAATGAGGGCTCATGTCTCCATTGGATGAGCCTTTCCCGGTTGATCTCCTTCTCTACGCCATCGTGCGGTCTCTTCCATGCCTCACCGATGTACTTGTAAACGCTTTTTGTCATGGTCGTTCACTTCCTTGGGATTCACCCCTGCGGGGGCACATTTCCCGGTCTTTCGACACGCGGAGGGAACAATTTCCCTTGAAGCGTGGGGATGCCTCGAAACTGCTGCTACTATTTAATAATATCCTGCAAGCGGGAGGTCGTCCCCGCTCCGTTGATCTACCTTCGGGGGAGAAGGATTCATTTGACACTATCAGTGAAGTCCTCACCGGACCCGAGATATGCCGGTCTGAACTTCTTCTTAAAAAGGAACAGTTCGTTCTTAATTCCATCCTTCCAGGTGTTGAGGGCCTTGTCTCCCTTTCTTATCCGATAGGGGACCGACACTTCCTTTGCTTTGATACCGGGGTTCTTGAAGGCCTCGATCTTTATCTCCTCGGAGAGCGGCATCCCGTCGGAAGTAAGCTTCATTCCATCAAGGATCCTCTTTCTGAACACCCACATTCCGGACTGGGAGTCGTGCAGGTCCGTTCCGAAGAGGATGTTCATGGTAACCTTCAACACCCAGTTACCGAAAGCATGTGTTGTCGTGAAAGCCCCTTTCTCCGCTTTTCTTATCCTGTCGCATGAAATGAAGTCGAGCCCCTCGCTTAAAAGCTGGTCAAGCAGTCCGGGTATCAGCTCAGCAGGGTATGTGGTATCTCCATCA
>JBLIRF010000034.1:0-12439 GCA_049472175.1 Thermoplasmatota archaeon
AGCATTCTCGTCGATATCGACCCCCGTCAGAAAAGCCGCTCCTATCACCGGTCTCACTTTCAGGACACCAGGGTCCACGATGAGCTCCATTCCGGAATCACCTCGCACATTCATATGATCTTCAAGGTCCCCGCTCTCAAGACCCGCAAATTGCTTGTAAGCTCTTGCAACGCCTTCCACGCAGAAAAGGTCTGGTCGGTCAGGGAAGAACTCCACCGATATCACATCACCCTCCAACTTTTCGACCGATGCCCCGAACAGGGGGATGCCGTCAGCGAATTCCTCAAGTGAGAAGCCCTCTCCAACAAGCCTATTCAGGTCTGTGATGTCCATGTTGATGACCGGCAAGGATACACCAAATGGAACAATACTTCCTGCTAAATAATGTTTACAGATGGACTTCCAATGTTCGGATGAAGGTTTATATCCTAACAGTCATTTGCATAATGGGTGAACAAAGATGGTTGACCTCATTACACCGGATATGAGCATCATGGAAGCCATACAGAGATATCCTGATGTGATCGGAGTGTTCGTTGCCCTTGGACTGGGATGCATAGGTTGCGCCATGGCGCACTTCGAGACCATTGAGCAGGGTGCAACAGCTCACGGCATGAACCTGGAAGCCCTCATGAAGGATCTGAATGAGACCGCCGCAGCCATGGAAAAACCCGACTAGGTCGACCTTCCAGAAAGGATCCAAAAGGCAAGAACCCGAGTATATTCGGGATGCCATGATCGACGATATCTGCATAGATGGACCTGGTATTTGAAAAACTTTTTATATTACATCCCATATGGGCGCTCTCAATTCGCAATTGAGGCCCTCCGGCCAAACGTCAAGGGCAACCTACAGGGACCCTGCTTTCGGACCGCTCTTGCACGTGTCATTGATCCGAAAAGGCGTTACGGTCGGACCGGTAAAGGAGCGCGGATCCTTACCCTGCCTTGCTCAGGGTGTTCTATCCGTGCCCCGACCATCGCGGATTTCGGAGGAATACCATGGGAAAAGCGCACAAACCCAGAAGAGGTTCGGTTGCTTTCAGTCCTAGGAAGAGGGCTAACAGACCGCACCCGGTCGTCAAGAGCTGGCCGGAGGGCGGGGCCGAACCAAAGATGCAGGGCTTCGCAGGTTACAAGGCAGGGATGACCCATGCCTTTGTTGTGGATTACAGACCGACATCGACCACTTCGGGACAGGAGGTCCAGATACCTGTGACAGTTGTGGAGGTACCCCCTCTCAAGGTCGCAGGGATAAGGATCTACGAGGAGGACGTTTACGGCAAGAGGGCGAAGAGAGAGATCTGGTCGGATAAGATAGACAAAGACCTTATCAGGAGACTACCAGCCCCCTCCAAGGGAACGAAACCGGACCTAAAAGGCCTTGAAAAGGAAGATGCTGACGAGGTCAGATTGATAGTCCATACAATTCCCAGGAACGTTTCCGGCATCCCGAACAAATCACCGGAGATCATGGAGATACCTATTGGAGGAGGTACTGTCACTGACAGGATCAAATACGCCATGGGCCATCTCGGGAAAGAGGTCCCCTTCTCGGAATTCCAGATTGAAGGAGCCATGGTGGATATTATCTCGGTGACCAAAGGCAAAGGTTTCCAGGGACTTAACAAAAGGTTCGGTGTGAAGCTCCTCACACATAAGAATTCAAAACACAGACGGATGTTGGGGACTCAGGGTCCCTGGCATCCCTCATGGATCATGAGCACCGTTCCAAACTCCGGTCAGATGGGATATCATAATCGTACAGAATATAATAAGAGAATACTTAAAGTAGGGAAGGACCCGTCAGAGATCAACCCAAAGGGAGGGTTCCTGCATTACGGGAACATCGAAACGAACTATGTTCTCATCCACGGGTCCATACCCGGACCGACCAAGAGGCTCGTCAGGTTCAGGGACCCGATACGACAGCATGGGCACGTAGAAGTGAAAACACCCGACCTCACCTATGTGAGCACCGCTTCGAAACAGGGGAAGTGATAATATGGCAGCAACCAGGACTACCGGAGGAAAGGCCAAGAAGGTCGTGTCCAAGGTCGGGACCGTGAACGTGTACGGGACCGATGGTAAGGTCAAGGGAAAGCTGGAACTTCCCGAGGTCTTCTCCACACCCTTCAGACCTGACCTCATAAGACGAGCGGTCGTTTCAGCCCAGGCCAATAGAAGGCAGAGATATGGACCTTCGAAAGTGGCCGGAATGAGACACTCTGTTTCTACCTGGGGAAAAGGCAGAGGTGTCGCACGAGTCCAGAGGCTCGCCCAAGGAAGGACCGCTGCAGAGTCCCCAAACAATGTTGGCGGAAGAAGGGCTCACCCCCCCAGACCCGAACACTCGTTCAGGAAGAAGATAAACGATAAAGAGAGGAGATTGGCAGTTGCGTCTGCCCTTGCGGCCACCTCGAGCATCGGGATGGTCAGGGCAAGAGGCCATAAGTTCAAGGAAGGACTCACTGTACCCGTTATTGTGGATGATTCAATGGAGACCATGGAAAAGACGAAGGATGTCCTCTCGATGCTCGATTCCCTGGGACTTTCCCCGGACATCATCAGAGCATACGAGGGAAAGCACATTCGGGCGGGCAAGGGCAAGATGAGGGGGCGGCGCTACAGGCAGCCAAGGTCGATACTCTTCGTGGCAACGGAGGGCTCCCCGGTCCTGACAGGCGCCAGGAACCTCCCTGGTGTGAACACCATAAGCCCCTCCGGAATAAATGCGGAACTCCTCGCACCGGGCGGGGACCCTGGACGTCTCTTGGTCTTTTCAAAGAAGGCATTCGAGAAGATCGGTGGTGGTGAAGGATGAAAGATAATATGCCTCACAGGGTACTGCTCCATCCTTATGTAACGGAAAAGACCCTGAACCTTATGGAGAAAGAGGAACTGAACTCACTTGTTTTCATCGTGAAGGAAGGATCCACGAAACCGGAGATAAGAAAAGCCTTCGAGGACCTGTTCGAGGTGAAGGTCCAGAGCGTAAACGTCAAGCATACAAGGTTCGGAAAGATGGCGATAATCAAGTTGACCGGCGACTACTCCGCAGAGGATGTCGGAATGAGGATTGGTATATTCTGATGAGGGGTGAACGAAGATGGGTAAGAGGATCATCGTAAGAAGAAGAGGCAAGGGAACGACCGTTTACAGGTCCCCCAGCCATAGGCATCTCACCCCAGCTGTCCTGCCCAAGTTGAAATCCGGCAGGGCCAAGGTGGTGGATCTCTGTCACGACCCGGGACACTCCGCACCGATGGCAAAGATGCTCTGGAATGACGGAAAGATAAGATACTTGCTCGCCCCGGAAGGACTGAAGGTCGGACAGGAGGTCCTTATGGGGGAGAACGCCCCGATCAATGTCGGGAACATACTTCCTCTCAGGGAGATACCCGAGGGGACCCCCATCTACCATATCGAGGGAGCACCCCTTGACGGCGGGAAGTTCGTCCGCGCTGGCGGAACCTCCGCGATCATCGTGTCAAGGGGGAAGGAGGTGACCATACAGCTTCCCTCGGGTAGCTTCAAGAACCTCTCGGGTCAATGCCGCGCTGTTGTGGGAATGGTAAGTGGAGGAGGCAGACCGGACCTTCCCTTCGCCAAGGCAGGTAGGAGATATCACTCATTAAGGAGTAAAGCTAAGGTATGGCCAGTGGTTTCCGGCGTTGCCATGAGCCCTGTCAACCACCCCCATGGCGGTGGCGGGCATCAGCACGTGGGAAAACCAAACACCGTATCAAGGAACGCGCCTCCCGGCCGGAAGGTCGGCAGACTGAGTCCTCAGAAGAAGGAGAAAAAGAGGAAGAGGTGAGCTAGATGGTAAGAGGAAAGACAACTCCAAAGGCCGCAAGAAGGAAATCAAGAAAGCTCAAGGGACGCATTGCGGCGAAGAAGAAGAAGGAATTCGTCTACAGAGGGAAGACCCTCGATGAGCTTAAGGAAATGTCCTTGGACGAGTTCATCGAACTTCTACCATCACGGGAAAGGAGGACCCTGAACAGGGGCATCCGTTCCAAGAACCCGAAGTTCTTCAAACACCTGGAAAGAGGTGATGGGGTGATCAGGACCCATTCGAGGGATATAGTGATCCTGCCGGAAATGGTGAACAGGAAGCTGGCCATCCACGACGGTAAACAGTTCCTCGAGATCACCATAACACCCGAGATGATAGGACACATGACTGGCGAATTCGCTTTGACCCGAAAGCAGACCAAACATACTGGTGTAGGTGTAGGAGCGACAAGGTCCTCCAAGTATATGCCGTTGAAATGAGGGATGATGATGAGATACTCAATGGAAGCAGATCCGGATACAACGGCGAGGTCCCAGGTAATTGAGGCAAACATATCTCCAAAGCATTCGATCGAGATATGCAGGGAGATAAGAGGGTTCGAACTTCAGAAGGCCAAGGATTACCTGAAGGACATAATAGACATGAAAAAGGCGCTCCCCTTCAAGAGGTTCAAGAAGAAGGTCGGACATCGCAAGGGAGCGGGATTTGGACCCGGGAGATATCCTCAGAAGGCGGCAAAGGTGTTCCTCAAAACACTGGAGGACTGCGAGTCCAATGCAGAGTACAGCGGTCTGAATACCGACGCTCTATACATTAAACATATAGCAGCCCACCGCGGCAGGGTATACAATGGCTGGATGCCCCGAGCTCACGGCAGGGGTACGGATTGGGACAATCGCACTGTCAACATAGAGGTAATACTCGAGGAAAGGGAGGGTGACGATGGCCAGTGAAAGAAAGTTCGTGGCTGAGAACATCAGAAGGGTCCTTCTTAAGGAATATTTCATGAAGGAGACCGAGATGGCTGGATTCGGTGGGATCGATATCCAGAGAACCCCGATGGGGACCAGGGTCACATTGATAGTCGAGAGACCAGGAATGGTCATCGGAAGAAAAGGAACGAAGATCAAGGAACTGACCCGTGTCGTTTCCGAAAAGTACGGATTCGATAACCCTCAGATAGAGGTTTCCGAATGCCGCAACTCCGCACAGAACCCGCAGATAATGGCTCAGAAACTGGCCCTTGCCCTCGAGCGGGGATGGCATTTCAGAAGGGCTGGACATTCGACCCTGAGGAGGATCATGGAGTCCGATGTGAAAGGAGCCCAGGTAAAGCTATGCGGAAAGCTGACCGGACAGAGGCATCGGACCGAGAAGTTCAAATGGGGCCATATCAAGTTCTGCGGCGAACCCGCGATAACCATGATGGACCGGGGTTACGCCATTGCGAAGAAGAAGCTGGGACTTATTGGAGTGTCCGTTGATATAATGAGACCGGACGCACGCCTGCCTGACGATATCAGCATCAGGGAGATCGTGGAGCTTGCCGATGTAGCTGTCATAAAGGATGAGGCAACAGAGGACGAGATCGATACCAAAGATTCGGAATCTCAGGAAACCTCCAGGAAAAAAGCTTCCCCGGAAGAAGTGGTCGAGGAGAAGCCGAGGTCCAAGAGGAAGCAGAGAAAGGAGGAAAGAAGACGGTCCGAGGATGGGTCGTTGGAAGATAGTGTGACCGAACCATCCGCTGAGCCCGTTGTTTCAACCACAGCAAAAAAGAAAGATGATGCTTCCAAGGAAGTCCCCCCCGAAGATGCAGTTCACGATGCAGAAGAGACTTCCGATGACGGGAAGATCGAAGGAGGTGAGTGACCGTGGCCCTTCTCAGGCTGGCAGATATCAGGGCAATGAAGAAAGAAGATAGACACCTCAAGATGAAGGAACTTCGTGATGAGCTTATGCGGGAGAGAGGAGTGGCCGCCATGGGTGGTGCACCCCCGAGTCCCGGAAAGATCAAAGCCCTCAGGATAAACATCGCCAGAATGGCGACTGTCATGAGGGAGGAGGGAGAACTCTAATGGGAGAGATCTGCAGCGTCTGCGGTCTGCCCAAGGAGCTGTGTGCCTGCGAGGACATCGCAAGGGAGCAGCAGGATATCCGTATAGCAACTGCCAAGAGACGTTACGGCAAGGTCGTGACGATCATCTCCGGCATAGATCCATCGGATATCGACCTGGACGAGCTGGCAAGGTTCCTCAAGAACAAATGCGCGGCTGGCGGGACCGTCAAGGACGGGATCATCGAGCTTCAGGGAGACCACAAGAAAAAGGCCACCCAGGCTCTCAAGGAGAAAGGATATACGAACATATCTGAGTGAGGTTGATGAGGAAGAAAACGTTGGACCGATACAGGAACATGAACATTCTCGAGCTTATAGGGCTGGAGGCCAGGGTTGTGGCCCATACCGACCCCGCTCTTGTGGGGTTGAGGGGGATAGTGGTCGATGAGACCCGGAACATGTTCCTGCTGAGAACGGAGGAAAAGGACATAAAAGTGATGAAGAAAGGAGCAAATTTCGAGCTTACGGTGGATGGTCCAAAAGGGAAGCTTGTTGTTACCCTGGCAGGTGACGACGTTCTTATACGACCCGAGGACCGGACCAAGAAGCTGGAAAGGAAGAGATCGACCAACTAAGAAAGGAGCTCCATTTGAAGGCCCAACAAAAGATCGCGATCAATAAAGGACATGGTGGTGTGAAATGGCAACCAAAAAGGAAGATGTATCTCCTGCAGAGAAAAAAGCAGATGCATCAAAGAAAGCCGATGCGGAGATAAAACAACCCAAGGCCTCCGAAGCAAAGAAGGTCACGAAGAAGACCGTATCAGCAGCCGAGATCGATGTGGTCCAGGGCAAGAAGACCCTTACAATAAAGAGAAAGACAGAGGCTCCAAAGGCCAGGAAGACCAGGAAGACCTCCGGTGGAAAGAACTCGATCGTCAAAGCCCGCGATATAGGAGTTGATATCGAGAAACCTTCGAAAGCCTGTGATGACCCGAACTGCCCCTTCCACGGTACACTCTCCGTGCGCGGTTTCTCTCTTGACGTTCAGCTCGTTTCAAAGAAAATGGAAAGGACCGTTGTGGTGATGAGGGAAAGACGGCATTATATCAAAAAATATCAGAGGTTCGAGAAGAGGAGCTCGAGGTTCTTTGCCCATATGCCCCCCTGCATAGATGCAGACATCGGCGACATGGTAAAGGTCATGGAATGTAAGCCCATCTCAAAAGGGACCACCTTGGTGGTCATAGGGAGGATATGATATGAAGGGTATCGCTGGAAATCAGACCAGGGGACTGCTCATAGGGGCAAAGGTGATCTGCGCGGACAATACCGGCGCAAAGGTGGTTCAGATAGTCCAGGTTCTAAAATATCACGGCACGAAGCGGAGAGTACCCTCTGCGGGTATCGGCGATATCGTCATGGTCAGCGTAAAGAAGGGAACCCCTGAGCTCAGGAAGCAGCTTTTCCCTGCGGTGATAGTCAGACAGAGACGCCCATTCAGGAGACCGGACGGCATGATGGTCTCCTTCGAGGATAACGCGGTCGTCCTGACGACCAAGACGGGAGAGACCAAAGGGTCCGATATCAAAGGCCCGGTGGCAAAGGAAGCTGCCGAGAGGTTCTCAAGGATAGCTGCAACGGCTTCCACAATCGTGTGAGGAGGAGCAATAATGAATACACGATCGGGAAAACCAACAAAACAGAGGAAGGCCCAGGCTAATTCGCCTCATCACAGGAGGAATAAAATTCTGAGAGCCCCGCTCGATCCTACCAGATACGGGAACAGCAGGGTGAAGAGGGTCACTCTCAGGACAGGCGACACTGTAAGGGTCCTGAGGGGTTCCAGGCAGGGACATGAGGGGAAGATAGCTGACGTGGACCTGAAAAAAGGAAAGGTGTCCATCGAGAAGGCCCTCCTAAGGAAGGCCGACAATAAAGAGGTGGCGTTATGGTTCGACCCTTCCAATCTGCTTGTAACGAAGATAGACCTTTCAGATCCCCTCAGGAAAGAGAGGTTCAAGGGACTGGCGGAGGAGTAAGGGAGGTATAGAGATGACCAAGGATTCGAGACATATGAAAAGGTATACGGCACCCAGGTCATGGCCCCTTCAAAGAAAGGAGTATGTTTGGGCCGTAAAGCCCGTTCCAGGGGCACACAGCAAGGAGCAGTCCGTTCCATTGATGGTGGCCCTGAGGGACATGCTGCATCTGGGGCGGACATCGGCCGAGATCAGGAAGATCCTCGGCAGGAGAGAGGTCCTTGTGGACGGCAAGGTAAGGATGAACTACAAGCATATAGTGGGTCTGATGGATGTGATCTCAATACCCAAAATAGACAGGCACTATCGCGTACTTCTCAATCCCAGGGGAAGGATCTCACTGAAGGACATAGACCCTTCGCAGGCCACATGGAAACTTGTCAGGATCATGGATAAAAGGAAGGTAAGGGGAGGGAAGACACAGTTGAACCTCCATGATGGAAGGAACATGATAGTTGAGAAGGACACCTACAAGACAGGAGATGTCCTGAAGATATCACTGCCGGACCAGAGAATTATCTCCAAGGTGGACATCAAGGAGGATTCACTTGCAATGCTCACCGGTGGAGCTCACATCGGAACCGTATGCAGGATCAAGAAGATAGAGAAGACCAGGAACCCCATGCCGAACATCGTGGAGTTCCACGAGGGTTTCAATACCATCGTCGACTATGTATTCATGGTCGGTTCTGATAGATCCGAGATCGAGGTTGCGGAGGTGTCCATCATATGAACAAGGATACTTCCGGAAAGGCAACAAGCCCCATGAGGGAGTTGAGGGTAGAGAAGGTCGTTGTCAACATCGGCGTTGGGGATGCGGGGGAGAAATTGAGCAGGGCGGAAAAGGTCATCCAGCTGATAACCGACCATAAACCTACCCAGACATTATCCTCCCATACGAACAAGGACCTTGGTATCCGTATTGGGATGCCAATAGGATGCAAGGTCACGCTAAGGAAGAACGACGCCCCAGAATTCCTCAGGAAAGCATTCGCGGTAAAGGAGAACCGCATAATGGACTATTCGTTCGATCAGGAGGGAAATTTCTCCTTCGGTATCTCCGATTATACGGATTTCGAAGGTATGAAATATGATCCTGATATCGGCATTTTCGGACTCGATATATGTGTTGTCCTGAGAAGGGCTGGAAAAAGGGTAAAGCTCAGAAAGAAGGCACGATCCCACATACCTCATTCACATAGGGTCGATCGGACAGAGGCCATGGATTGGGTAGCGAAGACCTTCGATGTGGAGGTGCTTGAATCATGACCGAGGAACGAGTTAAAAGGACCTTCGGAAGAAAGGAAGGTTGCCAAAGGTGCGGACGCAAAAGGGGACTCATCAGACGCAACGGTATGCATCTATGCAGGCAGTGCTTCAGAGAGATAGCCCCCCAGATAGGGTTCAAGAAATATTCATGAGGAGTGTGACAAGATGCAGAACGATCCATTATCGGACGCCTTGTCCGTCATGAAGAACGCAGAAAGAGCGGGAAAGGGAGAATGCAGGGTCAAACCAGCCTCCAAGCTCATCGGACGTGTCCTGAAGGTCATTCAGGAGAACGGGTATATAAGGCAATTCGAGTACAACGAGGATGGAAGGGCTGGATGGTTCAGGGTCACGCTGAACGGTAGTATCAACGATTGCGGTGTGATCAAGCCCAGGTTCAGGATCAAGAGGGCCGAAATGGAGGGCTATGAGGCCAGGTTCCTGCCTGCCCAGAACTTCGGTGTACTCATACTCACGACAACCAAGGGTGTGATATCGAACGATAAGGCAAAGGAGCTTCACACTGGCGGGAGGCTCCTTGCATTTGTCTATTGAGGTGATATGAATGGTAAAGGTTGACGTTATCACCAGGGATATCGAAATGCCCTCCGGGGTCACCGCAAAGCTCTCGGGTGATCTCTTAACGGTCAAAGGCCCCAAGGGAGAGCTCAAGATGCGTTTCATGCATCCCCGCGTAATGATGAAGGTCGAAGGTTCCCGTGTGTCGGTCCACTGCGATAATCCAAAGAGAGCCGAGATGGGCCTCTGCGGAACCTGGGCCGCCAATGTCAAGAACATGGTCCGCGGTGTAACGAAAGGCTTCCAGTACAAGATGAGGATAATCTATTCCCACTTTCCCATCAAGACCTCCGTAAAGGGAAAGGAGCTTGTCATCGAGAACTTCCTCGGCGAGAGGCATCCAAGGACCGCAAACATCCTCGATGGTGTCACCGCGAAGATATCCGGCGACTCCATAATCCTCGAGGGAAATGACAAACAAAAGGTCGGCCAGACCGCATCGAACATTGAAAAATCAACGATAGTGAAAGGGTACGACCCGAGGGTCTTTCAGGATGGCATCTATCTTGTGAGCAGGGGTGAATGAGCATGGCCAGGGAAAAGAAGGAAATAAAGGAGGCCACCTCGGATAAGAAAGAGAAGGAAGAGGCGGCACCAAGGCCCCCATCCAGCAGAAAGAAGATCAAACCCCAGTTGGATGAAGCAACGCGCTCTTTGCTGGAAAAGAGGAAAGAGCAGTACGATATCCAGCCACACTTCAAAAGAGGTGAATGGTTCAGGTACAAGAGGCTGGGCATCAGCTGGAAAAGACCGCGTGCCGTCACGAACAAACAGAGAAAGAACCTCAAGTACAGGCCTTCAAAGGTCCGGATAGGATTCGGCAAGCCGGCAAAGGTTAGGGGGCTTCATTCCTCTGGCTTCATCGAAGTGCCGGTCTACCGCATCGAGGACCTTGAAGGGATCGATCCCAAGTTCCAGGCGGGGAGGATCGGAGCCACGGTGGGGACCAGAAAAAGGAGATCCATCGTGGAAGCTGCGGATTCCAAAGGTATAAGAATACTGAACAGGGGGGCTTTATGATGGACCTGTCCAACCAGAGAAGGATGGCTTCTGAGATACTCAAGTGCGGCCAGAACCGGATCTACATGAACCCCAACAATCTCGAGGACATCTCCGAGGCCGTTACAAGGAGCGATGTCAGGAAGCTGATAAAGGAAGACGTCATAAAGGCCCGCCAGGAAAGAGGGATCTCTTCCGGGCGAAAGAAAGAAAGGATGAAGCAAAAAGAAGCTGGAAAACGGAAGGGACACGGATCCAGAAAAGGCAGCAAGCATGCAAGGTCCCCAAAAAAGAGGAGATGGATCCAGACGATCAGACCGATAAGGCGGACGCTGAAAGAGTACAGGTCCGATGGGACCATATCCTCCGAGACCTACAGGTACTATTACAAGCACGCTTCGGGAGGTATTTTCAGATCGGTCGGTCATATGAGGTCCCATATGCAGACAGAAAAGCTCCTTCTGAAGGTCCCCAAGGATAAGGAGGTGAAGTAATATGGCCTACGGACCGAGATATCACGTCCCTTTCAGAAGGAGACGGGAAGGCAAGACCGATTACCGGGCTCGATTGGCCCTGATAAAATCCGGAAAGCACAGGGCGGTGGTGAGGAGAAGCCTCTCCGGGACCATCGTTCAGCTTGTCGAGTTTCACGAGGACGGCGATATAGTGATCGCCCAGTCAAGCTTCGTGGACCTCAAGAGACTTGGCTGGGAACATTCACTCAAGGACACCACCGCATCTTACCTTGTGGGACTCCTGGCAGCGGTGAAGGCACAGAAGGCCGGAATATCCGAGGCAGTCCTTGATATTGGGCTCCATGAACCTACCGTGGGCAGCAGAGTGTTCGCAACATTGAACGGACTCATCGATGGCGGAATGAACATCCCTCACGGTGAAGGAATGTTCCCGGACGAGGGAAGGATTACCGGGAAGACAAGGAACAAAAAGGGGCTCCCGGAAGATTTCGAAAATATGAAGAAGAAGATCCTGGAGATGTGAGTACATGACCGAGGATGAGAAGAAAAGGAAAGACGATACTTCGGAAACGCCGATTTCTGAAACGAGCGACGATACCATTCCCCCGGTCGACATTCCAGATGAGCCGGAGGACGAAGAGGCCGCGACCGTCGAGGAAGAAACGGAAATGGGCAAGAGGCCCCACATACTCAAGAAGAAGATCCTCCAGAAGGTGCACAAGGATAGAAAGGAGGAGGGGGAATGGACACCGAGGACGAAGCTCGGGTCAATGGTAAGGGGGGGTCAGATAAGGACCATGACCGAAGCTTTGAACTGTGGCCTTCCCCTGAGGGAGCCGCAGATAGTCGATAACCTGATGGGGGATACACTGGTCGACGAGGTCCTAAAGGTGAACATGGTCCAGAGGATGACCGACTCCGGAAGGAGGACCAGGTTCTCCATAACGGTCGTCGTGGGGAACAGTAATGGGTACGTCGGTCTGGGGTCTGCAAGGGGAAAGGAGGTTGGACCCACGATCAAGAAGGCCATAGATAACGCCAAGCTCAACATGATCGAACTGGTAAGAGGGTGCGGCTCATGGGAGTGTGGCTGCATGAACCCCCACAGTCTTCCGTTCAAGGTCATTGGCAAATCCGGTTCCACCGAGGTGACATTGAGACCCGCGCCAAGGGGCGTCGGTCTTGCTGTGGGCGACGTCGCCAAGAAGATCCTC
>JBLIRF010000035.1:0-12408 GCA_049472175.1 Thermoplasmatota archaeon
GGGTGCGGGCAGTGTAACATTCAAGGTTTCCCGGTATCCCTTAAGACCACCTTTGACCGGGATCCCGTCATTTTTCTCACAGTCTCCTACCGGAAAGATTGCGGCGGACGGAAGGAGAAGGGCGGTCAATATCAGAACCGTAAGAACGCTAGGCACTTTCAAGGTATCACCACCTGAGCTGAACCCTATCATGGGCATGAAGGACCGGACTATTTTATCATTTTGAGTACTGCCTGATTTTATTTAGGAGCGGGAGGTTCCCCTCCCGCCTGTTGTTTTCATTCAGAGACCCGGAGGTGACCATGGTGGGGTATTTGGAGCTGGTTGCTGTTCCTGGGGTGAGGGTGGAGGAAGCTGTGGTGCAGGCGACGGTGGAAGTCCCTGCGTGGGTTTCTGTGGCGGCAGCTCTCCTCCGGCCACCGATCCTGGAAGCTGCGTTCCGGGCGGTATAATCGGGACACCTCCCGGGGGCGGGAGCTTTGCGGCTTCCGTCCTCTTTCTGAGAACCACCAATGCGAGGACCACCAGGACCAATATGATGAGGACCGCGATGATGATCACGATCGCGAGGAACAGTCCAAGGTTGCTTTCCTCCGTATCATCATCAACAGGAGGAATGATGTCATCGTCATCATCGTCGATGATCACCTCCTTTTCCTTGATCCTGAAGGATGTGGAAGTCACCTCTGTCTCGAAGCTGTCCTTCGTATCCTCGACCGCGACCAGCCTGATCTCGTAATCACCTGCTGGCAGCAGCGAGATATCCCAGGTGAGGGAAGTTGCCGAGATCTTGAAAGCTCCGGGTATCATGCTCCAGCTGGACTCTCCCACCTTATGATAATAGGCAGTATAGTACAGCTTGTCCCCTTCCGGGTCGGACCCGGTCCACGAGAAGGTTATCTCGTTCTCGTGCTCGATGTAGGGGTCAGGAGCTGATGTCAAGTCAAGTGTCGGAGGATCGTTGTTGTCGATCTCGAATGCGGGAAAGAGATATTCCGCTGTTCTGTTGAGATCATCCGGTTGACAGTCTGCAACGACCATCTTAAAGGAATAGGTGCCATCATCGAATCCGGTAACGTCCAGAGAAAATGAGCCTGTGTTCGGGATACCGTCTGCGACCGCTCTCCATTCCGAACCATCAAGGTAATAGAACCATACTTTTAGCCCGTCCGTTTCCGCGGGATCCGGGTCCTCCGCGTACCAGCTGAAGGATGCCACTTTTGAAACCGTGGAGGTGGGCCCCGAGGTACTGATGATCTCCGGGGCATCTGGATTGTAGACCGTGAAGTATACCGTGGAATCACTGGAGACCTCATCCCTCGAATCCCTCACGATCAACCTGAGAGTGTAGATGCCGTCACCCTCCTCGAAGTCCAGAGTATCCAGTTCGAAGGAACCGGTGTTGATTTCATCGATCGCCAGCTCCTTCCAGTAGGTACCTCCCGAGAACTTGTAGTAGAGGTCAAAGGTCATGTCCTCCAACGCATCTTCCTCGTCGTGGGAGGACCATTCAACGATGATGGTACCCATGACGAGGTCCTCTTCGGCGGGTTCCAGTATCCTGCATTCCGGGGCGTCGTTGTTGTAGATCTTGAAGATCTCTGATTCGGCCTCCACATAAAGGTCGGTACTGTCGGTTATCCTTATCATGACCCTGTAATTCGTTCCATCCTCGTAGTAAGTGGTATCGAACTGGAATGAGCCAGAGTTGGGGATCGGTCCGGGGGAAAGGGAAGAGTAGGTGGATCCGCCGTCATCTGATATGGATATCTCGGCGGTGAGCTTGGTCGTGGTGTCCTCGTCATCTTCCGCCAACCAGCGGATGGTGGGTTTTCCGCTCAGTTCCTGTCCCTCCCTGGGAGAGGTGATCTGAAGGGTAGGGGGATCGGGATTGTTTATCTCGAAAAGGAATGCGGATGTTGCTTCAGTTGATGATAGATCGGAATCCGTTGCCCTGATCATGAGAATATATCCATCATCGTCGGGGATCCTTGGATCAGATGTATCCCAGGTGTAATAGCCAGCGTTGGAGATCCCTTCTGCGATGGGGGTCCAATCTATGTCCGATCTCTTGTAATAGAGGTCTATTGTAACATCGGAGCCGTCCTCATCATCATCTGCCTGCCAGAGAATGTCGAACTCACCCTGGACCATACCGTCGTCGAACTGGTCCTGTATAAGCTGGTCCTTGAAGGTAACCATAGGTACGTCCGGGTTGTGAACAGAGACACCAAAGGCAACGGAACTCTCCTCGTCCCAGTAATCCTTGGAGCTGATCATGACCTCGTAATCTCCGTCGGGATAGAGGTAATCCTCACCGCTCTTTGAAGCGGTGTTCCACGGGTAAACGCTTCCGACCTTCTTGATGTTGGTCCAGTCGAGCCCTCCGACCGGTCGGACCTCGACGGTGCTCGATATCTTGCTATCGGACGCATCGGGATCCGTGACATCGAAACTGATGTCAGCGGTACCGGTAAGCACGCTGTCCTCGGCCGGCAGAACGTTCGAGATTATGGGCGGTGTTCCCTGGACATTGAATACCCTGAAGGTGTTGATATTCTCAACAACCAAACCCAACCTGGCATCCTTGTTGGCGTTGTGCCTCCTCGGGTGAGCGTCCTGCACTAAAAGAACATTGGCATCGACCTTTATGTTCTCGAAATTGATATCCTCCACCTTCACAGTAAAGTTCACCCAGGCTTTTGTACTGTCATGGCCTCCGACTGCTACTATCGATAATGGAGAAGCCACGGTCGCTGCTGTGTTTATCCTGTTCTTGAAATTGGTATCAATGGTGGTGGTATTCGGGCTCGAAGCTCCGCCCACGGAAGCATCGGTTCCGTCAATTATGACTGTAGGGTATGCCCCGAAACTGTAGTAAGTACCCCTTGTCCGGGAAGCTGTGGTGTAATAGACATCATTGGAAGAGCTTGCATGATACTCGACTCCGATGTATTTATCGGGGAAGTAGCTCGAGTCTTGGTTGAGTCTGTCCATTGCACCTATAACACCAGAGCATGGTCCGCACCAAGCAGCGGTGATATCCTCCAGCAACACGGTCCTGGCCGTTCCTGTGGACCTCTGGGTCCCGTTGACAGGAACAATAACGGCCTGGTACATGTCAGCAACGCTGAGGGAGTAGGAGCCGACCGTCTTGGTCACTTTTTTCTGGTCCTGGAAGAAAACGATCATCGCTATGTCATCCCAATCGTTGGCCTCCACATCCTCAGTGTAATATGGATCATCGGTCCCGTAGAAAGTCGGTTTGTTGAACGAGATATTGTAATTCTCGGTATGGAGATAAAGCGTGTTCCTGGTCTGCGGTTCTCCATCTGCATCCCCGGGGATATGGATCAGAACCATCGATCCTGCCAGGAGAGTCAGCGCAATAAAAACGGTAAGTATCTTTGTTGACCGTCGCATGTGCATCACCAAAGGTAAACGATGCCTCGAAAACGAGGAGCTATCCGTTTATGTATTGCACTAATATTTATTTATTCTCCTGGTATGGCGACGGTATCGACCTTTGTCCTTGTTTTAGTGATTTTATATTTCACTGTTTAAATATGCTTATACGTATATTTCTTTCAATTTCTGAATTGTGCATCTAAGAAATATGCACGATGCCGGGCATGACAGGGTAATGACAGTTATGGTGTATTTCTTGACTTACTGGTATTTTAACATTTAAGGTAAGTCAACTCGACCACGATTTTAAATAGCTCCCTGAATTTCGGGGTCCATCCCCTGTGGGGGTGGAGCTATGGGCATGCACGATGTGGACTTTCGGGCGCTGGGTTTCAAGTGCGGACTCGAGATCCATCAGCAGCTTCGGAGTGATAGGAAGCTCTTCTGCAGATGTCCGCCCGTATACCGCAACGACCCGCCTCATTATGAAATAGTACGGCATATGAGGCCGACACTTTCCGAGATGGGGACCTACGACGGGACGGCACTGATGGAGTTCAAGACCAAGAAGAACGTCACCTATCAGTTCTTCCGTGATACTACCTGTTCCTACGAGATAGATGACACTCCTCCCTTCGAGATGGACCCGAAAGCCCTGGAAATATCCATGGTGATCGCAAGGGCCATGGAATGCTCTCTCGTCGATGAGGTCCATGTGTCAAGGAAACAGTATCTGGACGGGTCGATCCCGACCGGTTTCCAGAGGACAGCCATAATATCACTTGGTGGCCACGTACCTTGGAAGGATGGGCGGGAGATCGAGATAAGACAGATATCCATCGAGGAGGATGCCTGCAGGGAGATGGGCGACCAGGGTCATGAGATAATCTTTCGGACGGACAGACTGTCGATACCTCTGGTCGAGGTTGTGACGGAGCCCAACGCTGAGACCCCCGCTGAGGCCGGGGAGATGGCAGAGGTCCTGGGATGGGTCATGAGGTCAACAGGACTTGTCAGAAGGGGTTCGGGCTCGACAAGACAGGATGTGAACGTTTCCATCGAGGGTGGACGAAGGGTCGAGATAAAGGGAGTACCGAAGATAGAGTTCATTCCCCCTGTCACTGCCGGCGAAGCCGTTCGTCAGTACAACCTGCTCAGGATCAACAACGAGCTTGTGGAGCGTGGACTGGATCCGGAGAGTATGGATGCTGATAGTTTCACGACCATGAAGTTCGAGGATGTGACGGAGTTTTTCCATGGCCGAAGGGTCGAGATGTTCGACCAATGGTACCAGGGAATCGTTGGATCAAGGGAAGATATCGATATCAAAGCCGTCCTCATACCCGGGTTCAAAGGTATTTTCTCCCACCCCACACACGGTGACCAGACGTTTGCCGACGAGGTGGGAGGGAGGCTCAGGGTAATAGCGTGCCTCGACCGCATGCCGAACCTGATCACCTCCGATGATGTACCCATGAGGAACATAACTGAAGAGGACATGGAAGCTGTCAGGACGAAGCTTTCGGCAGATGAACAGGACACGGTCGTAATGGTATGGGGACCGAAAGAGGACACGCTCACCGGAGTGAAGGAGATATACATCAGGTCCAAGGAGGCATTCTACGGCGTCCCGCACGAAACTAGGCAGGTCGTCACACCGGATATTACGACCTTCGAGAGGATACTACCGGGACCGGACAGGATGTATCCGGACACCGACAGACCTCCGATCACCGTAACCCGGGAAATGGTGGACAGGATCAACGCCCAGGTGCCGAGACCGTGGTGGGAGGACGAGGAGGACATGGTCCGTAATGGCATCCCGAGGAAAATAGCCCATCGCCTGATCGTTTCCAGGTGGATGAACATTTACAGGAGGGCGGTCGAGGCCGGAGCTCCTTCCAGGTTCACTGCGTTCTTCCTGATGGAGAACCTGAGGTCCGCAGAGAGATCGGGATCGGATATCCACCGACTCGATGATGAAGGATTGATCGAACTGCTCAAATTGGTGGGGGAGGGGAAGCTGACGCGAAAAGGTGCCAGCCTGGTAATGGAATGGATAGCGGAAACCGGGGATAACCTCTCCTCAGCGATGCATGACCTGGAACTTGCACCCATTTCAAAAAAGGAGGCAATGAAGGTTATCAGCGACGAGGTCGCTGTTTCTGGGGAGCTATTAAAGCTGTTCAGGCAGGGAAGGGAGAAACCATTGATGGGCAGGGTAATGGCCACCATAGGGACTCGATATGAAGGAAGCGAGGTCCTGAAGATGCTCCGATCAAAAGTTAGTTCAATGCAATAGTTTTAAGTCCCCTTTTCACCCTTTCCCTCCGGAGGTTTCGTCCATGTCGGGTGAGGTCCATCTGGGTAAAATGATCTCGGGTTCGGTCAAGGAGGTGCTCGGTGACGAGGACCTGCTCCTTGAGGTAGTAAGGGATATGATAAAGGATGAGATAAAGGAGAGGATACAGAAAGCTCTGGAAGAGAATCCCGAGATCAAGGCCGAGCTCAAAGAAGCGCTGGAGGAGTACTACAAGGCAAAGCTGAGACAGACACTTGCTGTAATAAAGATCGCCAAGTCGAGCGTCCATCTCGGTCTGAGAACGGTACCTGCCGATCTCCAGGACGATGTTCATAAGGAGCTTGAAAAGGAGATCACGAGGATAATCGACGATACTCTATGAGATCTCCGATATCATCAACATCCGTTTCATATCGCAGAAAGATATGTATAATCATGAAATTGTAGCAGGTCGAGGTTTGAACATGAAGGCAGTTGTCCTGGCTGCAGGTGAAGGCAGAAGACTGCGTCCCCTCACTGGGAGCAGGGGCAAAGGCATGCTTCCGGTCGGGAACCGCCCAATACTGGAATACGTCCTTGAAGCGTTGGGAGAGGTGGATATACGGGATATCGTACTCGTCGTCGGTTATCAGAAGGAAAAGGTGATGAACCGCTTCGGTGACGGAAAGGACCTCGGCCTGAACATCCAGTACGTGGAACAGAAGTTCCAGCTCGGAACGGCCCATGCACTGTTCCAAGCAAGGGATAGGATGGACGGGAGATTCCTTGTGGCGCCCGGGGACTCCCTGGTCGATGTCAGGGCCTTGAAGAACCTCCTGACCACACCGAGTAATGAATGGGGAATACTTGCGGCGGAGACCTCCAACTCATCAAAATACGGGGCACTCGAGGTCAAGGGTGATAGACTTGTGCTGATCAGAGAGCGCCAGAAACTGACGGAGGACCTGATATCCTCGGGGACGCCTTCCTCCTTCGCACTTGCATTGTGGGAATACCAGGACCCCTCCCTGTCAACCCTGATCAATACAGGTACATACGTGCTGGACACGAAAATATTCAAGAGTCTTGAAGCGAGGGAGCTGGGTGAGAGGCTCACTCTTACATCGTGTATAAACGAGGAAGCCCAGAAAAGGAAGATACGGGTAAAAAAAGCGGAAAGATGGCTGGACGCGGTATATCCATGGGACCTCCTCGCCCTTAATGAGTATACCCTGTCGAGGACCTCCAGGGACTTGAAGGGGACCGTTGAGGAGGGGGTGGTAATGAAGGGCCCGGTCAGGATAGACGAAGGAGCACGCATAAGGGCAAATACGGTGCTGGTGGGACCGATCTCGATAGGGAAGGACACCGTGGTGGGGCCATCGGCCTATATCGGTGCCAATGTCTCCATTGGTGACAACTGCAAGGTCGAGCCTTTTTCGGTACTGAAGGATTCGATCATCATGGATGATGTCACCATCGGGTCGCATTCTTCCATTCATCAGTCCGTCATTGCACAGGGTTCGACGCTCGGAGATTTTCTCGGTGTGGAAAAGTGCGAGTATATCATAAGGCTGGAAAGATACACCGCAACCAAGGTACTTGGTGGAATAGTTGGTGCTGACTGTGAGATATCACATCACGTCTCACTCGCCCCCGGGGTCATTCTCGGGAACGGCTGCAAGGTTGGGCCTATGAAGGCTCTGAGAGACAACCTACCAGATGGGACGAACGTTGTGTGAGGTGCAGCGATGTGCGGTATCGTCGGATATGTGGGCCACAGGGAAGCGACCGAGGTTCTCGTGGAAGCTCTGAAGAAACTTGAATACAGGGGTTATGATTCTTCCGGTATCGCCACATTGTCGCTCAAGGAGGGAAAGGACAGGCTTCAGGTCCTTAAGAGTCCCGGATACATATCTGTTCTCGAGAAGAAGATCAGGACCAGGCATTCAAGTATCGGCATCTCCCATACAAGGTGGGCCACCCACGGGATTCCCAACGAGGTCAATGCACATCCACATACCGATGGGGAGGGATCGATCGCTGTTGTGCACAACGGGATCATCGACAACTATCTCGCCCTCAAGAAAGAACTATTGGAGAAGGGGCATGAATTCCTGTCCCAGACAGACACCGAGGTCATACCTCATCTGATATACGAGGAATACCGGAGCAATGGCGGGAACCTGTTCGAGGCGGTGAGAGAGGTCGTGAAAAAGCTGAAGGGGTCCTATGCGATCGTCGTCCTCCACCGGGATGATCCCGACTTCCTGGTCTGCGCAAGGGAGAAGAGTCCTCTGGTCCTAGGTGCTGGTGTGAACGAGGGTTTCATCGCATCCGATGTTACGGCTCTCCTGAAGTACACGAACAGGTTCATTTTCATGTACGACGGAGAGATAGCGAAGGTAGCGAGGGACGGTATTCATGTGGAGAAGATCTCCGGTAAACCCGTGGTCCATGATTGGACCGAGGTCAATTGGTCTCTCGAGGATGCCGAGAAGGGCGGTTTCAAGCATTACATGATCAAGGAGATATTCGAGCAGCCCAGGGCTCTCCATCAGACACAGACAGGTTGGCGGTCTGACGAAGGAAGCATACCTCAAGACCTTGGCACCACAGGGATCATCAGGATCGTGGCCTGTGGGACATCCTACCATGCGGGAATGGTGGGAAGGTACCTGTTCGAGAAGTTCACGGGTCTGCCAACGATCGTGTCGATGGCATCGGAATATCGGTTCGCGGATGCGACATCCGATGACCCTCTTATGATCTTCATAACCCAATCGGGGGAAACCCTGGACACTATCATGGCCGCGAGGGAGGCAAGATCAAGGGGGATAAAGACCGTTGCGATAACGAACGTTCTAGGATCGACGATATCCAGGGAGACGGACCTGACCCTCTATATGCGATCGGGTCCGGAAATAGGTGTTGCAGCCTCGAAGACGTTCACCTCGCAGTTGATGATGATGTACCAGTTCTCATCGTATCTTGGCCACAAGATGGGATACATAAAGAGGGATGACCTCAATTCGATCAAGGAGCACTTGAGGCATACTATCAGATCGGTGGAGGGAATTCTCAACAATCCGGGTCCGATAAGAGAGATGGCTGAATGGTTCTCCGGGTCCAGTAGCGCCTTCTTCCTCGGCCGATACATAAATTACCCAGCAGCCCTCGAGGGAGCGCTCAAGATGAAGGAGATCTCCTACATCCATTGCGAGGGGTATCCCGCGGGAGAGCTGAAACACGGCCCCCTTGCTCTTCTGACCGAAGAAACACCTGTCGTGGCACTGGTCGCGGGCGATCATACTTATGAGAAGATACTCGGGAACATCGGGGAATGTTCTGCCCGCGGAAGTCCGGTCGTGGCGATAGCGCCCGAACGGGATCTGGAGATCGAGAGATACACCGACAGGGTACTTTATTACCCCAGGGTCGACCCGCTTTTCTCTCCAATACCTATTTCAGTGGTCCTGCAGCTTCTTGCCTATTATACTGCCGACAACAGGGGTTGCCCGATCGATAAACCACGCAATCTGGCAAAATCCGTTACCGTGGAATGAGAACCATTTTCTGATATGGTCGAGGTCGGGTTCATCCGGATGGTTGGAAGGTAGCATCCAAAAATTATAATTCAGTGTATCAGGGATACGGTATCAGGGGAAACAATGAGCATATTTTCAGGGTCTTTGAAGCTCTCCTGCTTGGGCATTCTATCCCTATTCCTCCTCCTGTCGGAGGTTGGAGGGGTGCCGCAGGATGTGCAGGCTGATCTGTCGATACCACCGGAGACCTCATTGACGCTCAGAGAGAACAAGACCGCAGAGATCGACATAGATGGTTTCTTCACCGTAACGAGCATGGGCCCACTGGATGCTGTGGGCGGTCTGACAGCGAACCTCGAGATAACCGGCAACGGTTGGGACCCGCAGCTCTCACAGACCGTCTGGACCGATGTGCAGGTCCAGACCGATCAATCGTTCGTGGTCTCATTGACCATCGGTCCAGACACCGTTACAGGTGACAGGAACTCGTACACACTCACCCTTACATTCTCCAATTCCATCAGCGGGGCCGTCGTCGGAACCGAGAATACGGTCATGTCCGTGAATATAGAGGATATTCTGGACGATGGTGACAGAGATGACGATGATGATGGATCCCCGATCATCGAGGATGAATCGCTTCCGCTGTGGCCTTTCTTTCTTGGAGCCATTGTCGTTGGGCTCGTGGTCATGGCCATATGGGCAAAACTGAACCTCGAAGTGGTAAGGGAAGAGGACGGCAGGAGACATATTTACATCCGGGAAAAGGATTCTGGGCGGATATTCGGCAGGAAGAAGCAGATCCCTCCCGACCTGGAGCTGTAGCTGCGATCCTCAGCGTCCTTCTCGATAGACCTCGTCAATCGAAAAGCCGGTCCAGAAGATCATCGGTTTCACTATCACCCGAGCTGATGCTCCCTCTCTGCGGTTGAGATGCGAGCTGTTCATGGACATCTCCCACTTTCTCAGGGGGTCTCGAAGCATCTGGAACTGTACCGTCAGCAGGCAGCTGCCCGGTCTCGTCAGATGGGGTCTCACCTCCTCTTATGAAATCCTCAACAGATGTCTCCCCCTCCGATTGGGCTTTCATCATCATGAGTTCCTCGTCAGTCGGATTCCGGCCGTAGATCTCCCTGTAGATCCTTCTCTGCTCTGCCATCGGGTCCTTCTTCTTTCTTTCCTGACGCTTCTTGGCGATGAATATACCAGTGAAGATGATGCCGCCCACCAGAAGGAAGAAAAATACAAAGAAGATCAGTATGACAAGACCTGCCGGGAGTCCTTTCAGGAACGGAAGGATATCGGTGATAACATCTGAGATATCGTCAGCGAAATTATCGCTTCCACCTTCGTCCGGAGCATTCTCGAGGGTTATAACGATCTCATCGGAGAAGATGATATGCCTCTCATCCTCCGAAACCAGGCGGTATGAAAGATTGTATTCCCCTCTTTTGGCAGTATCTGGAGCTGCAATGGTGATCTTGAAATCGAAAGGCCGCTCGACCGATAGTCCCTTCGAAGTGTTCACGTGCAGTCTGTAGGTCGGGCCTTCCGATGCCGAGAGATACGCCCAATCCTCGTCGACAAGCTCACCCTGAAGGATGATCGTGACGTTATCGTCGTAGGTGGCCATGTTGACTATCTGGCAGATCAAGGGTTTTGTTATTTTGATACCCTTATCTCCCTTGAACGCTTCATGGGTCGTTGGATGGTATGTCTTCAGTGAGTAATCGTTGATCTTGATGGACCCCTCGGTGACCCGGGAATAATTCCCTCCGTCGAAGGCCATGATCTGTACGGAATATATCCCGATACCCAGTCCGAATTCGCCGAGGTCCAACTCAGTTACCGGACCGACATCCCTCCACTCGAGCACGTCCCCGCCATGGTCCTCGGCACCTATCCTTATCAGATATCTGATCGCCGGTCCATGGTCCGAGGACCGGGTCCAGTTGAAGACCGAGTCGGGATCCGAAGTTGTGAACATGGGGAACTGCGGGACCTGTGCCGGGGGTGGAGTACCCGTATCTATTATCCGGAAAACATGGTCCATAATGTCCCATCCGCCCAGCCTGTCAGTCACATTTATCCTTAAAATATAGTAGTTCGGGTCCAGGGCTTCATCGTCGGGGACATCGAAATAACTCCTCTTGCCGAGATCGAACCATCCGGTCAGCTGCAGCCTCGTTGGGTGTTTCAGGAGCATGACCCTGTAGTACAGGCTGTCACCGTCCTCGTCGAATGCATCGTCCCACCATAGATGGGGTGTCGGAGATGATATCACATCAGGATATCCCATTCCGGTGAAGACCGGTCTGTAGTTCTCGGGGATGTCCACGGTTATCTTGTATGGTTGTGTCTCGAACAGGTTGCCAGCATTATCTGCAGCATTCCATTTTATGAAATTGTAGACACCCTCGTCGGGGAAAGTGACGTTCACCCATACGAGATAGGACTCATTACCGATCCTCATGTGACCGTCGGGAACCTTCCATACCGAAAAGTCACCGCTGGTATTCCTTGTGGAATACCTGAATGAATCGGGATCGAGCCCGGTGTAGTTCACGAGAGTACTGCCAGGGTTGGCATCCCTCCATATGATCGAGCAGTTGACCTGGCCATAGATGTTCACATAGTTCCCTACGGGTCTTGGATCTACCGCAAATGGTGGGTCGGGGTCCAGCCATATATTGATGTGTTCGGATTCGGCGTATCCGTTACCCACACGGTCCTTGGCGATGAACTTTACGTAGTTCTCGGTTCCCGAGGAAAGGGTAACGTTCGCCCAGGCCTCGTAGGTATCGTTGTCTATCCTTTGGAAACCCTTGACCGGGACAGAGCTCTCGAAGAAATCTATGCCGCTTACTGACTTCATGAAACGGATACTTTGATTATCAACGCCTGCACCACCTGAATCCCTGACGATCACCCTGCATTCGACGCTGTTGGCCGCATACCATACAGCTTCCTGGGGAGACGTGATCTCCAGGGTGGGAGGGGTGATGTCGATCAGCGGTCCCGGGAGGACGTTCGTGGAAATGATCTCTGGGTCCACCCCATCGTTTATCTGCATCTTCCAGTAGAACCTTCCCTCTTCAGAGACATTTAGCTTCACGTGGTAATCGACCCCGTCCATGTAGTAGATATCCTTCTCCCCCTTCACCTTCTTCA
>JBLIRF010000036.1:0-12313 GCA_049472175.1 Thermoplasmatota archaeon
CGACTAGGGGACCTTGTGTCGGCCATGTTGAGCCCGAAGCTTATCTTGGAGGAACCCTGGGCCTTGTCAGGGACGGGGATATGATCGAAATAGATGTACCAAAGAGGAAGCTGTGGCTTCATGTGGATGATGAGGAGCTTGATAGGAGGAGAGAGAAGATCCGTCCCCTTGAAAGGGAGCTGACCCCTTTCCTGAAAAGATACCGTGATTCTGTAATTGGAAGGAACATTGAACATGGAAAGGTAAAATAGCAGGAAGAAGGAAATCCCTGAAGGGAATTCGAGAATGATGGAATGACCCTGATCGAGATAGGATGCTGTGGTGCTTACTGCAGGACATGCAGAGGACGCAAAGAAGGCAATTGCAGGGGTTGCAAACTTGGATACGATACTGGTGAGAGGGATATAGAAAGGTCGAAATGCTGGATAAAACTGTGTTGTTTCAAAGAGAGGGGATTGCAGACCTGTGCTGACTGTTGTGAACTTGAGATATGCGAACGTATCCAGGCATGGTTCTCCAAGGGCTACAAGTATGAAAGATACAGAAGAGCGATCTATTACATCAAGGACAAAGGGTACGAGAGCTTTCTGAAAAAGGCCGATGGATGGAAGGATGCCAAAGGGAAATTATGATCATTACATTTCCCCGGTGTGGATATGAACTCCTTTCTTCGTCCCTTTACGATAGAGGAGGACCGTTCCACCCTTGATCTCTAGAAGGTCAGCTCCGAGTCTCCCAACTATCTTCTCGACGTCATCCTTCCAGTTTCTCGAAGGACCCATTGCATTCATCATCTTGACCTTTACAAGCTCCCTTTTCTCGAGCTGCTCGTCGAGCTCCTTCACCACGGCCTCGGTCAGACCGGATTTGCCCACCTGCACCGTAGCCTTGAGCGACATGCCCTTGACCTTGAGCGCTTTTTTATCCATTTGATCCCCCCTCGTCCTTTTTTCCGCCCTTGAAGGGATATCTCATTATCTGGCCGCATTCGAGACAGGTGATGACCCTTCTTCCATCCCGGATCCTTATCCTCGAGGTGAGTTCGGGGATCATGGGCGTTCTGCAATTCCTGCAAGTGCTCCTCTTGAACCGGGTAGGTATCCTTACCGTGTATCTCATCCCGATCTTCCTTGCCAATGTGAGATATCTTCTGGCAAGGTCGAGGTCACCTGCACTTGCCATGTCAAAGGCGAGGGAATACAGGGTCTCGATCCTGTCCGCCGCTGCTTCCCTGACGATCGGTTTTTTCTTGCCCCGGCCACGTCGCTCCATCGGGAGCCCATCAGGGTCGTGATATTAAAACCCTACAATCGCTATTCTTCTCCTTCCCCGTAGAGTTCTTCAGCCATCTCATCCTCTGACAGCTCCTCCATCTCGTCCTCTTCGGGCTCCTCCTCCGGAGGCTTCACCTTAAGGTCGTCGTAGGATTCTTCCTCCTTCTTCGCCGGGATGGTGAGCTCGATGACGTTGCTACCGCGCATCCTTAGCTCTCTCTCGTTTGCATTCAGTATATCCGGTGTCAATGGAACGGAGGAAGATACATGGCCGCTTCCTTTTGCGATCTTCCCCGTGGGATCGTATTCGAGGCTGATATCTTCTTCCTCTTCTTCCTTCTCCTCCTCTTCCTTCTCGGTCCTTCTTCGTTTGAGAACCACTAGTATGATGATGATCACTAGGATAAGCAGCCCTGCGATGATGCCGATTATCAGACCTATTGGCAGATCCTTTTCTTCATCATCATCGGGACCATCGATGACGACCTCTTTCTCAACGACAAGGGAGACCTGGGCAAGGTTGAACCTCCCGTAGGAATCGGTGACATTGATCGTGATCGCGTATGTCCCTGGTTGGGCCTGGGAGGAATTCAGTATCAGGTTCTCGTTCAGAGACTCGCCGGGGATCATGTCGTAGGTGTCTCCTCTTTCAATGGAGAACCCTCTGGGGACCTGAAGGGAGAAGGTCAGGGTAGCATTGACCTCCAGTGTATTCTTCATGGATACACTCAGCGGATAGTCATAGCCTATGGTCACCTTGGCCGTACTCTTGAAGGAGACCTCCACGAAGGGAGGATCGAACATGAAGGTCCTGGTCTGGGAGGTGCCCCTCTTACCGTCGGCTATGGCCACGACGTACCAATGATAGGTCCCTGGCATCTTTGGGAAGTAATTGTAGGTGGTTCCCGTAAGGGGGTATGTCTCTTCGGTCTCGTCGGGAAGGACTATCATGAGCTCGTAGGTAAGGTTCAGTGGATTGATGTAATTGCCCTTCCAGTTCAAGCTCACGCTTTCCTCCACCTGATAGGAATCCACCGGCGTTAGGAGATTCACCTTCGGGTCCTTGAGATTGGGATTGTAATGGATGACGAACGGATCAGACTGTCTCTCTTTGTTCCGCGCCATGTCCCTTGCTTTCCAGATGACGAGATTGTCCGCTTCGGGTACCATATCGAGGGTCAGGGACACCCTGATGCTGGAAGCGTTGCCCCCCCCGGCCTCGTACTTGATCCATTCAGAGAGCTGTTTGTCTGGCATCGTGTATTGATAGTAGATCGAGTCCAGGTCAACCCCCGATAGAGCATCGTTGATGGTTATGGAAACAACGAAGGTACCGTATGTCACATTCACCTTCCTATCCGGCTGGGGGTCGGAAAAATAGATCTGATGTGAGTCCATGACCACAAGGATCTCCGTGAACGGGCCGACACGGCTCGTGTTATCAACAGCCCAAACATAGAGCCTGTGGAATCCCTCGAGACCGACATATAGGCTCTTGAACTCGGTCGTCAGGTTCTCCTGGTCGGGATACGTGTTCTTGTCAAGGGAGTAGCAGATCCCTTTCAGACCCGACCCTGCCTCTATAACGTTATCCCAGGTGAGGAACATTTCGGGATCGTCATCCACGTTCAGCATTGTATCGTCGTAATCGTCAGCTCTGAGGGCGGCACCTATTACCACGCCCGGAGGGGCCATGTCTACGCGGAAATTGAACGAAGCCGACGAGATCAATCCCTCATCATCAGTTATATTGAGATAGAATACCGACGACTTCCCGTCCGTTCCTTTGATGGGAACGGTCAGGTTGACGCTTGTGTTGTAGATGTACCCCCATTCCACAGAGTCTCCGACACCGTTGGAGAAGTTCACCTTGAAATCTCCCGTCCTTGGATAGACGTCATTGAAACCGGAGAAAGATACCTTGAAACTGTGGACGGTGAGGTTGGTATTTCCGAAAAGCCATCCATTCACAATGGGTTCTGGCTGGATCGGTGTCATGAACCTGTAACCCACGATGTCAAGTTCGGAATTCAACCTGAACAGGTTCAATCTCTTTGCCTGTTCCGGATATCCGATATTCGTTATAGGCGTCGCATAGGCGCTGACCGTATCGCCGTGGGGCATGTCGTACGTGAACTCCATGGGCAGGTTGAATTCCCATTGCTGGGGCTCGATGAACTTCAGTTCAGCTCCATCATCGATCACCATCCAATCCTTGCCGTTCTCCACGGTTATCTGATTGCTAGCTTTGTTCCAGGTCAGCTCGATGACCTCGGTTCCGCTCTCCAGCATAAGGTTCATTCCAAGGAAATCATCCTGGGATAGGTCGGTCCTGCCTCGTACTTTCAGGGTGTATTTACCGAGAGTTGGGAACACATCAACAGCATCGCTACCCGTTGTCCATCCTTCCGGATCGAACATCTGGACCTGGACCGCGGTGGTCCTCAGTATAGGATTGAACTCCCAGACCTCCGTTCCTTCACCTGCCCAGGCGAAATGGCTTTTGGTCTGGGGGGAATATGCCTGTCCGTGGCCGCTCCAACCACCGGGTGATTGTTCTGTTACGACACTCTTCCATCCGTACCATTCAAGGCGCCACAGGAAAGTCTCCGGGTCACCGTCCCCGAAAAGCATCAATTCGTTCGTGTCAGTGTTCAACGACAGACCGGCCAAGGCCTGAGCAGCCGGCTCATCGTCACCTGTCGGTAGCTTTTCCCATAGCTGCGTGTCGGTATGGAAGAACCACAGGTCGTTCAGCCTGGGATTCGAGGACAGGTTCTGTCGACCACCGAACATGTAAAAGCCCTTTTTATTTGGGTTGAATACAACTGAGGTCTCCATCCTGCTCGAGGGTTTGATCGCGGGGTTGATGGCCTTCCATATGTTGCCGGTCATGTTGTACCGGTATAGTGTATCTGTATCTCCTCCGTGGACCTGTCCTCCGTAAAGGTATATCATCCGGTCTACGGGATCCATGACCATGGCCGCTCTCCCTCTGGCACCAGGAAGCGCGTGCTCGGTGATCCTCGTCCATTCTCCGGTATCGCAATCCATTTTCCAGAACTCGTCGTAGAAGTAATAGTGGGTTTCCCACTGGCTGACCCTGTAGGAATAATATCCTCCGTAGAGGTAGAAATCGTTATCGACCGGATCATAGGTACTTGCCATTCCGCTATGGAATGTGGGCTTGTTCTGGTCCGAGACGTCTTTCATCCTCCATGATCCGGAATCCAGTGAGAAATATGCAAGCTGCCATGAATCGTCGTCGTTGTGCTTCAGGGCCATCAGCTTACCGCTGTCCTCATTATCATACCCTGTGAATGCACTTCCTCCTGTCCATGTAGGGTTACCCGCCATAAGGGTAGCCGTGAAGGAGAGGACATCCACCGACCAGAAATCTCTTTGACCATCACTGTCGCCGAAAATGAGAAGGGTCCTGCCGTCGCTTGTGGTGTCGAACCCCGCAACCTGACGGGCGCTGATGCCTCCGGAGAGATAGACCTGGGTGAAGGAACCATTGGAAATATCAAGGATATATGTGTCGTTCAGCCGGGTGTTACCGTCGTAACCCAATGTCAGGAGAAGGTCTGAAGCGTCCGGTCTGTAATGGAGGATGCCTCCCGCTTCGGTTGGAATGCCGATATCGTCGGTGATCTCGGTCCAGTTGTTACGGGAAACATTGTAGACCCACAGGTCGTTGATAAAGTAATTCGTCCATCCCTGGGTCCGGTACCTTCCAAGACCCATATAGATCTCATTACAATCAGGGGTGATGGTGATGAGCGCCCTGTCCCTTCCAACGGGCTTATCTCCGGGATCATGGTATGTCCATCCCTGGGTGAGATTGAACTGATACAGATCGTTCCTAAACCCGTTCGAATCCCTGCCACCGAATATCCATACAGATGATGTCGCATCATCGTATACCATTGCAGAATCGTATCTGCCCGTCATTCCTGCAGGTGGAGGAACCTGTATCCAGGTCTTGTTGGAATAGAAGAAGATGTTTAGGTTCTCCCCGTATGGTTGCCCCCATCCCACCCATCCACCGTAGTAGTATGCGACATCGTTATCGGTACTTGTCGTAAAGGCCTGTCTTTGTAAATTGGCGCTCGGCTCCACCCCGGTATCGTTCCACTGGACCCATGATTCGTTGCTTTCGAACAGGGACCAGACCTGGTATCCCCAATCATCTCTGTAGAATACCACAAGTTCTTTCTGGGCTTCGCGGTACATTATCTTGCAGGACCCGGTGCTTATTGAAGGCCAGCTGCCGGAGGTTAGCATTTCCCAATCCCCCACCGGTCCGCCTCCAAGCGACTTTGACGGTTCCTTTTCCTCTCCAGATGCAGATCCTACCGTTAGGACAGGAAGAAGGACCACCATTAAAAGGAAGGCTACAATAAGCAAAGCGAAAGAGCCACGTAATCGTGTTGTATAAGGCAAACTGATCGAAGACATTTGCATCGCCTCGTTTCTCAGGTACGCAGATAAAAGGTGGCAATCACCCGAAGTTGTAAACAGGCAAACTATATTTTAAGATGTTTGGTAATTACATCATTTTCCTCCCCGAGAACCAGTTAGATAGGTTTATACCTCAGGAGCTTTTATTTCCGATGAGAGGGACCCAGAAGGGTCTTGAGGCGTTGATAGTATGTGCGCTGGAAGGATCACAGTTAGTTCTAGCAGATGGTGGAAAGCACTCAGAAAAGCGTCAAGGAAATGCAGATCGAAGCCAGCCTTTTCCCATTCTTGGCTTGTGGACCCCCCATCTGGACCGCCTGTGGACAGCAGGGAGAACCGGTTCGTGAAGACTTCTCTTTACAACAGCTCCAGCGGGTCCCATTACTGCATCCGGCCATACGAGTACGGGATGTCGGAGGACGAGATCAGGCTTGTCCTTTCCGTGATGAAGAAGCTGAACGAGGAACCGCCTCCACAGGCGATCCTGGATGATGAGATCGCCCTGAGGAACTTCGTGGAACGCAACTCCTCAGGACTCTTGAAAGGGTCGGTCAATGGTAACGATATCGACATTCCCGCACTGCTCGGAAGGATTACAGCCCAGTACACCTGCGGATACGGTACGATGGAACATTTTCTTAGGGACGAGCGTGTGCAGGATATCTATATAGATTCCCCACCGATGTCGAAACCGGTCTACGTTTCCATAGGAGGCCATATCCCGAAAGGGCTTGAGGGGACCTATGCAACAAACCTCCACCTGACGGACAGGGAGCTTAGAAGGATCGTATCTGTCCTCAGGTACCATTCGGGGCTCCCCTTTTCCGAGGCATCGCCGGTCCTCGAATGCGATCTTGAACTATACAATGCAAGGGTGACCGCAGTCGGGCCCCCTCTTTCATCGGGCGGGATATCCATCGCGATCCGAAAGCACTCACACGATCCTTGGACGCTCCTTAGACTGACAGACGTTGGCGCCCTTACATCGACCGCTTCCGCCTTCCTGTCCTTGTCCATAGCTGGAAGAAGGACCATTCTGATAGCAGGCCCAAGGGGCGCGGGGAAGACTTCTCTGCTGGGAGCCCTTCTTTTCGAGGTCGACCGTTCCCAGAGGATGATAGTCATCGAGGACACACCGGAGCTTCCAGTTGCCCCCTTGAACGATCACGGATACAAGGTCCTGGGTCTCAATGTCGGGTCGTCTGAAGGGACTTCGGCAGAGCAGGCGCTGAGGACAGCGTTGAGGCTTGGGGAATCGGTACTGGTCCTTGGTGAAGTACGAGGGACCGAGACAAGGACACTATACGAGATGATGTCCGCGGGAACCGCGGGATCGTCCGTCCTGGGAACCTTCCACGCAGATTCGGCAAAGGCGGTCTACAAGAGAGCGGTGGAGGATCTCGGTGTTTCCAGAGTATCCTTCACCGCAACCGACCTGGTGGTGGTCACGGGTCTTGTACAACCGAAGGGAACTAGAACAAGATATCGCAGGGTTGTCCAGATAGCAGAGGTGGTGAAGGATGGCACCCCGGGTAATTTTAGGGACCTGTTCATCTACGATCCACTCAGCAACTCCCTGCGGCCGACAAGCGATCTGCCCACCTCCCATACACTCAAGGCCATTGCATCACTTTGGGGTATGCCCCCTTTCGAGATATTTGCCGAGCTCAAGGCCAGAGCTTCAGTTCTTGAAAGGGCATCGGTCGTACTAGGTCCAGAAAAGGCTGCAAGACCGGAAATGATGCCTCTCGTAAGCGAGGCCTTCCAGTGTGCTAGGGAAAAGGCCATCGAGAAAGGAAAGTATCCATCCGAGCCATATTTGCTGAAAAGATGGGAGGAAGCATTCACGGGAGGGAAGGCTTGAGAACCGGTGGGCGGGAATGGACCCGGTCTCCCCCGTTGGCTGCGGCCGTGTTGATCGTTGCCGGGACCGTGGTATTACTATCATTGCTATACAACCTTCCCGTACCCAACGGACCGGATAAGGATTCTGACGGGATATCGGACAATTTCCAGAACATCGCAGCGGTACAGGATATCGTGAAGGACGGGGAGGGTTGGAGGGTCGAGACCGTTGGATATACCTCAGAGATCGACCTGACATTCGTTATGTTCACCGGAGGTCTGTTGACCATTGTAATTCCCGTTGGAGTTGCGTTATGGCTCCATGACCGTTCCAGGAGATCAGTAAGGGTATCGAGATGGAGGGAAGAGGGAAGAATGCATGACATCGTTAGAAGGCTCTCTGCTTTCTTGGAGATCAATCCGTCCCTGCCGTCTGCTGTAAGGCTGACAAGGACTTCCCTTCCCGAGGTAGACCAGCCTATGCTTGGAGAGCTTGCATGGGCGCCTTTCACCCGGGGAAGGCCCTTCAACGAGGTCTACGAGGAATTCAAGGAGGAATGGTCCGAGCGCTCATCTCTGATAGGCAGGGCCCTCGACAGCCTTGGATCGATAGAGAACGAGGCATCCCGAAACGAGGTCGCACTCTCGGCAAGGGCGCTCGTGACAAGGCTTTCAGAGGAATCAAAGACTATGATGGAGGAGTACTCCCGCTCCCTTGCGGGGCCGTCCACCGCTCTCTTCGGGATCGGTGTTCTATTACCGATACTGCTCGCTACCATGATACCCGTGGCGGGGATCACGGGCAGGACTGCGCTTATAATAGGGTTCGTACTTTGGGTCGTTCTCCCCCTGGGAATAGTCCTTCTGGGTAACTCGCTTGTCCTCAAGAGACCTCCTCTTGGCGCAGAACACCCCACCGCAGCAACCCGTCGCGGATCTTTCCCGAAACCTCTCGATGTCCTGTTGATGGCGGCTGGTGCGGTCCTGCTCATCCTTTCCGTTCTAGTGGTAGTTACCGGCGTGGAGTTGCCCCTCACCCTTCCCGGGTCCGGGAGGGAGTCCCTGTTCATACTGCTGATGCTTATGGGGATATCTGCGTTATTGTCCGGTGTGATCGGATGGATGTCCAGAGGTCCGAAGGAAGCAGGGGAGCGTTTCTCTGCCGTAAGAAAAAGGTCACCAGTGGTCCTCAGGGACATCTCATCCTGGGTGATGGAGGGGCGCTCGTTCGAATCAGCACTGAAGAGGTCACTCTCGAAAAGGGCAGTGGAGACGGACAAGAGCTACAGGTTGCTGCCGGGTCATAGCAGCGGTGAAACCGGCCTTCCCGAGCCTCTGCTATCATATCTGGGAAGTGCGAGGGAGTTCTCAAGGGCTGGCGGAGCAACGGGGGGTAGGGCCATCAGAGCATTCTCCAAGCATATCCAGGAGCTTCTTTACCTTGAAGGGGACATGTCCGCGAGGGTAAGGTCCGCGGTGGGGCAGATGGAAGTCACCTCTTCGATATTTGCGCCGATCATGATAGGCGCCTCGGCCGGTATTTTTAACCTGATGGGATCGGTCCAGGGAGAAATTCCGGAAGGCATGATCTTCGGTGGATGCGCCCGGGGCACCCTTGAACCCTGGCATTTTCTGTTGATTTCCGGAGGTTACCTCTTGATGCTGTCCATAACCACAACACTGACAATATACAGGTTGGAGAACGGGACCATTGGCGGAGGATGGCACAGGGTCCCGAGGAGGATGATACAGTCCTCCCTGGCATTTTCCTTTGGAGTTCTTGCAAGTTCATATCTGATCGGATGAAAAGGAGAGAAAAGAAATGAGATCTGCAACAGACAGGAACGGGGGCATTGAAGGCTTTCCCCTGCAGCTGATAATAGCGGTCGTGATCGGAATGGCCGCTCTGGGAATATTGATAGGATGGCTGGCGATCGCAGGCGATACGGACGCGACACTCAGGAGGGTCACCACGGACCCCGAGACAGTGGAGATAAGCGGGGAGGGGAGGGTAAACCTGACGGTGGCCGTAACTGTCTATGTATACGATTCGGAAGGGAACGAGGTTGATGACGTGATCGTGACCTTCTCCGGGTCGGTGGAGAACAGGATCGTCCGGAAGGTGGATTCAGGGGATTCGGTGGATGTTCCGACCATGATCCCGTCCTCTATGGACACAGCCTTGATAGACATAACTGCCGAGAAAGGGGGTGGAATGGGAAGTTGTGAAACCACGATCGTTGTAATGAGGGTCTGAGATCCGTTCCCGACCGCTGTGTTTTCGGGGTATGTCCCCGTATAATGTAAGAAGATGGACCGTATGATCCGCCCCTTCAGTCAAGGATAAATACTTTGCCATTGGTTCGATATTTGTGGAACCATGTACCAAAAGGTCGTCATCGCAATATTCCTTCTGTCGCTTCTTCCCGTCGCTGCGGATGCATGTGAGGGTCCTGGTCCGATGATCCGGGAACAAGGTGAGGAGAAAAGGTGGGCAGAGGCATACTATAGCTTCGAACCTCCTGTTCTGGACGGCCGGATCGGGGCCATGGAATGGCAGACGGAGTTCACAACGAACTACTTCGATGCCTTTGACGGCCAGTCGTTCCGAGAGATCTATCCGGCGGTAGGCTCCGACGAGGAGTTCACCGACCAGGCTGACCTTGCTATCACCTTCTATCTGCTGTACGATGATACTTTCCTGTATTTCGCGGCGAACGTTACTGATCAGAGCATCGTTGTCGACAGCGGAACCACCTTCTGGAGGGATGATGGTGTCGAACTCCTTGTGGACGGCGCCCATGATATGGACGAGGACCAGAGGGCGGGCGATCCGTGGCCAGGGTTCGAGGACGGTACGACGCTGCTTGCAAAGGCGGATGGAAGCTACTTTTACGATTATTCGAATTCGACTCCGTATGAGAGGTTCTTCGGGGAGAACAAGGAATGGTTTGCTGCCTCCAGAACTACCCCTTCGGAAAATTATTACATCGTTGAGATGAGGGTCAGACTGGATTCGATAGCTTCTCCGGAACCGGGAGGGACAATTGGGTTCAATGTGGGAATCAACGACGATGATACCGGGGACCTCTCTAAGACCGCCCTGAAGTGGACGGGGAGGGAGACAACCCCCGAAGAGTCCCCCACTTTCAAGAACGAGTCGCTCTGGGGGATCGCTCATCTTAGGACCCATGTAGAGGCAAGACTACCCGAGAGGATCGAAGTGGATGAAGACACCGAGGTGGAAATATCCGCAGATGATTCCACCGGCAACCATCCGGAATTCGAAACAGGAGCCAACTTCACATGGACCCTGCCCATGTACATCGGCGATGGATGGAACAACCTCACTAGGTACGGGTCAGATTTCGTTCATATATTCGAGGAGCCCCTCTCGTTCTACACCCTCATGATGGAGGTCAGGGACCCGTCCGGTGCGTCGGACACGGCAGTTACTAGGATATACGTGAAGGATGTAACCCCTCCTGTCATCGAGTACTCTGATGCCACAGCTCTCGAGGAGAGGCCGTTCACCTACGCGATCAACGCCACGGACAATGTTGGCGTCTCCCGGGTAGAATGGTCCTTGATGGATAATGGATGGTACAATCAGACGACAAAGGCGACGTTCTTTGATCACATCTTCGAGCATCCGGGCATATATATGCTTCATTTCTCCGTCCTGGATGAGGAGAACAATACTGCCAATGGCACAGCAAGGATAACGGTGCTGGATGACGCACCCCCGGTCATAGAAGGGCCCATCCCGGATCTGCAGATGAACACTTCCCAGACGGTTGTTCTTACCGCACCAGCAGCCTATGACGACACTGCGGAAGGTCCTTCCACGAACCTGTCGTTCGCCTGGTCATTTTCGGGAAAATTCGGTCTGTACCAGTTCCTTGGCCGAACGGTCAATGTTACCTTGGACATCCCCGGTGACTACAATGGAACGCTGATGGTGACGGATGGGATCGGCCTCTCATCGTTCCTGACCTTCAATGCCTCCGTCCATGATGACACCCCCCCTGTCCCCGGGTTCTTCCTGCCGCTCGAGGTGGGAGAGTTGCGGGAGCTCGAGCTCAATGCAAGCGGGTCCTTGGACAATGACCCTTTATTCTGGAACGGTTCCTCTTTCACTTGGGTGGTCGTTCTCCAGGGAAAGGAGACGTTCATGGATACCCTGGAAGGTCCAATGAATATGATAGCGTTCCCCTTCCCGGGAACAGCAATTGTTACGCTTTACTTTGAAGATCCTTCGGGAAATACAGCGAACCTCACCAAGCAGGTTCGGGTATTGGACATGACCCCTCCGCATGCGGTCCTGACCATGGACGGGAATACGATCGACCAGAACGAGCCCATCTTCCTCAACATCACGGGATCCCAAGATAACGAAGGGCTCCTCTCCGCCCATTACACTGTATTCAGGATCGAGGAGGGGGGGGAGA
Source organism: Thermoplasmatota archaeon (assembly GCA_049472175.1). Classification (GTDB taxonomy): domain Archaea; phylum Thermoplasmatota; class Penumbrarchaeia; order Penumbrarchaeales; family Penumbrarchaeaceae; genus JAFGLL01. The sequence goes on from JBLIRF010000036.1 coordinate 12,035, forward strand.
TCCCGTTCCTTTCCACACCTTTCTTCGGAGTGAGACTTCTCAATGTTTCAAATGAAGACTTCAGACAACTTGATGGACTCTGGATAACGCTGAGCGATCCCGGCATTTACCGGATAGATATGATCCTCATGGACACTTCCGGCCTGAACGATACGGTGTCGCTCAACTTCACGGTCCGCGACAGCACACCTCCGAGAGCCTTGATGAACAGGACCATCGTCTACCTTACAGTCGGGGATACGTTGTACCTTTCCGGGTCGGGAAGCAGTGATAAAGAAG
>JBLIRF010000037.1:0-12132 GCA_049472175.1 Thermoplasmatota archaeon
CATCGAGCTGGTGACCCCCGAGGACGAGCCGTTCCTCTTCCTTCTCAGGGGAGGCGACATCGACAGCGGGTCCTTTTCCTTCTACTACGAAGGGGACCGGCTCGCCGTGGACCCGACCACGGGATCGGTCCTGTGGGAACCCGGTCAGGAAGACGTCGGAACCAACGATTTCACGTTGTTCATCAGGGATACGGAGGGAGCGGAGTCTGCCCTTCTCCTTCGGATAGTGGTGATAGGGATCGACGACCCTCCCCATTTCCTGGATGTACCCGATGTGACCTTACTCGTCGGTGAGACCTGGAGCTTCCAGCTGAACGTCAGTGATGAAGAGGGGGGAACACTTTCTTTCGGCAGCAATTCCTCGTTCGTATGGGTGGAGGAGGACGGGGTCCTGCACGTCAACGGGTCGCAGGAATTCCTGGGACTTAACCATGTCAGGGTTTCGATCTCTGACGGGGTCAACACAGTCTATATACTGTTCAACGTCAGCATCATCGGCGAAGGTCCAGACGGGAACGGATCGGATAGTAATATCGATATCCAGTCGATACTTGGTGGTATCGGGATCGCGATCGCCCTGATATCATTGCTCTTCCTATTGTTCTTCTTTCTTAGAAGGTCCGCTGCGGACCGTCAGGTAGTCATGGAGCTGGAAGAGGCGGATGCTGCCTATGATAGCGACCTTGCTTCGCTCGATGACGGGGAAGCTCTGATGCCAGAGGACGAAGGCTGAGGAGGCTCGTTTTTGACTAGCGGGGGATTCGATGAGCTCCGGATCGATGTGATAGATGCCGGACTTTGCACAAGATGCGGCGGGTGTGTGGCTTCATGTCCCGTCAATGTTCTGGAGTTCGGGAAGGATGGCATCTCTATCAACGGTGAATGTATACGATGTGGTGCTTGTTTGAGGATATGCCCGGGAAAAGGGGTGGAAATGTCGGACCACGAGAAACGTCTTTTCTCGAGATATAGGGACCACGCCCTTGGAAAGAGATATGGGATCTACATAGAGAAAAGACACTTGACCTCTGCCCGGAAGGAATTCATCAAGGCCGGATACTTCGGGGGGAGAGTGACCTCTATCCTGGTAGCTGCTCTTGAAGCGGGATCGATCGATGCAGCCCTTCTTACCGACTGGTCTGACGACGGCGCCTTATCAACGGGAAAAGGGATGCTTGCCCGCACAAGAGAGGATATTGTCAAAGCTGCCTCATCGAAGTATGTTTTCAGCTCAGTGCTGACGATGCTCCCCGAGGTGCAGAAGGATCCGGATGTCGGGAGTGTTGCAATTGTTCTGCTTCCATGCCAGGTCCAGGCTTTTCGAAACATGGAGATGGATACTGCTGCAAGACATCTGACCACGAAGGTAAGGTATCTGATATCATTGAACTGCGGAGCTCCCAACATGAGCGAGGGAGACTGGAGAGGGTCGATCTCGAGGCTAATGAGTGTTCCCCCTGGGGAGGTCCAGTCCTTCAGGTACAGGAAGATCTCCTCGACAAGGATCGAACTGGAGGTCAGGACCTTTAATGATGAGGTCGTAAAGAAGGAGGTTTTGGTGAGCCATTTCCTCCGCAATGTCAATCGAGGGCCGCGATGGCCAAGGTGCAACCTCTGTCCAGACTATTCAGGCGAACTCTCTGACCTATCTTTCGGGCCTCCGATCATAAGGACCGATAAAGGCATGGAGCTGGTCAGGAACGCAGAGGCGCGGGGGTATCTTGCAAGGTCATCATTGAAGAAATCGATCTCACAGGACATCACGGACCTTTTCGTGGGATCCAGGAAGAAGAGGTGTTATTCGAGAAATATGCAAAAGCGGAAAAAGATAGGAGCTCCTGTCCCGGTATACCGTTAGATAAAGTTTTCATTCAGATGGTTATTGTGGTCACATGGCGGATTACGATCTTCCTCCGAGACCCCATGTAAGGACCTGGTCCGGCAGGGTTTTCAATGTGTTCACCCGCTATTCAATTGCTGGACTGTCAACGAGCATTTTTCTTGATACACCTCGGGGCCGCATCCTGATCGATTGCGGTGACGGATGTGTACGTGACAGCATAGAGGTCGAAAGATACCAGAGGGAATCAGGATACAAACTTCCTGGAAAGGACCTCAAGGACGCCGGAGAGTCCATAATAGGGGCGGTCATATCCCATCCGCATTATGATCACTATTCTGGCCTAATCACGCTGCTTAACTTCCTGCAGCTTCTGGGCAGGGAAGCCGCATTCCCTATCATCTACCCCGAAGGAGCGGCCCCCATTGAATCGATCGTTGACCATTTTACCGATCATCTCTGGGAAGAGCCGTTGTTCGATATCGACCTAGTACCCCTCGGTCAGGGGGGCGGGTTGAAGATGGGTGGGGTCGATATATCATGCATATCATCTTTGCACCGCCACAGCAGACCCGGCAAGGTGGGAGGGCCGGTAACTGCACTTTCGTTCCGTTTCGAAATGGATGGGGAGGTAGTGGTCTATACCGGAGATACAGGTGATATCTCCCCCCTCAAAGAACTCGTCAGGGGTTCCGATCTCCTGATCGTCGAAGCCACATTCCCCTTTCCAGGACCGGATTCCGAAGGTGTCCATCTTACTCTTGACCAGGTCGAGGAACTCTCATCCCTGGCTGATGACCATCTCCTGGTGCATTTTACAGCGGGCTCTTACGAACATGCAGTTAAAAGGGGCCTGATGGACGGATGGTGATCAGTGCACGGACCAGGGAAGGATAAACCTGAACATCGACCCATCCGTATTCTCGCTCCCCTCATGCAGACTTCCACCGTGAAGCTCGATGATACCTTTTGCATATTGCAGCTTCTCCAAGGCCCCCGTCCCGTTCCCGGGATCGTTCGAAGAATGGCCCTGACGCAGGGGGATCTCATCGTTTTTTATGGAGATGTCCACCCCCTGGATATTTGTCGAGATCCTTACCGAGACCGCATGCCCGGGAGGAGACAGCTCGATCGCTCTTTCGAGCAGAGACCTGAAAGCTATCCTTACAAGAGGATGACCGTTGATCTCAAGGGATCCCATCGAAGGCTCCATATTGACCTCTGTCCCGGACCAGTTCTCTCGGATAGATCCGATCTCCTCCTTGACCAGGGAGCAGAGGTCCATCCTGCCCAATAAACCCGGGGTTTCTTCCAACCTTGGGCCCGAAAGGAACCTCAAGAGGAAACTGGATCGGACCCCGGTCATCCTTACACCCACGACCTCCTTTTCCCTCTCGTAAGGAGAGAAGATGCAGAGATAGTTGACCTTGTCCCCGTCCACCGATTGCAACTCGAGTTCCACCATGTTCGTCTCTCCCTCCTCGAATGCATTTCTCCATGCGGACATTGCAAGGTCCCAAGCCTTACCGGGAGGGGCAAAGAAGGGGCCCTCCATCATCTCCGGGGTCATCTGGTCTCTCCGGATGAACCTCTCTGCAGTTGAATTGCAGTCGATCTCCCACAAGGGCCCTGCTTCCTTCCAAAGGACCAACAGCTCATCACTGCTGTTGAGCAGCTCTCTGATCCGCTGCAGCTCGTCCTGTGCATCTATCGATCCAAGTAACCTGCGCAAGGCAGAACCGATCCCATCCCAGATCATCTTGAGAGATAGGTCATCGGCCACTCCATCCATTACCCCCTCACGGGTCGAGAAGAGAATTATCATGCCGACAGTCTCTTCCCTGCTATAAAGCGGGACCACCAGGCCGGAGTGCATACGGACGAGGAGGGGCTCTCCAGTCGCTGTCCTGGCACGGCAGACACCGTCCACCTTGCCGCTCCACATTCCCAGATGGTCGGCCCGGTTCGGAGAATGCACCTGAGCGTCCCTGGTACCTTCCAGTATGCTCCCCCTGGCAACGAACTCAGCACTCTGGGGAAAATCATCTTCGATCTGGAAGAGAGGGCCGTCGAGACGGCATTCCGGATCGCTCCACCTCAGCGTTCCGATATCGAAGGGGACGATGGCAGGAAGCTCCCTTGAAAGGATATCTGTCAGGGATCGGATGTCATCGACATCCACCAGCGCGGATAGGAGGCGGGAAGCAATAAAGCCTCTGTCCAAAACTTCTTCAAGCTCCTCTTCACCTTTCGAAGCCGAACCTGCTCTATCCATCTGGAAGGACCTGAGGGGTACTTCCCTTGTATTTTTTTCATTTGAGGCGTCTTCCCCTTTTTTTTTCTCGGCCTGGCTCACGCTATCCGAGAATATCCTGCTTATCCATTCACCCATGTGGAACTACCCCAGAAATCATTCCAACCGCGGGGACAAGGCTTAATCATTATGGTATTATTTCAAAGTTGGGGGTGATTTCCCGTGCAACCGGTCACTCCTTTTTAAAGCAACTTCCGAGGCCCCCGAACCGTCGTATTCCGCGGTCGATCGAGCCCCCTTCAAGCCCGGCACAAGGGACGGGTGGCCATGTTGCCGCGGAGGTATAGAAAACGATATAACACCAGGTCACCTTACAAGCCCGATGCAGGGCTCCAATACTTCTGGGCCCCGGTCCAGGACCATTTCGTTCACGATGCTTTTACTTAGCATAGCAATTATTATTCTTGCATATGGACCACAGGATACGGAATGGACCGGGAGTGCCTCTACCGGAGCTTTCCTGCCCATATCAACCCCCTCTTCGATCATGGAGGAGTCGAACTTCACAACATATTTCGACCACGGCTCCATGACCGAATACCTTCAGTTCCTCGAACAGACCAGACCCGATATAGTGAAGCTATGGTCTCTCGGGAAGACATCCGAGGGAAGGGACATCTGGTGCCTGAAGCTTTCCGACCATCCGGGCCTGGAGGATGATGGAGGGACCGACCTCGAGGAGAACGTTCTGTTGATCGGCGCCCATCACGGCAATGAATGGATATCATACGAAGCTCCGCTGTTCGTACTATCATTCCTTGTCAGCAATTACGGGACGGAAGGGTTGAACGGAAGCATTTCCACCTACCTCGTTGACAACCGTGAAGTGTTCTTCATTCCCATGGCGAACCCCGATGGTGTGCAGTATGCACACGAGGTGGATAGAAGCTGGAGGAAGAACAGGGAGCCAAATTACATAAGCGACTTCACGCCCGGTGGTCTGGCGTCACCGGACCTCACTCCTGTATCATATGGGGTCGATATCAACAGGAACTACGGCTGGGCGTGGCATGAAACTGGCGGGTCCAATGTGGTCCTGACAAGCGGATCCTCCTACAGGGGGCCGCCCGACAACGTCGATGACGACGGGGATGCGGTCATCCCGATAGATTTCCGACCGGGTTACGTTCCTATCGGACCGGATGAGGGGGTGGACGAAGACCCCTGGGACGGGATCGACAATGACGGTGACGGGAAGGTCGACGAAGACCCTGCGGGAGGCTTCTCCTCCGCTGAGACCATAGCGATCAGGGCTCTCGGTGATACCCATTATTTCCCGGTAGCGATAACCTACCACTCATATTCAAAGCTGGTACTCTGGCCCTGGGGAAACATTCCGGAACCTGCAAGGGATTCTGCAGTTCTTGAGCAGCTCGGCACCCGTATGGCCGAGATGAACGGTTACACACCCATGCAAGGTTACGACCTCTACCCCGTGACCGGTGAGTTCAACGATTGGTTCTACTCTCAATACGGAACCTTTGGATACACTTTCGAGATAGGCGACAGGCATACAATACCGGCAGAGGAGATCGTTGAAAATTGCGGTATCAACCTTGACCCAACATTATATCTCTGCCACGCTGCTGCCAACCCTTACGAGAGCTTCATCAGGTTCGATGAGAACTCGACGAGCTGGGAACTTACCCGCGATGGTGTAAGGCTCAAACTCACTTACATGGACGACGGGTATCCCTCTCCGATCAACCTGGACCGTACAAGGGTCCATTACAGGTGGGGAAACGGGGAATGGATGACCTCCCCCGTTGTTGAGGACGAATATGGCAATCTTTCAGCAGAAGTGCTCAGGATATCGAAGGACAGTGAACTAAGGTTCTACTTCAAGCTTGTGGATTCCGAGGGGAGACAGATAACCGAGCCGATGTACGCACCGAACCAGTTCCATATGATCAAGCTGGACGGTGACAGGGTAAGATATCTCGAGTTCGGGGTTGCCACAATTTTCGTAATGCTCTACACTTTGGGCACTGTATGGGGTGGCTTCGCCGGGGGAATAACCATGGCCATAAGGTCCAAGAAAGGGGGGGAATGAAACGGTCTCCAAGGGAGGAGGACTGTTCACAAACCGCTGGGGGCTTCTCATGGCGGCCCTTGGCGCGGCGATCGGGACTGGCAATATCTGGAGGTTCCCCAAGGAGGTGGCCAATAATGGAGGGGGATCGTTCATGATACCTTATGTCATCTTCCTCTTTGCCTGGTCCATTCCCATACTCCTTGTGGAGTTCAATCTGGGCAAGAAGTCCAGGAAGGGCACTATGGGGACTTTTTCGCAGTTTCTTGGAACAAAGAAGACCTGGATGGGAGCATGGCTTACTTGGATCTCCACGGCGATCGGTTTCTATTATGCAGTGGTTATGGGATGGACCCTGAGGTATGCTTTTGGGTCCGTCACTGGATCTATCTCCTTCCACAGTGCACAGGCTGCCAGGGATTCCTGGGAAGGGTTCCTCGGATCCCCCCTTCTCATGGTGTTCTTTCAGGTACTTGCAATAGCGATCACCTCCGTGATCGTTTACAGGGGAGTGGAAAAAGGTGTGGAGAGGGTGAACAAGGTCCTGATCCCGACACTCTTCGTACTTCTCATCGTCGGAATGATAAGAGCCATTTTCCTTCCCGGAGCACTCGATGGGATCGCTTACCTATTCACACCTCATTCAGGTTCCATTTTCAACGCACGGACATGGGTGTCCGCCCTGGCCCAGTCCGCATGGTCCTGCAGTGCCGGTATGGGAATGGCCATAACCTACGGAGCTTATACCAAGAGGAAGAGCGACACGAACCTGAACACATTCCTGACAGGCCTCGGGGACACCACCATAGCACTTGTGGCAGGGATAATGATATTCGCAACGGTTTTCGGTGTCAGCGCATCACCGGCATTGGCCGAGGCCGCTGTCGAGGAAGGGGGCTCGGGCCTGACCTTCATCTACCTCCCGAGCCTCTTCGGTGAGATGGCAGGGGGCCCTATCATTGCAGTGATGTTCTTCCTGGCCATGGCCTTTGCTGCACTTACCTCCATGATCGCGACCTACGAAAATGCTGTCAAGAACTTTGTCGATGCTGGATGGGACAGGAAGAAGGCCATCCGTATCCTGACCGCGGGTATGCTCGTTCTTGGTCTCCCCTCCGCTCTGATAATACTACCAGTGAGCGGTACGCCCATGCCAGTGTTCCTTGACAACCAGGACTTCGTCTGGGGGCTCGGGCTCATTGTATCGGGGGCGTTCATCTATTATCTGGTCCTCAAGTACGGCATCACAAGGTTCAGGAACAATATTGTCAACAGCAGATACGACGATATAAAAGTGGGGAAATGGTTCGATGTCCTTTTCAGGTTCGTGATCCCCATAGAGCTTGTTGTGATGTCCGGTTGGTTCCTTGTCCAGACACTCATGGCCCCTTCGGAAGAATGGTGGTTGGGAGGAACAATAGGCCTCGGCATCCTTCTGCTCCAGTGGGGAGCTTCCATTGCGGGCTTGATAATACTCAGCAAAAAGGTCGGACCAAGGATGATCGATCAGAATATGGATATCGATCGCTCAATAGATGATGATATTGACCTCCTTGAAGGTCCTCCGCAGGAAGTGGAGGGGATCTTCGAAGCGATCGAACAGGAACCGGGCTGATATCCGAGGGTATTTACATGGCTGAAGAAGAGAAGATACTGAGGATCCTGAAAGAGATGGGAGAGATGACCACCTCTGAACTGGAAAGGGAGTTTAAAAAAAGGGGAGACGACTGTCCGGACGGTGCGGTCAGGACCCTGATGCGTCTGAAGACCAGGGGTATCATAAAGAGCAGAATGGACCCATCCAGGAAGGGATGGGTATGGAGTCTAGTCTGAGGTTGGAGGAGATCGCCCTCCGCCTGACGATACGGTAAAGGTTTATTACCGGAATCTCCCCTTACCATCCCCACCCGAGTTGGAGTGAACTATCAAGAGAGTGATGATGATGGGCCGTTATTCCCGTGATCAATATGAAAACGCCAGTTCTCGAAACTTTTTAAAAGCGGCAGTGACCTCCATCCTGCTTTTATCCTCTATGGGTCTCCTCTTCACGTTCTCTGGTCCCGGATTGGTATCCGGGATCGTCGTGTCTGAGGGCGATCTATCCGGAGACACACACTGGAGAATTGCAGATTCCCCTGTAATTCTCGAGGGGAACGTGACCGTACCCGCGGGAATTACCCTCACGATCGACCCGGGAGTTACGGTCAAGCTCGCACCTTCCGCTGGGATATGGGTGGAAGGAATTTTTTTAGCCGCTGGATCCGGGACCTCTCCGATCATATTGGATAAATCACATACATCCTTTTATTTCGATGGCATCAACATCACGGGCGGAGGGTACGGATACCTGGACCATATCTCGATGACCGGATCTGCAGGCGGGGTAAAGGTAATGGGTATGGGGTCCAGAGCCTATGTCTATAATTCAACTCTCATGGGGAACTCAGCAGGTTTCAGGGGAATGACCGGTGCTCTAGGATGGACCGTTAACTGCACCTTCAACGCCCCGGCGAATGTCACAGCTGCCTCCTCTGCCGTTGTCCACGAATGCAAATGGTTCTTCCTTAGAGCTGTAAGTGATTATACTGGATCGGGCATGGACGATGTAACCGCGAAGGTCTACGGGGAGAAGTATCCGAACGAACTAGATGAATGGACGGTCTTCGATTCAACCATAAACGATATCAAGACCGGTTCAGATGGCGTCATGCCCCCGATCGCTGTCAATCAGTACAAACACAATGGAGCCACCTCTTCCGTCAGAGTGGAGATAACAATGACATGGGAGAGGTTCAAACCGGCGAAAAGCTGGCGGTATAATATCAAGGACCCGGGCATCTTCGTTGGTGACAATTTCAACATGACATGGTATATCGACGAGACGCCACCCCCAAAACCCACGAACTTCAGGATCGGCAACCGGACGGGGAACAGCATAGAGCTTCTTTGGGACCTGAACGAACCGCCCAGCGATCTCAAGACCTTCCGTATAGATTACAAGAGAACCCAGGATCTCCAATACAACCAAACTCTTTCTGTTGGTAAGCAGTACAGAAAAGTCTTGGTCGACAGCTTGCAGGAAGAGACGGGCTGGGAGTTCATAATACAATCTGAAGACTATATTGAAAATACTCACGGGTTTACAACGCCCGTCACCGGATGGACACTTGATATAACACCTCCGCAACCTCCGAAGAACTTTTCAGTGAAAGAGTTGGGGGGAGAGTGGGTGAAACTCAAATGGAAACCCAGCTCCAGTGACGATATTGTCGGTTTCTGGATATTCCTCAGTGCAACAGATGGCTCATGGAACCTCACTAAATACATCGATGGCGAGTTTGCGACCGAGGCGGAGTTGACCGGCCTCCCGTCCGAGACCGAGATATGGGCGACCATTCACTCAGTGGATGATGCGGAGACACCAAATCACGGCCCAAACTCCACCGCGATAACGTTCGTGACCCTGGACATAACCCCTCCCGTCACTCCTGAACTGGAATTCTTTCCTCTGGATTCCGAACACCATATCCCCGGTTCCCTTTACTTCAACACTTCCCTGGTTGGGTTCAAGGTAACCGTACCAGGAGAGGACAGGACCGTTATCGAGATAAAGCTGGACGGAAAGGAGTTCAAGGACCCCGAAGGGATCATCGAGAGATGGACCACATACGGTGGTGTGTTCCAGTACTATTTCTTCCTTGCAGAGGGAAAGCACTTTGCCCAGTTCAGGTCCATAGATCCATCCCAGAATGCTGGCCCATACAATTCATCCAATATATGGGTTGATCTTACACCTCCCGAAATGTTCATAGAAGGTGCCATTGGGAACACCATTCAGTTCTTCGAGGGAGATAGCATCGAGCTACTGCTTAACATAACAGATGAGAACGAGATCGACAATGTAAGCTGGACCGTATCGAACAACTACACTTTCGAGGAAACCTACGGTACCTCCTTTTCACTGGACCTCGATGTTGGTTCATACTCCCTTACAGTCACGGGGTATGATATTGCGGGCAACTGGATAACCCTGGAGTATGACCTCCTGGTATCCATCCCTGACACACTGGCTCCGGGGGTCGTATCCATTGAACCCGAGGATGGGGAGATGAATGTTGAACTCGGTCCCACGATCTCCATCAGGTTCTCTGAGATCATCGAATGGGATGCTCTTTCGGCATCCCTGATACCAGAAGGCGGTCCACCTGTGGTCCTATTATCGAACCTGAACACCGAGACAAGAACGATCTCATATTACTCGGAGGACACCCTCCTTGGAGGTACCAACTATACCTTCTCCCTGAGGACCATCAGGGACTTGAGCGGTAATACTGCCGATGACATCATGATCAAGTTCAGGACGATATCCGAGGAGGATATCGATACGGATGGCGACGGGATACCTGATATATACGAATTAAAATACGGTTTCCTGTCTCCTTCTGACAATACAGATGCAGCAGAAGACGAGGACCGGGACGGGCTGAACAACCTCCAGGAATACCAGAAGGGGACCGAACCGGACAATCCGGATACGGACGCGGACGGGATCCCGGACGGCAAGGAAGTGGAATGGGGGATGGACCCGACATGGGCTTCGGATGCCCAAGGTGACCTCGACGGGGACGATTATACGAACCTCGAGGAATATGAGAAGGGTTCGGACCCCCTGGACCCTAAGAGTACTCCGGAAGTTGATGATCCTGGTTTCGGAACATTGCTGATCATCCTGATAATCATCATCATCGTAATAGTGCTGGGAGCGGTTCTTTTTGCCATTGTATATTTGAACAAAAAGAAAGTTGCGGGTAAACAGCCATCGGAAGAGATAGAGGGATCACAGGGCCTGTACGAGGAGAAAACCTGGTCCGAGCAGGAAGAGGAGGGCCGCGGGGAGTGTCCTTTCTGCGGCGCTTCGCTTTATGAAGGCTTATCTTACTGTCCTGAATGCGGAATGGAACTCCCGGAGAAAGAGCTAGAAGAGGGTCATTTGAACGGCGGATCAATTGATGATGAACCGGATGGCTCAATGATAGATGATGCCGAGCGAACTGGTTCGGACACCGACCTCATTTCCGAGGAAGATGACCTGACAGATAAGGATGAAGGGATCATTACGGACGATCCGATTGGATAATGACGAATGGGAAGGCAACGTGGAGATTCTTGAAATCCTTCGAGGTTGTCGGGGAAAAGACCTGTAAAGTGGGAAACCTTTTTATTTTCTGTCTATGTTGTATGGTGTCACAACCCCCGAGGTGAAAGGGATGAAGGTCGCATGTAAGAAGTGCCAGGCAAAGATGGAGTATCCATTTGAGAAGTGTCAGGAATGCGGATGGGTCCCAAAAGGGGACCTTGCCAAGAAGGCAAGGATGTTTGCCAGGAAATACGAGGAAATGTACGGAATTCCTGAAAAAAAGCCTGCCAAAGTTAAGGGAAAAAAGTCCAAAGATGAGAAACCCAAGAAAAAGAAGAAACATGCGGTCGAGGAGAAACCGAAGAAAAAGAAGAAACATGCGGTCGAGGAGAAACCCAAGAAAAAGAAGCCTGTTATTGAGGAAGAGACTGTCGTCTCCAAGAAGAAAAAGAAGAAACCGATAACTGAGAAAAAGAAGGAGAAGCCGAAAAAGAAAAGAGGCTTTGACATCGAGAGCGATGGAGATGAGAGTGCTGTCAAATCCAGCTACAGACCAATAAGTCTGGATGATGACGAGGAAGAGATATTCATCGTTGGTACTCCGAAGAAAAAGCAACCTACCTTCATGGAAGATCGGATAGAGGAGGAAGAGGAGGAGGAAGAAGAAGAGGAATACGAGGACGAGGAGGAAGAAGAAGAGGAGGAGGAAGAAGAGGAAGAGGAATACGAGGACGAGGAGGAAGAAGAGGAGGAGGAAGAAGAGGAATACGAGGACGAGGAGGAAGAAGAGGAGGAGGAAGAAGAAGAAG